>JADGAY010000162.1 GCA_015231775.1 Magnetococcales bacterium | reverse complement strand
ATCGGGTTGCAGGGTTTGGATCCGCTCCCGCAACGTGACCAGCCCGAGGAGATTTTTCTTGGCGATGGGCACGGCTTCCACGGGCAGGCTGCGTTCCTGGGCCTCCTGGAAGATGGTCGCCTCCCGAGGGGTGAACAGGCGGACATCCACGCCGCGCTTGATCATGCCGAGGGACTCGGTGAGGATGCGCAACTCCTGTCCGCCCCAGCCGAGGGAGGATTCGGTATGCAGAATCTTGAGGGGGGAGTTCATGGACCTTCTTCCAAGGGGCGATGGATGCGGGTGGACGGGCAGGGAGGGGGGTGGATGGCCGCAAGCCTCATCCTGACCGCCGGCGTTCGATCTTGCCGTTCCACCGGGGATGGGTCAAGTTTAAAAGTTTCGATAAATAAGTGGAGTCTGGATGAATGGCGCTTCGGCAGCTCCGGGCGCGCCACAATGACAGGCACGGGGCACGGTCAGACGGGATAAAAAATATGGTTGACTGTATATTTGAATAAGTGTATATTCAACTCAGCAGATATAGACAGGCCCACGGGACGGACGAATCCCGGTGCCTGGCACTGGGGCGGTGCTGCCAATCGCATCGGATTGACAGCCGGGCACCGATTGAGTACGGGATGATTGAACCATGCTGGAGATCTTTGGCACATTCGCGGACAGGCTGGTTTACGCCTGGATGGGGCTCGCGCCGGACTCCAGGCTTGGCCAATCCATGCACTTCTTTGTGGAGGACACGACCAAGATCTTTTTTCTGCTGGTCTCTGTCGTGTTCATCATGGGGCTGTTCCGGACCTGGCTGGCGCCGGAGAAGGTGCGTGGGTACATCGCCGGAAAATCCCATGGCGCGGGTTATCTGTTGGCCGTGACCCTGGGGGCGGTCACCCCGTTCTGCTCGTGTTCGTCGGTTCCGTTGTTCATCGGGTTTCTCGAAGGTGGCATCCCCCTCGGGGTGACCATGGCCTTTCTGATCACCTCGCCGCTGGTCAACGAGGTCGCCGTGGTGATCCTGACCTCCATCATGGGGTGGAAAATGGCCACCGTGTATGTGGTGACCGGCATGGGGGTGGGGATCCTTGGCGGTCTGCTCATCGATCGGCTCCACCTGGAACGGTGGGTCGAGGGGTATGTCTGGTCGATCCGCATGGGTGCGGTGGCCATGGGGGAGGTGGATGGCTCCCTGACAGGACGCATCCGCTACGCCTGGGGCGAGGTTGAAACCATCGTCCGTCGCATCTGGGTGTACGTGCTGGTGGGGATCGGGCTCGGTTCGGCGCTGCACGGGTATGTGCCTCGGGAGATCTTTCTGGAATACGCCGGGGCGGACAACCCCCTGGCCGTGCCCGCCGCCGTGCTGATGGGACTGCCGCTCTATTCCAATGCCACCGGGATCATTCCGGTTGCCGAGGCCCTGCTCGACAAGGGGGTTCCGATCGGTACCGTGATCGCCTTCATGATGAGCGTGGTGGGGATTTCGGTGCCGGAGTTCGTCATGCTGCGCAAGGTGCTCAAGCCTCGGATGCTGGTGTTCTTCGGTCTGTTTTTGGCCATTGCCTTCATCGGCGTTGGCTATCTGCTCAATGGAATCTTTGCGTAAGACAAGGGAGCACCGCCGTGAAGTCGTTCAAAGTGCTGGGGCCGGGATGCAAAAATTGTCTGACAACCGCGCAACTGATCGAAGCGCGGGCTGAAAAACTGGGCGTGGAGATCACCCTCGAAAAAATCACCGACATGGCCACCATACTCGGCTTTGGGGTGATGTCCACGCCGGGGGTGGTTCTGAATGGCAAGGTGATTCACGTCGGGAGTGTTCCTGGCGCCTCGCACGTGGATCAATGGTTGCGTTAATTGTTGAATCCTGGATGACCATGAGGAGCTTGCATCGCCATGTCCCGCTTGAACGTGCTCTTTTTGTGTACCCATAATTCGGCGCGCAGCATCCTGGCCGAGGCGCTGCTCAACCATCACGCCGGGGAGCGCGTCGCGGCCCACAGCGCCGGAAGCCATCCCAGTGGTGAGGTCCACCCTTTGGCCTTGCGCGCCCTGGCGGAACGCGGTATCGCCGTGGCAGGGGCGCGCAGCAAGGTGTGGGACGAGTTCGCCCGGCCCGAGGCCCCGCCCATGGGGGTGGTGATCACCGTGTGCGATGGTGCCGCGGGCGAGATGTGCCCCATCTGGCCAGGGGCGCCGCTCAAGGCCCACTGGGGGGTGGCGGAGCCGGGCCGCTTGGCCGAGGGGCTGGATGAGCAGGCGGCCCTGGAGCTGTTCCGGGGCACCCTGGAGCGGTTGGAACGGCGCGTCCGGGCGTTTCTGGAGTTGCCGTTGGAGTCGCTGGATCCGGCCTCCCTGAAACGGGCGTTGGATCGCATCGGCGGCATGGATTGAGTCGGCGACGGGGCATTTTCGTCATCGAAAGGGCAAGGAGTGGGGCGTCATGAGTCAGCAATGCGCGGTAACGGTTGAAAAGGAGCGCGGTACCCCCCTGGGGTTCTTCGAACGCCATCTGTCGATCTGGGTGGCGCTCTGCATCGGGGTCGGGATTGTTCTCGGACACGCGCTTCCCGCGCCGTTTCAATGGATCGGCACGATGGAGATCGCCCGCGTCAACCTGCCGGTGGCCCTGCTCATCTGGCTGATGATCATCCCCATGCTGCTCAGGATCGACTTCGGGGCGCTCGCCGGGGTGCGCGCCCACTGGAAGGGTATCGGGGTCACCCTGTTCATCAACTGGTGCGTCAAACCCTTCTCCATGGCTCTGCTGGGGTGGATCTTCGTCCGCCATCTGTTTCACGCCTGGTTGCCGGTGGCGCAGATCGACTCCTACATCGCCGGATTGATCATCCTGGCGGCGGCCCCCTGTACTGCCATGGTGTTTGTCTGGAGCCAGCTTTCGGATGGGGAGCCCCATTTCACCCTCACCCAGGTGGCGTTGAACGATCTGATCATGATCGTGGCCTTTGCCCCGATCGTCGGGTTTTTGTTGGGACTCTCCGACATCGTGGTGCCGTGGGAGACGCTGCTGATCTCGGTGGCGCTGTTCATCGTGGTGCCGGGGATCGTGGCGCAGGTGTGGCGCATGCGCCTGTTGGCCAACGGCGGGCCGTTGGCGCTGGAGGCGCTGCTTGCCCGGTTGCACCCGGTGTCGTTGACCGCCCTGTTGGCCACGCTGGTGCTGCTGTTCGGTTTTCAGGGGGAGCAGATCCTGCGTCAACCGCTGGTGATCCTCCTGCTGGCCGTGCCGATCCTGATCCAGGTCTATTTCAACGCCGGGCTGGCCTATCTGCTCTGCCGGAAGTTGCGGGTGGATCACAGCGTGGCGGCTCCGGCTGCCCTGATCGGTGCGAGCAATTTTTTTGAATTGGCGGTGGCCACGGCCATCGGACTGTTCGGATTCGAGTCCGGCGCGGCCCTGGCCACGGTGGTCGGTGTGCTGGTGGAGGTTCCGGTCATGTTGTCGGTGGTGCGCATCACCCAGCGCACCCGTGAATGGTATCACGCTTGATCATTACTCAAAACAATTTGGAGAAACGGGCATGGCGATTCGTGTGGGCATCAACGGTTTTGGTCGGATGGGACGTTTGGGATTGCGGGCGGCCTGGGGGCGTCTGCCGGAGTTGGAGTTCGTGCATGTCAACGAGATCCTCGGGGACGCCACCTGCGCCGCCCATCTGCTGAAATACGATTCGGTGCATGGCCGCTGGGAGCATGAGGTCGCCTCGGACGGTTCCGGGATCGTGGTGGATGGCCAGCGCATGAGCTTTTCCAACGCCCCCACCAACGGTGGCGTGGATTGGAAGGGGCTCGGCGTGGATCTGGTTTTGGAGTGCACGGGCAAGTTCAAGACCATGCCGGCCTTGCAGCCCTATTTCGACGGCGGGGTGAAGAAGGTGGTGGTGGCCTGCCCGGTCAAGGATCCCCAGGCCTTCAACGTGGTGGTGGGGGTGAACAACCACCTGTATGACCCGGCCAAGCACCAGGTGGTGACCGCCGCCTCCTGCACCACCAACTGTCTGGCCCCGGTGGTGAAGGTGATTCTGGAGAAGATCGGCATCGTGCGCGGCTCCATGACCACCATCCACAACATCACCAACACCCAGACCATCATCGATCTGGGCCACAAGGATCTGCGCCGCGCGCGGGCCAATTCGCTGTCGCTGATCCCCACCACCACCGGCTCGGCCAAGGCCATCACCCAGATCTTTCCGGAGCTGACCGGCAAGATCAACGGCACGGCGGTGCGGGTGCCGCTGTTGAACGCATCCCTCACCGACATGGTGTTCGAGGTGCCCCGGCCCACCACGGTGGAGGAGATCAACGGCCATCTCAAGGAGGCGGCCAACGGTCCCTTGAAGGGGATTCTGGGTTACGAGGAGCTGCCCCTGGTCTCCATCGATTACAACAACGATACCCGCTCCTCCATCGTGGATGCCCTCTCCACCATGGTGATCGACGGCACCCACGTCAAGATCCTCTCCTGGTACGACAACGAGGTGGGGTATGCCAACCGCATGGTGGAGTTGGCCGCCCAGGTGGCCCGTTCCATGTAAGCGCCGGTTCATCGATTCGGGGAAGGGAGGATGGGCCTCCCTTTCCCGCATTTCCCCGGTGGAACGCCTGTCAGGTGGTCCATGGTCGGGGCGCCCCCATCAGACAGGTTCAAGCAGGAGAAAAACATGTCCACCGAGACCGAGAGCGGCGGCAGTATGGGGTTCAAGCTCTACATCGTGATCACCCTGGCCTATTGGGCCTTCACCCTGACCGATGGCGCGATCCACATGCTGGTGGTATTGCATTTTCACAATCTGGGTTTCAGCCCGATTGCCATCGCCTTTCTGTTTCTTTTCTATGAGATTTTCGGCATCATCACCAACGGTGTGGGCGGGTGGATCGGCAGTCGCATCGGTTTGAACCGCACCATGGTGATCGGTGGGTTCATGCAGGTGTTCGCATTGGGCATGCTGGCCATGGATCCGTCGTGGCTGACGGTGGCCTACGTGATGACCGCCATGGCCATTTCCGGCGTTGCCAAGGATCTCAACAAGATGAGCGCCAAGGCCGGGGTCAAGCTGATCACGCCGACGGGTGGAGATGCGGAATCCCGGCTGTTTCGTTGGGCGGCGGTGCTGACCGGTTCCAAGAACACCCTCAAGGGCGCGGGATTCTTTCTTGGCGCGTTGTTGTTGCAGGTGTTCGGCTTTCAGCACACCTTGATGGCCATGTCCGGGGTGTTGCTGGCGGTCTATCTTGTGACCTGGTTGGTGTTGCCGGGCAACATGGGGATTTCCAAGACCAAGGCCAAGATCTCGCAGCTCTTTTCCAACACCCGTGAGATCAATCTGCTCTCTGCCGCGCGGTTTTTTCTGTTCGGCTCACGGGATGTGTGGTTCGTGGTGGGGTTGCCGGTCTTTTTGCAATCCGTGGTGGGTTGGAACCATGTGTCGGTCGGCAGTTTTCTGGCGTTGTGGGTGGTGTGTTACGGCTTTGTCCAGGCCGGCGCGCCGTTGCTGTTGCGGGGCAAGAGGCACCCGACCGGCAACACGGCCCGCACCATGGCCTTTTTGCTGGCCGCCTCCCCGGCGGGCATCGCCCTGGCCTTGATGCAGGGGTATGACCCGGCGCTGTCGTTGATGATCGGGTTGGGGGTGTTCGGCGTACTGTTCGCGATCAACTCCTCGGTCCATTCGTACCTGATCCTGTCGTATTCGGACAACGACAAGGTGGCGATGAACGTCGGGTTTTACTACAGCGCCAACGCGGCGGGCCGGTTGACCGGGACGTTGCTGTCAGGATGGGCGTTCCAGAACTACGGCCTGACCGGCTGTCTGTGGTGGTCCACGGGGTTTGTGTTGGGCGCGGCGTTGCTGTCGATGCTTTTGCCAGGGGAGCGCAAGGCTGAGGCGGGCGGGTGAAGCCAAGACCAAAAATTGCCGAGGTCCAGGAGCCAATGGCTCCTGGTGGGATCCAAGGGCAAAGCCCTTGGGACGGATCCTTTGACTTTAAAGTGGATTTCCTTTGCCTTTCGCGCGCTTTTCACGATAAGCCTTTTTTCGCGCCTTTTGCGAAAAAAGGCGCAAGCGCGCGTGGGCCTATCCGTATCTACAGAGGCAATACAATTCTCGCAGTTAAAGAGCTGAAGCTCTACTTTGTTCAGTAGATGCCTTGACATGTTCTTTTTTATGTGATTAAGTATGATTTAAATTATAACACATCCATCGGAGGGGTGGAATGGCCATCGATCGACCGGGAAAATTGTCATTGCTCGAACGCCGCCGTCTGCGGTTGCAGGAGGAGAAGACCAGACAGGAGAAGGAAGCCGACGACCGTCGTGAAAGAACGTTGCAGGCGGCTAACAGCGCCTTGGAGGTGACCCGCCAGGTGCATTTGGTGATGTTGCTGGTGGGAATCTTCGGCATGGTGATGGTGCTGACCACCACGGACAAGCAGTTGCTTGTTCAGGATCAGATCAAGATTCCGTTGTTAGATGTCAGTTTGGACATTGTTGAGCTTTATCGATGGGGACCGATTCTGTGGGTGGTGATGAACTTTAACCTGCTCCTCACCCTCAACATGCTGGGGGATAAACTGCGCGCCGCCAAGGAGGCTTGGGCTGATCATGCGTAAGCGCCAATTCTTCCCCAGGGTTCCCGGCTTTAGCTGAATGATGCACCAT
>JADGAY010000161.1 GCA_015231775.1 Magnetococcales bacterium | reverse complement strand
TCGAACGGCTCGAACGGGTCACGCAGGTGGTGATGGACAAGACCGGCGTCTTGACCCTCGGTCTGCCACGGGTGGAGCGGATCGTGCCGGTTGGTGACCGGGACGAACGGGAGATCCTGACCCTGGCGGCGGCGGTGGAACAGCACTCGGAACATCCGGTGGGTCGGGCCATTCATCGGGCGTTCCAGACCCGTGGCTGGCCCATGCCCCACACGGTGGTCGATGCCCGCAACGTGCCCGGTCTGGGCATGGAGGGCACCATCGCCGGCGCCCTGGTACGGATCGGGCGTCTGGAGTTCGTGTGCGCGGACGGTCCGGAATCCATCGTCGCCCCTGAAGCGCTCAAGGAGGCCTACACCTGGAGCGCCTGTGGCGTGGATGGGCAATTGTTGGGCTGGATCGGTCTGGCCGACACCCTCAAGCCACTGGCCAGGGAGGCGGTGACTGCGTTGCGGGAAGCGGGGCTGCCGGTGACCATGCTCTCCGGAGACCGGCGCGCGGTGGTGGAACAGGTTGGGGCGGAGACCGGCGTGGATCGGGCTGAAAGCGAACTGCTGCCCGAGGAAAAAGAGCAACGCATCGCCGAAATGCAACATTCGGGCGCGGTGATCGCCATGGTTGGCGACGGCGTGAACGATGCGCCAGCCCTGGCGCGGGCTGACGTGGCCATGGTGGTGGCCAATGCCACCGATCTGGCGGTGGCCGCCGCGGACGTGATTCTGCTCAATCGCGAACTCTCCACCGTGCCCATGGTCTTTACCCTGGCGCGACGCACCTTGCAGATCATCCGTCAGAACTATCGTTTCTCATTGATCTACAATCTGCTGGCCATCCCTCTGGCCATGACCGGTCTGATTTCGCCGATCGTGGCGGCCATCTCCATGCCGCTTTCCAGTCTGGTGGTGGTGGGCAACGCCTTGCGGCTGCGTGATCTCGAGCGAAAAAAATGAATTCAGGTGAGGCGTTGCGATGAATGCGATCTTTATTCTGTTGCCCATTGCGGTGTTGTTGAGCCTGGTCGGGCTTGGCATGTTGATCTGGTCGGTACGCAAGGGACAGTTCGACGATCTGGAGGGGCCGGCGCACCGGATTCTCTTCGAGGATGATCAGGCGATGATTCCGGAGTCGCGCAAGAAGGGGGAGAGCGACCCGCGTGAAACAGCGCCTCCAACCGAGGAGTCCCCGGACTAAAAACTCCTCGGCGCGCCACGCTCGATGGATTACACGTTGAAACGAAAATGCATCACATCCCCATCCACCACCAGATAATCCCGCCCCTCGACCCGCAACAATCCCCGCTCCTTGGCACCCAGTTCGCCACCGGCACTCATGTAGTCCCGATAGGCGATCACCTCGGCACGGATGAAACCACGCTGAAAATCGGAGTGGATCGCACCCGCCGCATCATAGGCGGTTGAACCCTGGGGAATGGTCCAGGCACGGGTCTCCTGCGGACCGGCGGTAAAGTAGGTCATCAACCCCAGCAGATGATAGGCGGTACGGACCATGCGGTCCAATCCGGACTCCTCCAGACCCAGATCGTCCAGAAAGACACGGGTCTCCTCGGGATTCAACTCGGCAATCTCGGATTCGATCTTGCCACAGATTGCCACCACGCCCGCTCCCTCAGCCGTGGCAATGGCACGCACCGCATCCACCAGCGCATGCTTCCCAGGCTCCTGGGCCACCGCCACCTCGGTGTCCGCGACGTTGCACACATACATCACCGGCTTGGCGGTGAGCAGAAACAGATCCCGGATCGACAGCTTCTCCGGCTCGGTGAGCTTCTGACGACGCACCGGAATGCCGTTGTCGAGTCCGGCCATCAGGGATTCGTACAAGGTGACCAGATCCTTGGACTCCTTGTCGCCAAAACGGGCCTTCTGCACGATGCTCTTGTGCCGCTTCTCCAGACTGGCCATGTCGGCGAGCATCAACTCGGTGTCGATGATGTCGATGTCACGGGCCGGATCCACCTTGTCATGCACATGAGTGATGTCGTCATCGACAAAACAACGCACCACATGGGCCACGGCCTCCACCTGACGGATATGACCGAGAAACTGATTGCCCAATCCCTCACCCTTGCTCGCGCCACGCACCAGACCGGCGATGTCCAGAAACTCCATCACCGCCGGTACCTTGCGCTTGGGACGCACCAGGGCGGTCAAAGCCTCCAGACGCGGATCGTTCACCGCCACGGTGCCCTGATTGGGCTCGATGGTGCAGAACGGATAGTTGGCCATCTCCGCGCCAGCGGCGGTCAAGGCATTGAAAATGGTTGACTTGCCCACGTTGGGCAGTCCCACGATGCCACATCTTACGGCCATGGGGACTCCTTTTTACCAGAGGGAGCGGGAAGTTGGGAAAGATTGTAGCGGTTCATCGCCCCGGAGAGATCTCCGCGCAGAATCAATGGCAGGACCGGGGGCAGGTAGGTCAACAGGTGATCACGCAGGGGCTGTTCGCCGGGTGGAAAGCCGGCCAGGACGAATTGGGCGGTATCCATGCCCGAGGGCGGACGTCCCACGCCCAATCGAATGCGCACGAAATCCGGGGAGTTCAAGTGCTGCTGGATCGATTTCAGGCCGTTATGGCCGCCGTTGCCGCCGCCGATCTTCATGCGCACCTTGCCGCAGGCCAGATCCACGTCGTCGTGCAACACGATGAGATCCTCCGTGGCGAGGCGGTAGAAACGCACCAACGCGCCCACCGCCTCACCGGAGAGATTCATGTAGGTTTCGGGAATCAGCCAGAACACCCGCTCCCCGTCGATGCGCCCATCCCCGAACTGCCCGGCGAACCGCTTGCCCACAACGGGAAGCTGGAACTGGCGGACCATCTCGAGAAGGAGATCCTGCCCCAGATTATGGCGCGTCCGGGCGTAGGTCGCGCCGGGATTGCCCAGCCCCACCAGCAGCTTCACGTTCGCACCCCCGAGCGCATCCGGGATTCAAGCGTCGGAGCGATCGCTCAGCCCGCGACCGCTTCCTCGGCGGGCTCGCCATGGACACCCACCACCGTGACCAGGGTGAAGTTGTCCTCGGCGTTGATATGCACGCCTTGGGGCAGTTGCAGATCACGCACATGGATGGCATCCCCGATCTCGAGCTTGGCGACCGAGACCTCCAGGAAGTTCGGGAGATCATCGGCGCGGCACTGCACCTCGACATCCTTCTGGATCATCTCCAGCATGCCGCCGGCCTTGATGCCCACGCAGATCTCCTCATCCGTGACACGGATCGGCACTTCGACCTGGATGATCTGGTTGGGATCGAAACGCATGAAATCCACATGCTCCGGCATGCCGGTCACCGGATGGATTTGATAGTCACGCAGCAGGACCGCGACGCGGATGTCGCCATCGATCACCATGTCCTGACGATGGGTGCGCAGACCGGACCCCTCGGTATCGAGGAGTTTGAGCAACTCCTTCCGGTCCAGGGTGAGATTCCGATTCTGCCGCGTTCCGCCGTACAGAACCGCGGGAATACGGGCTTGGCGGCGCAAGAAGCGCGAAGCCCCCTTGCCGAGACCTTCACGGGTTTGTGCCTGAATGATCGCCATGGTTGAAACTCCCAAGATAAAGATGATCCAATCGAAACAAAAATTCAAAATTCATCCCTAATGAGGCTGCTTGGTGATTCCATTCATGGAATCGCCAAACCTGCACGAATCAAACAAATCGCTTCGTGCTTCTCAAATTGCCGCGCCATTTGGCGGGCCATGCGTGGCCCGCATCGGCTGTTTGGCATGTGCCAAACAGCCTCCATCGGTGCTACACAAAAAGCGAGCTGACCGACTCCTCGTCACAGATACGCCGAATCGCCTCGCCGAGCAGAGGCGCCACGCTGCGCACCTCGATCTTCGGACAGGCCAGGGCCTCGGGCGACAACTGGATCGTATCGGTGACCAGCAGGCGGGATAGCACCGAGGCGTTGATGCGTTGCACCGCCGCACCCGACAACACGCCATGGGAACAGACGGCGGAGACCGACAGGGCGCCGTGGGCGAGGAGCGCCTCGGCGGCCTTGATCATGGTTCCGGCGGTATCCACCATGTCATCGACGATGATGCAGTGTTTGTTCTCCACCTCACCGATGATGTGGTGGACTTCGGCCACATTGGGGGCCGGACGCCGTTTGTCGATGATGGCCAGATCGACATGCAACCGTTTGGCGTAGGAGCGGGCCCGCACCACGCCGCCGATGTCCGGGGAGATGACCACCGCGTCATCGATGCCCCACTTGCGCACCGCGGCGAGCAGCACCGGGGTGGCGTAGAGGTTGTCCACCGGCATGTTGAAAAAGCCCTGGATCTGCCCGGCGTGAAGATCGAGGGTCAGAACACGCTTGACGCTGGCGGCGTGAAGCAGATCAGCCACCAACTTGGCGGTGATCGGGGTGCGTCCGGCCTCCTTGCGATCCTGGCGCGCGTAACCATAATAGGGGATCACCGCCGTGATCCGTCCCGCCGAGGCGCGATGCAGGGCATCGACCATGATCAGGAGTTCCATGAGATGGTCGTTGGCCGGATTCGAGGTGGGTTGCACCACGAAGACGTCGCGTCCCCGAACGTTTTCATCGATCTGGATGAATATTTCCCCATCCGCGAACCGACGAACCGTGGCATTGGCCATGGGCACCGAGAGGTATTCGGCGATGCGGCGCCCCAATTCGGGGTTGGCGGTGCCGGAGAAGATACGCATTTTTTCGATGGTCATGGGCCAGACAATCCGCGTCTTTTGGAGGGAACGGAAGGATCGAAGGTCGTTCGCCCGAGCCGGTCAGCCGTTCCCGCCTTCAAGGGATCCAGAAATCAGCAGATAATTATAGCGATCCACCTTTCCAGATGCAACCTCTCGTGTGGAATTCCCTTAAAAAGCTCGACTCTTGCCCCGCGCAAGCCGGTTGGCGATCCAGAACAACGCACCAACCGGTTTTCAAACCCGCAACTCAAGCCGCGATCGCGCCGACTCCAGGCATGTACGATGGGCCACACTGGCGAATACGTGCATCACAGAGCGCCCCCCCAAACCGTGCCCCCCCCTGACGGAAAATCCACGCAAAAAAATCAGGATGGCAGGATCTCCCCCTCGATCCATCCCGCATCCCGCTCCTGCCGCCCCTCGCCATCCATGACCTTGAACAACAGGCCATACGAAACCCGCCATCGTTCACCGGTTCGGGTCACGACGGTGGCGCTCTTCTGGTTGAGCTGGACGATGGTGCCATAGACCTCGCGGTTCTGACGATCGTGGTAACCGATGGCCTCGCCGACCTTCAACCGGTTCTTGTCCAGTTTCTCGGATGCGGCGCGGACGTGAATGTCGGTCTCCGCACCCGCCAGATTGATCATGTACAAAGGAATGCGCCATTTCCGCCCTCCCTCCTTGTCGATCACATGGACATTGGTGCGTTGCACCTCTTCCACGATCGCCTCGGTCAGGCCGTTCCGCCGACTGTCGAAATAGGCGATGGTCATGCCGGGTCGCAACTGGTGTCGAACCGTTTGCAACCGTTCGGGTTGATCGAGCATGTTGTCGATCCCGACCCGCAGACGATACAGATCGAACAGGCTGGCCTGTTGCAACGCTTGCAGGATGGATGAGTAGTCCATGGTTGAATGATCCCTGCCCGTTCAATGATCAAAAAATACCGCCGAAATCGCATCCAAACCGATCATCCAGCCGAAACCCGCTTGGTACGCAAGCCCCAAACAAAAAGAGCCACCTTGCGGGCAGCTCTTTGTGTTTGACTGGTTTGGTGGGTCGTGTAGGATTCGAACCTACGGCCCGCTGATTAAGAGTCAGCTGCTCTACCAACTGAGCTAACGACCCATGATGCACTTATCGAGCGCAATCAATCCAAACATAGTATCGAAGAGCGCCATTCTGGTCAAGAAAAAAAACACAACCGCGCGTTGACATCTTCCAACACCCGATCCAGCCAATCACAACCCGATGAACCGACAACCTTTTCCGCAGCGCTTCCCCGAGGCGGAAACACCCCCCTCAGAACAACGTGCTGGAGAGATAGCGATCCCCGCGATCAGGCAGAATCACCACGATCACGCCGGGTTCGGTCAACTCGCCGGCCAACCGCAGCGCCGCCGCCACAGCTCCACCCGCCGAATGGCCGGCAAAGATCCCCTCCTCACGCGCCAGACGGTGGGTCACCTCCTTGGCCTCATCCTCGTTGACATCCAGAATCCGGTCCACCCGCTCGGGCTGGAAGATCTTCGGGAGATAGGCCTTGGGCCAGCGACGGATACCGGGAATGCGCGATTCGGCATCCGGTTGCACGCCGACGATCCGCACCGCCGGATTGCGCTCCTTCAAGGCGCGCGACACCCCCATGATCGTGCCCGTGGTCCCCATCGCGCTGACGAAATGGGTCACACGACCCTCGGTCTGCGCCCAGATCTCCGGTCCGGTGGTGCGGTGGTGCGCCCGCCAGTTGTCGTCATTGGAGAACTGATCGAACAGGATCCCCTCGCCCGCCGCCACCATCGCCCGCGCCCGATCGATGGAACCCTCCATGCTCCCCGCCTCGGAGGTCAACTCCAGATCGGCGCCAAAGGCCTTCATGATCGCCCGACGCTCCAGGGTCATGTTCTCCGGCATCACCAACGTGATCTTGTACCCCTTGCGCGCCGCGATCATCGCCAACGCGATGCCGGTGTTGCCGCTGGTCGGCTCGATGATGCGCGCGCCGGGCTTTAGGATCCCCCGCTCCTCGGCGCCGTTGAACAGACTCAAGGCGGCCCGATCCTTCACCG
>JADGAY010000006.1 GCA_015231775.1 Magnetococcales bacterium | reverse complement strand
TCAGGGTAGTGTCGTACTGGGATCGGTTGCTTTCGTTCGTGTTTTCCATGATGCCGGTTGCATCCAATTCCTCGGATTTTCCCCTATGTCTGCTCGGTGGACAGATGCAACCGCAGAAAATCGTTCAGCACGGCAAGAGGCACGGGGTGTTCCCGATTCTGGGCATCGATCCAGGTCACCTCACCACATCGAACGGCATCGTGCAGCTCCGCGATGGCATGCCATCGCGCAATCCGCTCGCCGGAAAGCGGCAACAGACGTCCACCGCGCGTCTGGAAACGGCGCAACAGGCGATTGGTCTCCGGCCATTTGGGAGCTGATGGAATGGAAGTCCGGCCATCACGGATGTAGGTGATCTGTCCGCCGGGATGGCGTTCCAGCCAGGCAAGTCCCTGTTTCAGGCTGTGGATCACCGCCTTGGGATGAAACAGCGGCTCCACCAGCCAGAGCCGCGCCGGTCGACCGGCTTGCGGGGGTTGTTCAAGGGAGAGTGCCGTCTCTTCTTCCGCTTCGGATGGCGTGTCGTTGCCGAACAGATAGAGCCGCAGCACCTGTCGGATCCGTTCGGGACGCATGGGTTCGGCACGCCGATGGGCGGAATGCGCGGGGCTCGTCAGACTCTCCCAGACCCTGGCCAAACGCGATTCCGGATCTTCGGCAACCCGAGCGGGCAGCTCCAGAAGCTCTTGCAGACGCCGGTTGGACAGGGTCAGGACGATACGCGGGGCGTTGCGACCCGGAGCCAACGTTTCGAGCAGCGTGGCCGGGTCGAAAAAGAGCGACCTCATCCCCTCTGCGCCCAAAACCGACTCCAACCGGCCTCGCACCAGCGCCTCTGCTTCGGCGCGGGAACAGCCGGTCATCTCGAAACGGTTGCTCTCCAGACGTCCGACGATCTGGGCGTTCCACCGCTCCAGACGCAACGTCTCCCAGAACTGCCCACGCGCCAGCACCACCGGCAAGGCGGTATCCATCCGGTCCACCAGAAAGGTGAGCATCCGGTCCATGGCCGTATGTTGCGCCGGCGTATGCAGATCTTCCAGGCGGTCGAAACAGATCAACAGCGGTCGCCGCGCCACGCCCAGCAGCGATCCCAGAGCGATCAACCGGGCGCGCGCCCGCTCCTCGATCTCCTCCAGACTGGCCTCGAACCGTTCCAGACGGGCCGGAAGCCGACCGCCCGATACCGCCTCGCCACGCAACCAGGCCAAAGCCTCCCGTCGCTCCTCCGCCGCGGCGGGAAGCCAGCGAACCAAAACCTCCACCAGATCAAAGGCCTCCGGGGCCAAGTCGTCGAAAAATGAGGCGGTGCGCAGCTTGTGCCACCATTTGGATGGCGATCCCTTGCCATGCCGCATCGCCTTGAGAATCCGACCGAGATCCGGATCCTTGCGTTCCGGGTCACGTCGCGGATCCCGACTCTTGACGATCAGCAGGGCTGCCAGATGTTGCCAGAAGGAGAGATCCCCCCTCTCGTCCGCTGGGCGGCGCAGTCCGTCGGCGATTTCCCTCAGAAGATAACGAAACGGGGTCGCGCCATTCTCCGGTGGCGTCACCAGAACCAGCGCGCCGGCCTGTTTCTCCTGCTGGCAGGCGGTGCGCAGCCGGGCCAGCAGGTGACTTTTGCCGTTCCCGACCTCGCCGAGCAGCAGCGCGGCCAATGGTTCTCCGGGCGTGTGGGCGAGCTGCCGGTAAAGCCGCATCACCCCCTCGAAGGAGATGCGGTTGATGGACGCCACATCCACCCCGACCCGTTCCCAGGGGGATCCGGCAGCCACCGAGGCCAGAGGATTCTTGCGGATCAACCGGTCGCGCATCCATTCGGTGTTCATGCGCTCAGGCATCCAGCCAGTTGAGGGTGAGATAGCGCATGCCGTTGCGGTCCTGGTAGGCGTTCTCCAATTCGGCGCGGGTCAAGCGGGTGGGATCCCCCATGTTCAACAGGATCCGCTCGGCGGACTGCAAGCGCAAGATGGCCCGGTCGAACCGCTCCCGCTCCCAGCCGAGATGGGCGCGCAAGCGGTGGATGGCGACGAAATTCCTCCCCTGGCCGATCTCCAGAAACGCCTCATGCAGGGCGGTTTCATCATCCGGGTCCGGTCTGGTCACGGGGAGGGGTTCCGGTGCGATTCTCGATGTTTCGCCGCGCTCGGCGAATTTCAGAACCGGGGTAAAATCGGCTTTCAGACCCACACAAACCATCTCGCCGGACTCCAACAACCGTGTGATGGCCGGAGCGACGCGGAGTTTGGGCATGGGCAGATTCAGAGCCAACTGCGCGGGTGTAAAGGTGGTCAGGCGTCTGGCCTTCTCGAGCAGGAATGCCTCGTCGGGCAGATTCCACGCCACATACAGGGTGCGTCCCCCCTGGACAACCCGGAGCGTCTCGCCACAATGGCGTTGCAATGCTTCGTTCAAGGCCGTGACAGGATCACCAGGGGAGACACCCAGCGCGCGCGCCTGAACCACGCCGATCAGCTTGAAGAACTCGTTCCGCGAGACGAACAGTTTCGCCTGGGCTTGCAGACGCTCCACAATGCGTTGACCAATCTGGGAGTTCACGGCGACACCCTTGAATGCGTGGTCCAAGACGATCCGAGTCAGAACCGACGGGATCCGAACAATAACGAAAAAACCATTTTATCCGCACTGGTGAGCGCACTCAAAGGAAATGCACACCGATTCGATGGCTTCGACATATCCGCCACCAGCTTGGGGTGGGAATAGAGTCGGTGGTAAAGATCGTCGTGCTTGCTCATGCCATAGGCATCCTATCTCAATCCCGCCTTGTCCAATCGTTCGATCAGGCTGGACTTGCGGGCATGCTCCTGGCGAATTGCGGCAATACGGGCGATAAAAGAGGCGGTTTGGCCCGAACGGGTAGCCAACTCCCGCAGATCGACCAGGAGGGCCGCAGCCTGATCGTATTGCGCGGCAGAACGCTCGGAGATGAAGACCTCCACCTCCACCCACGCCTTCTCTTCACGACCAGACAGATGTTTCAGATGCTTTTCGCGGGCAGCGGCCTGCTGCTGCACCTGACGGGCGCGCTCGGAGGCCTTGCGTTCCGCTTCCCGGCGTTGTCTTGCATCCCGGATCGTGTCCGCCAACGCAAACAGTTCACCCACAGTTCGCCGGCTTGAACTTGCCGATCTGGTTGACGCCCCTTTCCCGATGTGCCCCTCCAGTCGTCGGAGCAGCTCCAGGCCAACATGGGACTCCTCGCCCAGCGCCATGCGCAGCAAAAAGGCGTTTTTCTCCTCATCCGACAAACCACGCAAGGCCGCCATGATCTCGTCACGGGAAAGAGGGCGTCTGATTGCGGGCTGGTCTCCGGATGCAGCCGCCGCGACCAGATCCCGATCGATGCCCATGAAATCCACGAACGCCAACAACGGACCATCCAATTGGGCCAGACCCGGGGGTGCATCGGGTTCGACAGCCTCATCCTCCAGCACGCCCTCCTGCGCGGCCAGCAGCCATCCCAGATACAGCAGTCTCAAATCACCCCGCAACAGAGCGGTCCGCACCGGAGCCAGGGCAGCCATCCGTCCTCGACCATCGTCGTTCCAGTCCCAATCCTCGCCATCCTCGTCCCGGGTGTAATCCAGAATCAGGTTGCCACCGACCTGTCGCATTTCGGCATTGTCACCAGGACAGTACGGTTGTACCAGGGATCCCTTAAGCAACCGGGCTGGGACACGCAACATGAAACACCGGGATCCCCAGTTGGCCAGATAGAGGAAGAAATCGAAATAACGCTCCACCAAACGGTCTGGATTACCCTTGAAATCACCGAAATCATAATGGTTGACGAAACTGGTGGCGGTGATGCGGGCACGACTCGACAACGCACGCAACGCCTCGATCTCCTGTTCGTTCAGAGGGCGATCCACTGCCAGGAATTCGTAATATTGATACTCGCTCATGACCGACCGATCACCGCAACGCCTTTAGCAGAGGCTTCAATTTATATTTGCGAACATGTTTCTGGATGAGCGTGGCCAGCAACGATGACCACTCCGTGCCCCGTTCGGCCTGAAGATAGGCGTTTCTGGTCAGGGCAAGCCACTCTGCCGCGACATCGTAGGCATTCGACCTGGCGGCATCCATGATCTCTTCGGCCTCGGCGCGACTGCGCCGGATCACCCACTCCGCATGCGTGTTCATGGCCGCACGCATCACCTCGCGCAACCTGTCCTGGTCGAGGAAACGTTCCTGATCCGCCAATACGACGGCCTGGGCCACCAACCCCTCGTGCAGACAGATGGCGATCACCTTGTCAACCGAAAGTCTGACCTTGGCTTCCAATGTCATGCGCTGCAGCAGATTTTCCCGGATGGTTGGCCATTCACCACCGGCCACTTGCTCGACAGCCAGATAATCCGCCATCTCGCACTGGTCCATGAAGGCCGATTCCGCAGCCTGCAAAGCCAAGGGCTGATTCCCAACGGTCCGGGCCGTATCGCGCAGCCAACGGGCCAGATCGAGATGACCTCGCATCCGACGTAACCCGGAGACATCCTGACGGTCCAGAGCACGCCGGGCAATCCGCAAGGCGCGATCCACGTCACCCCGATCGTAAAACAGATAGGCCAACGCCTGGAGATCGACCGGAGAGGTCAGACGGGTCGTGGCGATTTCCTCCGCTTCGTCCAGACGTCCGAGATGAAACAGCGTTTGCGCACACTCGCCGTATTCACCGTGATACCGTGCCAAATTGAGTCGCTCCGCATGGCGACCCCTCTGCGCCAAAATCCGCAACCGGATGCGCACCAGGGGATCATCGTCCGCCCCCACCTCTGCTTCTTCATCGACTGCCATGACATCTCCGCGCAAAACGGCTTGCAGTTCGGCAGACTCCCACCCCTCCGCAGCGGCCTGAATCGCGACCTTCAATCCTTCCTCTGTGCCATAATCCGCCAGTTCGTCGTGCCACTCCTGCAACGCTGTCTGCCATTCCTGGCGTGCGCGGGCAGGCGGGTCGGCGCGCAATAGAGCCTCGGCGATCATCTCGCCCATCTCCTCATACAGCACCGAAGAGTCACTCTCTTCGTCGTATTCGACCCATTCGATGGTAAAGGCTTCCATGATGGCACGCAACGCTGACAGGGCGTTCAAACCATCGTCTTCGTCGAGCAGTGGCTGAATGCGATTCAGCAACATCTGGAGACGATCATAGATCATGCTGCCCATCCCATATTCGTACCGGCTACCCTGCAAAGATGAGGTCAGTGCCATGGCCTCACGGCGGAACAGGGTCGGATCGATCACGGGGTGTCGCGGTTGTGAGGGAGAAGGAGATGATGAAGAAGCCGACAACTCTTTGATCAGCAACAGCTCCAACTTACGGGAGAGGAAGGGATCTTCTTGAAGCAGAGTTTTCCAGAGGTGCAGGTGGCGCTCCCGGTCAAGCTCTCGGAGAACCTCTTCCAGGGGACGACGACGATCAATGGTTTCCGGGTGATCGATGCAGACCAGCAGCACGGCAACGATGTGTTTGCACGCACCAGGGAAACTGAAAGGACAGGAGCACTCTGCATCACGCACACCGTGCGCATCGAAATGGATGTGGACCGCATAGGGATCGACCTGCGAACCGCTCACCAAGGCAGTCAACGCTTCGTCTTGCCAACAGGGGTCCAGCACAGCGTTTTCCCGGTAATACCGTTCGCCTTTGCGCAACGCTTCCGCATTGGCCCAGCGTTGCAGGGACTCGCGTGTCAAGGGGCAGGATGGTAGTGCGCTGGTTGGTTGTGCGGTCATGTCGTCCCCCGGCCTTGAAAATGGCAGGGTGCATGTCCCTTCCATTTCGTTTTATGGGTCAGGATAACAAATGCGGACAACATATTCCAGATCACCATATTGGAGGGATTTCCCCCCTTTTAGGCCAGATTGGTTGCCATTCTTACCCCTTCCTCCAAAATTTGGGCGCACTGATGGCGCATGAACCGTTTGGCATTGCACGCCAGGGTTTTCATCGTTGCCGCAAAAGTGACATTCGGCAGTTCTCTGGTTCAGACTTTGTCCATTCCATGGGTCGTTTTGCATTCCGCATTGGTGGATTCAATTCCGGCACGGATGCCGTACTCTTTTTTCAAGGCGACGCCACGCCGGGTGGTTTTGTCAAGTACCCAGCGACTTGGCTGCCAAATCTGGCACACGATTCATTTCCC
Source organism: Magnetococcales bacterium (assembly GCA_015231775.1). Lineage (GTDB taxonomy): Bacteria > Pseudomonadota > Magnetococcia > Magnetococcales > Magnetaquicoccaceae > Magnetaquiglobus. The sequence goes on along the minus strand of JADGAY010000006.1, from coordinate 41,675 downwards.
GCGGTGTGTGAAGATGCCAAGTGAATAGTGTATCACGACGCTTTTGCACCGATTTCACTTGGTGCTGTTATTTGAAATAGAAGATGACATCCTGCCACAGTAAGAATGTTGTATATTCTTTGCGAGACGTTGGTTATGTGAATATGTTCTTTTTTGGTTGCTTTTTCTCTGATGTATAACAGTATGCAAATTCCTGTTGAATCGATGTAAGTTACATTCGAAAAGTCCAATATTATTGTGTCAAACTGATCCAGTTTATCCTGTATCAATATAAAACGCGCTCTTAATGTATAATCAAAACATCCTGGGAGTGCCACTCTTAAGATGTTGTCGGCAGATTCATATTCAAGCTGATTCATGGCTACCTTCAAGGTCAGGTTTGATTTTAAATAAAATTAACCATAAGAGGCTGTTTGGTATTTGCCAAACAGCCGATACGGGTCATGGCTAGCCCGCCAAATTGCGCAGCAAGTTTGCAACGATCCATGCCTGCCCCTAGGATGGAAAGGGTGGTTCCGTCCGTTGATGAAATTTCGGTGGAACCCCTTTTGGCGCGCAGTGACAGGTGGGGGAGGATGATTGGGAAGTCCCCATTTTTCTTGTAGTGATATCACCTTTCATACCAGATTCATTCGGGAATCCCGATCCTGGTGAGTCGAGATGTTTTATTGTTTATCATCAAATCTTTATAGCGTGTCGACATGCTTTGAAGTGCATCATCGGTTGGGTTCCATCCGGATGGCGCAATGCGAGAGGGTGCAACATTGCATGCGGGTTTGAGACGACGGATTGAATCAATGTTTAAATAACAATAGGTTGCCAGATATGAACGTGCCAATCCGCTGAAACGAGTGTTGCAGGGGTTCCAAGGGGGGCATGTTTGATTCGTCCCCCAGGTCACGGTCGGCTTGATCGGCAATCCGAAAGCCTGCGGGAGCGGTTGTCCAACTCCATGTCGGCTCGGGTGGCTTTTGCCTTCATGGTGTTCACCCTGTTCCACGCCCCCTGCCAGGCCACCATCGCCGCCATCCGGCGCGAAGCCGGCAGTTGGGGGTGGGCCGGCCTTTTCTCGGCGCGCTTCTCGCTTTCCATCCCCTGGAGCCTGGCCTATGTTGTGATCTGGGTTGGCAGATTGGTATCCTGAAAGCCGTGTTGTCCGGGGAAGTTATTCTGGTCAACAAGAGATTGGTTGTCTTGTGCGGGGGTGACGCCCTGGTGACCGGTCAGGGTGTTCACAAATTGGACCCATTGATGTTGCATGGGGTGTTGGCGGTAAGCCATGGCCTGCTCCAGATGGAGGAGCGCCCCGGTCCGATTCCCTGCCACAAGCGCTTGCATGGCCAGGCGTTCCTCGCGTCGGCAGGCGGTGGCGATGCGGTTGAGCCAGTGCAGCTCCGTACCGCAACGACGACACACCGTGTGTCCGGGGGCTCGGGCACTACAGGCGGGACAGCGTTCGATCACCATGGGCCTCACGTTTCCAGATAGAACAGAATCTCCGACAATCCTTCGCAGGGGGCCTTGAGCCGGGTGATTTCGTGGTCTTCGAGGGACTGGCGGATCTCTTCGATGTGATTGATCATCTCCTCCTGATCTTCCGGCGAAGCGAGGTCAAGCATCCGTTCGGCCTTTTCCATCAGGGCGCGGGCGCGCACCACCTCCTGTCGTGCCTCCTCGTCCGCGTCATCCTCGTTGGCAAACAGGCTTGCAACCCGCTGCCGAGCCTGGATCATCTCCGACTCGTCCAGCCGCTCCATGGCATGGCTGATGCTGATCTTCTTGGAAAGCCCGCTCTTTTTCTCGGTCGCCGAGACATGCAACACGCCGTCCGCATCCAGATCCATGCGCAACACCACCGGACTTTGGGGCGGGGCCGGACTCAACCCCTCCACCGTGAATTCACCGATCAGTCGGTTTTTTAAGGCATCGATGTTCTCGCCCTGGAACACCTGGACCTCCACCAGTTGCTGGTTTTCGACCATGGTGTAGAACACCTCGCTCTTGCTGATCGGAATGGGCGAGTTCTTGAGAATCACCGGTACGAACAGATCCGGCGAGGGGATGCCATCCAGTTCGCCATAGGCGGAGGTTCCGAACGTATAGGGGGTGACATCCACCAAAACCGCGGACACTTGCGCGCCTTGGATGCTGGCCGCCTGGATCGAGGCGCCCATGGCCACGCAGAGATCCGGATCCACCTCGCCATGGGGCCGCATCCCGAAGATCTCTTCCAGGCGTCGGGAGACCAGCGGCGTGCGGGTCGCGCCACCCACCAGCAGGATGGACTCCACATCCGAGGCGGTGAGACCCGACCCGTTCAAGGCGATATGCACCGCCTCCAGGGTCTTGTCCAGGTAGGGGGTGATCATCTCCTCGTAGGCATCCCGGCTCAACTCCAGGGAGAGATGCAGCGGTTTGCCCTTGTGCTCCAGAAGGTACTCCTCGGCAATGGTGACATACGGGCGATCGGACAAGTGCCGTTTGGCCGCCTCCGCCGCGCGGCGCAGCCGTGCCAGGGCGGTCGGACTGGTGGCGGCATCCACCCCATGGCGCTCCTTGAACTGTTCAAGGAGGTGGTTGACGATCTCTTCGTCGAAATCATCGCCACCCAGATGGTTGTCGCCATGGCTGGAGATCACCTCCACCACCCCCTCTTCGATGCGTACCACCGAGACATCGAAGGTGCCGCCTCCCAGATCGTACACCAGGATCTTTTTCCCGGCCTGCCGACCCGCTTCGTAAACCAATGCCGCCGCCGTCGGCTCGTTGATCATGCGCAGCACGTCCAGACCGGCGATCTCCCCCGCCTCGCGGGTCGCCTGACGCTGGGCATCGGAAAAATAGGCCGGCACCGTGATCACCGCCTTGTTGACCGCCTGCCCGAGATGGGCCTCGGCCATCCCTTTGAGACGCTTGAGAATGATCGCGGAGATCTCTTGCGGCAGGTAGTTCTGACCGGCCATGGTCACCGGCGTGGTCTCGCCCATGCGCCGCTTGACGGAACGGATGGTGCGCTCCGGAAACACCACATACTGGTTGCGCGCCTCTTCACCCACCAACAGGGTGCCGTCTTCCGCAACCCCGACAAAGGAGGGGAGAATGCGGTTGCCACGGGCATCGGGAATCACCTCCACGCGGCCCTGACGATAAATCGCCACCTCGGAGTTGGTGGTTCCCAAATCGATGCCGATCACCCATTCGTCCGTCATGACTCACTGCTCCTCAATTTTGTTGACCACCACTTCCGCCAGACGCAGCAGTTCGCCGTGCCAGAGAAATCCCTTGCGCATCTCGGTCCGTACCACCCCATCCGCCACCCCGTTGTGACACGCCACCCGCACCGCCCGCGCCAGGCGGGGATCGAAAGGTCGGTCGAGCAGTTCCAGCGGTTGGATCTCCTGCGCGGTCAGCAACTGATCGAGCCGCCAGAGCAACATCTCCTGACCCGCGTGCCAGGCCTCGATCCGCTCCTGCCGCTTGCGGAACAGACGTTTGAAAAACCGATTATCCTCCTGTCTGGCCGGCGACATCTCCAACGAGGCGATCAGACGATCTCGCAGCTCCAGCAGTTCCAGCAGCACGGGCCGCAAGGCTTCCTGGCCGGCCAGCCGCGGTTCCTCGTGCATGCGCTGGATCTTCTCCTCCATGGCGGCATGTCCGGCCCGCAGGGGATCCACCAGGGCGCGGAACTGCTCCAGGGCCGACTTCACCTGACGGGATTCGATGCGGATTTCGTTCTTCAGGGCCGCCAGTTCACCGAACAGGGTATAGAGATCCACCTGGGGTTCGTCCGCGACCGGCTCCTCTCCGGTCTGTTCCAGATAATCGCGGAATTGCGCCAACAAGGCTTCCTGGCCAGGGGAGAGCATGTCACGCGGCTCCGGATGGGGAGGGGGCGCCAGCTTTCGCGTCTGGCAAACGGTAACTCTTCAACGATTCCCGCAACAGGGCGATCAAGGGGAGGGCGGAAGGGGTGGCCTGTTTCTCCTCGCCGCGCAACCAGGCTGCCACCAAAGGCACCGGATCCGGTTTCGGAGCCTCAAACAGGCGGTGGCTCAAGCGATCGGAAGCCTGCGCGATGTTTTCATAGGCCGCGCGAATCTCCTGAAAACGGGCGGCATCCTTGTCCGGAGAGTGGATCCGCACCAGGCGCAGATAGGCCTTGCGTACCGTCTCGTCATCCGCATCCTCAGCCACACCCAACAAAGCAAAGGGATCGTTCATAGGTCACCATCCAGATCCAGAACCAGTTGTCGCCTGGAGTTTGACGCGCGACGCCGATTTCCTCTCGGGGGTTCGAACGGCACGCCATCCGCGGGTGAAAAGATTTGATCGAGAAGCTCATCCAGCAGGCCTCCCGGTTCGATCAAGACGCGAAACACATCGGTTGGGGCTTTTTGAGTTTTTATAAAGTCCACCAGGTGGTTCCGGGTCGTGGCGCGGGTGGCCTGATGGCCATGGGTCTGCATGAATTCATACGCCACCGGGAGCAGCAGAAGGGCGAGCATCTGCACTGGATTGTCGCGCTGATGCGGTCTCATGGGGAGGTCCGGCATCTCTCCCAAATCGTACCCGGCGTCATCGGCATAAAAATCGTCATCGAACAACCAGTCGTTCAGCGCGGAGATCAATTCCCGGTCGCCACGCTCCTCGGCCTGCTCCAACGCCCGTTCCAACTGTTGCCGGTCGGCAGCGGCGATCTCCTCACGGGTGCCGCGATACTTGGCCAGCAATCGGTAGTACTCGAACACCGCCTGATCGCGCCAGTTCTTGCCGGCCCGCTTGGCATAGCGATCCAGCATGGGGAACACCCGCGCCTTGGCCAACACCTGACAGATCGAACGCATCTCCTCCATGGAAAAAGGCAGATTGCAGCCCTTGGTCAGCATGCCGGAGAGATCCGTCAACAGCTTGCCGAGTTTCTCTTCCTGGGTATACGCATGCGCCACCCGTGCCACGGCCAGGATCGCCTCGCGGGTGACCGGCATGGTGGCGGCAGATTTCTGGGTGGCGGAGAGCAGGCGGGTCAACCATGGGGTGGGCAAACCCATGCGCACCCCTTCCAGTTGGGCGCGCAACCGGGCGGCCACGTCGCCACCCGCCTCCTGCACCCCCTGTTCCAACAGTCCGTTGCCTTCCGCTTCCTGCTGCCGCAACCAGGCCAGAAAGGCTTGGTTCAGGGTGATCAGGCCGTCCCGATCCTCGGGACGTTGCCAGCTCTCGGCTTCGGCCAGCTCTTTTTCCGCCAGATCGATGCGGCCACTCCGCACCTGTTTGCGTGCCTGGGCCAGACAGGCGTCGATCAACTCCCCGCGCACCCCGGTATGCAAAGGATCGATGGCCAGCAGACGCTTCGCCAGTCGGGATGCCTTCTTGAAGGTCTGATTCTGCAGAGAAATCCTTACGGCTTCATGCAGAAAATCCGCATCGTCCGGAAAGTGCTGCAAGGCACGATCCAGCACCTGACGGCACCCCTTGTCATCTTCGTGGAGCCGATGCCAGACCAGCAAGGCCTGGTGGGCCTTGCGTTGGCCGGGGTCCAGTTCGATACTCTGTTCCAGAAGATCGGCAATCTCTGGGTCGCCCTCATCCTCTTCGGCGATCAAACCCGCCAGGAATTGACAGGTCATCGCCAGGCGCACGTTGCGCTCCGTCGATTCCGGCAGGGCCTTCAAGCCATGCAAGTACCGTTGCCAGGCCAAAAGACGCTCACGGGGATGGCCATGGTTTCGCGCCAGGGCGGACAACCGCAGCTTTTCGGCCTGATCCAGGGGGCCGAAGCGACGTTCGAAGCGCGGCACTCCCGCCGGCGCCCTCACCAGAGCCAGCCATGCCAACCGGCGCAGGGTCGGGTCCGGCATTGGCCAGAGGTGCGCCGGATCGGTGAGCGGCGGCAGCAGTTTGTCCGGGGAGGCGGTGAGCAGTTCCCGTGCCGTGCGCCAACTGGCCGGCTGGATGCCACGCCAGGCGCATACCACCTCCATCTCCAGGGGGGACAGCTCACCCATCCGGCGTAACAAGCTCTCCCAATCCATGACGCACCAGGTGACCAGACGACTCAAGGCTGCCCAGGGGGAGGTGGACGGAATGGTTGCAACCAGTTGGAGGGCACGATCCGGTTGATCATGCACCAAAGAGAGCGCCTTGAGGATCAGTCGCAACGGCTTGAACGGGGATTTCAGGGAGATTCTGCCGAGCAATGGTTCCAGTTCGGCAGGGGGCGAGGCTAGCGCGTCCAAGGGCTGTCGGGCGGCCTCCAGTTGGGCCAGCCAGTGTGAATCTGCGGGCAGTTCCTTTTTCAGTTCGGGGGTCGTCAGCAGACCAACCGCCACATACTCCCGCAAATGGGGCATGAGATCGGGACGCAAGGCTTGCAAGCCCGCCTCTTCCCGCACGAAAAAGGCCACCACCGGCTCCAGACGACCGGAGGCCAGAAGGCAGGTCAGTCGCAAGGGGAGGGTGGCGGGCGTGTTCGTCAGACGCTGGGCGTTGTCCAAGAGGATCAGGGCCTCCTTGAACATCTCCTTGCCGGCCAACTCCTCGGCACGTTTTTCGTAAGCCGCTGCCAGGGAAGTCGCCCATCCGCCGCCCGGATCCTGTTTGATCAACTGCTTGTAGGCGTCGATCGCCTCCCGCCATCGTCCGTTCGCGACCCACTGACGTGCCTGCACGACCAGATCGGCGGTCGATCGATTCAAGGCTGGGGCGGAGGTGGGATGAGCGGTCCTGCGTTTCATGTTGAGTTCTTGTGCGTGCGCGGTTGGATTGGCGGGGTGTTGTGACACCTTCGGGTGTCATGATCGATTGCCGTCTCCTGGTTTTTTGAACGGTATCGGAATGGGGATCGACAAGGGTGCTGTCGTCGTGCCTTTAAAAGTGTACTGGCCGTGTCTGTCCAAAGCAACGGTGATCAGGGAACGCCATCCTGAATGTATCCATGAAAATGAGACGCTCGTTCTCAGCGTTTAATCCTAGATCCGGCAGTTGCGGGTGAGTGTGTGAGCGGACATATTGATTCATATAGCAAATCGCAAGAAACCGAAGTCGCTTTGTCGGCAATGAGGCTTTCTTTCGATTTGTTAGATGGATCAAGAGGTTGCCACAGGTGATTGCCCGCAACTGCCGGATCTGGGTGAATGTCGGGTGCGGCCAATCGTGCGTGACTGACCTCCAGCACCCCATGATTCCTGCGGATCACGTGCCGTTGCATCAGGTCTGGCAACGGATGATGCCACGTCGTCCTCTCCTGCAAGGTACGTTGCAGCCATTCCATCTCTTGCATCCATTCTTGATGGATGATTTGTCAGTGTTTTTCTTTATCCGTACCGCGAGCCGGACACGTATGTTGCAGCCCATCATCCTGACAGGTGCCTGGCACGACACCCCCTGTCAACCAAGATTTCAATGTGGATGGCACGCTGTGCGCGGAGCGTTGCAGTGGGGAACCCTTGTTGCCTGCATCTCTTCAACTTGAATCCGGCAGTTGCGGGCATCCTGAGCCTGACATGGACTTCAACCATGCGGGTCAATGTCGAATCGCCCGCACGATTGTATAAAATTATCCCAGAGAGATGGCATGGTTTGTGTACTTCATGCATTAATGTCAGCTTGGAGATGTTGATATGCAAATGATAATCATACTTGATGGTTGCGCAGCCTTCAAAAATCCCGGATCTTTCCCCGTGATCCATAATCATGCTCTTTGGGTTTTATAATGGTGAATGATTTCTTTGTCGAAAAGGGCCGTATCTTTCTTCTCTACGGGATCATGGTGATCGCGGTTTTTGCGAGCACGGGCAGTACATTGTATGTGCTCTACCATCATCTTGTGAACAGCGAGCAGACGCGTCTTGGCGCCATGGCTTCAAGTCAGGTGCGGATCATCAGCACGCTTCATGAAATGGTGGCGCAAGACCCGACATTCCCAGAAATGGAGGATAAAAAGCAAATAACCGCCCTGTTGATTCGGGCTTACCAGGATTGGCATAAAGGGCTTGGAGACACGGGAGAGATCCTGTTCGGTCAGCGCAACGGGGAGCAAATAGAGTTTATTCTTCGACAACGGTATATCGACCAATCGACAAACGTTCCGATGAAAGTTGCTTGGGGTGACAATGACAAGGGATTGCCCATGCGGCGCGCCTTGGAGAAAAATTCCGGGGTGGTGATTGGTCCGGATTACCGGGGGGTGGAGGTGCTGGCCGCCTACGAATACATTGCCCCCCTGGATCTCGGCATGGTGATCAAAATCGATATGGCCGAATTGCGTACTCCGGTCATGGAGGCGATTGCCAAAACGGTACTCCTGACGCTGTTGCTGCTGGGGGTGGGCGGCATGATTTTCATTCGGGTCGGGGATGTGGTCATCCGCCGTCTGCATGAGAGTCGGTTGACGTTGAAGACCATGTTTGAAGCGGCCAGTGAAGGAATTGTTCTTGTGGACCGTGATGCCGGCTCCTTGCACATGCCCAATACCCGTTTCTGCCACATGCTGGGTTGCCAACAGGAGGAGATTGAAGGGAGCAAACTCCGCGACATCAACCCGGACGCGTCGCTGCTGCACGCTCTTGATGTCCGCAACGATCAAAAGCAACGCCAGTCCATGGATAAGAGTGATGTCGTGCTGCGGTGCCGGGATGGCCGTTCATTGTACGCCGATGTCACCCTTTCCACCATGATGTTGCGTGGGAAGATGCATCTTCTGCTCATGTTCAGGGATGCCACCGAACGGCGTAAAGTTTTGTTCGCCAGGTTTGTCAACGAAGAGAGGATGAAACGGTTGATGGAGATCCAGCGTTGCGCACTGGAACTCGGCATGCAGGAGTTGTGCGACCGCTCTCTGGCGGTTGCCGAGACGATCACCGGAAGCCGGATCGGGTTTCTGCATTTGTTCAATGATGAGCTTGACGCTTTTTCATTGATTTCATGGAGCCATCATGTCAAACAGACCTGCGGCCTGGGGCAAACCTCCCACGCCGGTCTGGATCGGGCCGGCGTGTGGGCGGATGTTGTCCAGCAGTTGCAACCGGTCGTGTGCAACGATTACCGGGAGTTGAAATCCCGGCTCGGCATGCCGGAAGGCCATTTGCCCATCACCCGGTTTTTGAGCGTGCCGGTGATGAGCCGGAATACGGTGAAAATGGTTCTGGTCGTCGGGAACAAGCCGGAGCCTTATACGGAAGAGGATGTTCGGCAGTTGCAACTCGTGGGCGATGATGTGCTGAACTTGATCACGCGCAAACGTCTGGAAGAGACGTTGCGTCAGAGCAAGGAGCAGGCCGAAGCGGCCACGCAGGCCAAGGCATCCTTTCTGGCTTCCATGAGCCACGAGATCCGTACCCCCATGAATGGGGTGCTGGGCATGGCCGATCTGATCCTGCGGACCTCCCTGACAGAACAACAACGCCATTATGTCAATACGATTCACCGTTCCGGACGCACCCTGCTGCGCATCATCAACGACATTCTGGATTTGTCGAAAATTCAAGCCGGTCGGCTGGTGCTGGAACTGTTCCGGTTCGACCTGAATGAACTGATCCAGGATGTGCGAAGCATGTTTGCAACGCAGGCGCATGGCAAGGGGCTGGAGTTCGTCTGCAAAATCGCCGACGGCATGCCGGTTCATCTGTTGGGCGATCCGTATCGTCTCAATCAGGTGCTTTTCAATCTGATGGGTAATGCCATCAAGTTTACCGAGAATGGGTCGGTGACGCTGAGGGTGGATGTTCTGGAAGAGCGGGCGGCTGATGTTCTGTTGCGTTTCCAGGTGAGCGATACCGGTATCGGGATCGCGCCCGAATATCTGCCGAACCTGTTTCAGCCCTTTTCCCAGGCCGACTCGTCGATTGCGCGCAAATTTGGCGGCTCTGGGCTGGGCTTGGCCATTACCCGGCAATTGGTGCTGGTCATGGATGGTGAATTATGGGTGGAGAGCCAGCCCGGTCATGGCGCGAAATTCAGTTTCACGGTCCGTTTTGGCAAACAACAGCCTGGAGATCGCAAGGTTCTGGCTGACTGGGAAGAGAGTCAATCGGCTTTCCTGCTGGAGGAATCCCGGTTTGACGGACACATTCTGCTGGTGGAGGACAATCTGATCAATCAAGACGTTGCGGAATCCACGCTGGGGTTGTTCGGTCTGAAGGTGACGGTTGCACGCAATGGTCAACAGGCGCTGAACACGATTCTGAATGCGGACACACCGTTCGATGCCATTTTCATGGATTGCGAAATGCCGATTCTGGACGGATTTGAAACCACCCGACGGGTGCGCGCCTGGGAAATGGAGCACGGTCTGCCCCGCATTCCCATCATTGCCTTGACCGCCCATGTCCTGAAGGAGAGCCGACGGTTGAGTCACGAGGCGGGCATGGATGATTATCTGCATAAGCCCTTCAGTCAGCAGGATCTGGTCAAGGTGCTGCAGCGCTGGTTGGGGGCTGGCAACGGGTCTGGCCATGAACGGATCAATGACCCGCGATACAAGAGACCTGTACAAGATTTTGCGCGAAAACCCATCCTTCCGGCAGAACCCGCCTCCGCCCCCGTCTCCGAGCCTGTCTCATCGTCTCTGCTCGAAAACGGAGGGCTGACATTTCCCGTGCTGGATCCAGTCGCCCTGGAGCAAATCATGGTTTTGGATCCGAACGGTCGCTCGGAGCTGTTGGGAAGATTGGTGGCCCATTATGGTGTCCAGGTGCCCGCGTTGTTGGACGGGCTGAAACAGGCCCTGGCGCAACACGATTCCGAAGGCGTGCGCGTGGCGGCACATACGTTGAAATCCTCCAGTCTCACCATGGGGGCGGCGCGTCTGGCTGAACTGGGCCGCATCCTGGAGATCCATCATGCCGACTTCAAGCTGGTTGAGGCCTGTTTGCAGTCATGCGATCCAGAATTTCAGGAAGCCAAACAGGCGCTGCACGGTTTCCTTCTGGAAAAAGCAAAAAATTGAATGGAAACGGATGCAATCATGAGAATGACAGATGCAGCCAACGCCGTGGTGTTGGGACTGATGCCCCCCCTGACCGGTCTGGTGAGCCTTTACGGTCGGGAAATCACCATGGCCGCGCAGATGGCCACCATGGAGGTGAACGAAAACGGAGGCGTACTGGGCAGGCCGTTGCGTCTGGTGATCGAAGATGATGGCAGCCTGCCCCACAGTGCGATCAGTGCTGCCACGAAATTGATCGAACACCATGGCTGCACTGCCCTGATCGGCAATCTTTTATCCAATTCACGCATTGCGGTGGCCTACCGGGTGGCCGAACCCCGAAGGGTTCCTTTGTTGAATTTCTCGTTCTATGAGGGAAGCATCCTGAGCCGTTATTTTTTTCATTTTGCCGCGTTGCCCAATCAGCAGATCGGAAAAATGATACCGTACATGAGACAGAAATACGGTCCGAAGATGTTTTTTGCGGGCAACAACTACGAGTGGCCGCGAGGCTCGGTCGCCGCGGCAAAAGAGGCCCTGTTGCTGGCCGGGGGTGAGGTGGCGGGTGAGGAGTATAGGCCCATTGGCGTGACGTTGGAAACGATTGACGCCTTGTTGCGGCAGGTGGCTGAATCGGAAGCCGACGTCTTGGTTCCCTATTTCGCCGGAGCCGATCAACTCATGCTGTTGACCCGGTTTGCCGCGCTTGGTCTCAAGAAACGGATGGCCGTGGTCATGGGACATTTCGATGAGATCATGGCCAGCCATTTGCCTCCGGAAGTGCGCGAGGGGTGCTACTCAACCAATACTTATTTCATGTCGGTTGACACGGATGAGAATCGTCTCTTTCTCGATCGGTTGGCCACCATGCCAGGGATCACCGGATTGTGGCCTCGGGGGAATGGCATTCTCACCAATTTTGGCGAAGGGGCCTATTTGTGCGTCAAGGCGTTTGCCATGGCAGCCAACCACGCGGGCACCTTGGAGACCGAGGCTCTGATTGGTTCCCTGGAGAGCCTCGCTGTCACCGGACCCCAGGGGACCATCCGCATGGACCCGATCACGCATCATGCCGGGGTGAACACCTTTCTGGCTCGTTGTCGTGCGGACGGTCAATTTGAAATCATGGAAAATTTCGGCATCATGGATCCGATCATGCCGGAACGCTATAACCATTTGCGGATCGATGAGCGGGCAGCACGGGAAGAGGATATCCGACTTCAAGCGCGCATGTTGGAACATATGATGGAAGGGGTATGTCTCGTTCGCGCTTCGGATGGTGTGATTGTTTATACAAATCGGGGATATGAAAAGAGCTTCAACTATGATGCGGGGGAACTTATCGGTCAACACATCGCCGTCACGCATGCGGGCACGGGCCAGGCCGCCGATCGGGTCGTTCAGGAGATCATGGAGCATCTTTATCGCAAAGGGAGCTGGGAAGGAGAGATCGAGAATATCAAAAAGGACGGCACCCCTTTTTGGGGGCATATTTCCATCACCACCTTGACCCATGCGGAATTCGGTGAAGTTTGGATGGGCATGCATCAGGACATCTCGGTCCGCAAACAGACCGAGGAGGAGTTGCGTCGCTATCGGGACAACCTGGAAGAGATCGTGCGGGTCAGGACCGAAGAGCTGGAAAGGGCACGGGAGGCCGCCGAGTCGGGTGCCCGCGCCAAGGAGATCTTCCTGGTCAACATGAGCCACGAAATCCGTACCCCCATGAATGGGGTTCTGGGCATAGCCGGGTTGATCTTGAAAACCCCTCTCACGGATCAGCAGCGTCATTATGTCCAGATCATCCAGCGTTCCGGACGCGCTTTGCTGCGGATCATCAACGACATTCTGGACTTTGCCAAAATCCGGGATGGCCGGTTGTTTCTGGAGGTGCTGCGTTTCGATCTGGATGTGGTGATCCGGGATGTTTGCGACATCTTTTTGCAAAAGGCGGTGCGAAAGGGGTTGAACTTTCACTTCGACCAGTCGTATGAGGGAAAGAATCACCTGTTGGGTGACCCCTATCGACTCAGTCAGATTCTGTTCAATTTGTTGGGCAATGCGATCAAGTTTACCGATCAGGGATCGGTCGGTTTGAAGATGGAAATCTTCGAAGAGCGCGAGGCGGATATCGTGCTGCTTTTTTGCGTGACGGATACGGGGATCGGCATCTCGCCCGATTATCAAAGCCAGATGTTTCAGAACTTCTCGCAGGAAGATCCGTCGGTGGCGCGCCGGTTTGGAGGAACCGGGCTTGGTCTGGCCATCACCCGACAGTTGGTGTCGCTCCTTCATGGCGATTTATGGATGGAGAGCAAACCCGGACACGGATCAACGTTCTGGTTTACAGCCCGTTTCGGCAAGCAACAACCGGGAGATATCCAGGAAATCGCGGAGTGGAACCGGAATCAGATTGCCGTCTCACCGGAAAACGGGCCATTCACGGGGCGGGTTCTGCTGGTGGAGGATCATCCTGTCAATCAGGAGGTGGCGCTGGCGACTTTGGAGTTGTTTGGCTGCCAGGTCACAGTCGCGGTGAATGGAGAGCAGGCGTTGACCCTCGTGCGTGAGACGGTTCCGACGTTTGATATCATTTTCATGGATTGCGAGATGCCGATTCTGGATGGTTTTGAGACCACCAGACGCCTGCGGGCGTGGGAGATGCAGAGCGGCAGGGCGCCGATTCCCATCATCGCTCTGACCGCGCATGTGTTGCAGGAGAGTCGTCAGCAATGCAGCGCGGCTGGCATGGACGACTATCTGCACAAGCCATTCAGTCAGGCGGATCTGGGCGCCGTATTGCGTCGGTGGTTGCCCCACGATACGCAGCTCGCGACAAGCGGGGATGGGGGGGCCGGTCTGCAAGACATCACCTCCCATGAGGCGGCTCAACCGGAAGCCGTCCTGGGCAAGCAGGGGGAAGCGGCAGTCGAGGTTCTGGATTCGATTGCCCTGGGGCGCATTCTGGATCTGGCCCGGAATGGTGGCAATGGATTGCTGGGCAAAATGGTGGCACACTATCTGGCGTACACCCCGGAATTGCTGGCCACCCTGAAACAGGCCATCGAGCGGGAGGATGCCGAAGGGGTGCGCGTTGCGGCACATACCTTGAAATCCTCCAGTCTGACCATGGGCGCTGCCCGTTTGGCCGAATTGGGACGGACCCTGGAACTGGGGCATGGGGATTCCACGCTGGTGCGCCAATCCTTCCAACAGAGTGACGCCTTGTTCGCCGAGGTCAGACAGGCGCTGATGGCATTGTGTTCGGCACAGCTTCCGGGAGATTTCCAGAATGAACCTGATCGATGAGCTGCAACATCCTCTGGTATTGATCGTGGATGACGAATTCCTGCAACGCCTTCCGATGCGCGTGGCCCTTGAACAGGGTGGCTTTCGGGTGGTCGAGGCCGAGGACGGGATGCAGGCCTGGGAGCTTGTGCAGCAAGAACGGCCTGATGTGGTGATCACCGATGTGGTGATGCCAAGGATGGATGGCTTTGTATTGTGCGAGACCGTGCGTCGTCAGGAAAAATGGCGATATCTGCCCATTGTGCTGGCCACCTCTCTGGATGATGTGATCTCCATTGAGCATGCCTATCAGGCGGGAGCCACGGATTTCATCACCAAGCCGATCAACTGGGGGTTGCTGGGGCATCGGATGCGATACATCCTGCGCGCCGCGCGTACGGCCCAGGCCCTGGCGGAACGCGAGTTCGAACTGCTGCGCACCCGGCTGGAGATCATTCGTCGGTTGGGACAGGCGGCGGAATACCGGGACAACGAAACCGGAAAACATATTCAACGCATGAGCCACTATTCCGCCTTGCTCGGACGGGCCCACGGTCTGAATGCGCACGACCAGGAGTTGCTGTTGCAAGCCTCCCCGATGCATGACGTCGGCAAAATCGGCATTCCGGACAGAATACTGCTCAAACCGGGCAAGCTGACTGTTGATGAATTCACGGTCATGAAGACCCATACCCTGCTTGGCGGACAATTGTTGGATGAGGAACCGTCACTGCTGTTGCGCACGGCGCACACCATCGCGCTCTCCCATCATGAACGATGGGATGGCAACGGTTACCCGAACGGTCTGAAAGAAGAAGAGATTCCTCTGATGGGGCGGATTTGCACGCTGGCGGATGTCTTTGATGCCTTGACCTCCAAACGTCCCTACAAGCAACCCTGGAGTGTCGAAAACGCGGTCGATGAAATCAAGCGATGTTCAGGAACCGCGTTTGATCCCAACCTGGTACGGTTGTTCTGCGAAATCCTGCCGGAGATTCTGCAAATCAAGGCAACGTTTCCCGATCCAGAGTTATCCGATACGGATTGCTTGTCCATTGCGATGTTGACCAGGTGACCCGGGCCATGGCCACCATCATGGTCGTCGATGATGATCCGGTGACACGCATATTCCTGGATGAATGGCTCCGCCAAGAGGGGCATCGGGTGGTCTTGTCCGCAGATGGTCGGGAGGCTCTCCGATTCCTGGATGAGAACACATGCGATCTGATTTTGATGGATATCCAGATGCCGATCATGGATGGATACCAGACCACGCAACAGATCAAGGCCCGGATGCGTCCAGGAGAAAACGTGCCGGTGATCTTTTTGACCTCGGTGCAGACCGACCGGGAATTGGCGCGCTGCCTGGAGTGTGGTGGCGATGATTTTCTCAACAAACCTCCCAGCCCGGTTCTCTTGAAGGCGCGCATCCAAGTCTGGTTGCAGCGGACAGAACTGGCCAATCGGCTCGCCCACTCTCATGCGGAGTTGAGAATCGCCAATCAACGTCTGACCTCCTTGAATCTTGAACTAAGGGAGGCGGAAAAATTGCAACAGGATGTGGATCGGATTGTCAGACATGATTTGAAAACCCCATTGAACAGCATAACCGGATATTCGGCTCTGCTGCTGGACGATCGAACCATTCCGTCCAGTCAGAGAGAGAAGATACAAATCATCTACAATTCCAGCATCAACGTGTTGCACATGATCAACCTTTCCCTGGGTTTGTTTCAGATGGAAAGAGGTGAATACAGATGCAAGGCGGAACAGATCGACCTGCTGGCGATTCTGCGCACTATACGGCTTCATCTGAGTCCGTCGCTGTTCGGAACCGGATTGACCATCAGAATCATCATGAACGGCAGGGATGCGGATGAATCCGATCAGTTCATGGTTCTGGCAGAGACGGTGATGTGCTATTCGATGCTCTCCAACCTGATCAAGAATGCCGTGGAAGCGTCACCGTCCAATCAGGTCGTAACGATAACTCTGATTGATGGAAACGATTTGAATTGCCTCGTCATCCACAACCAAGGCGCGGTGCCGATTGCCATGCGCGACCGGTTTTTCGAGAAATATGCCACCTCTGGCAAGGTGGGAGGAACCGGACTGGGAACCTATTCAGCGCGGTTGATCGCCCGAACCCTGGGGGGTGATATTCAGATGCGGTCATCCGAGGATGCGGGTACCGAACTGCGCGTCACGTTTCGCAAAGGGACGCCGCCGATCGGGTATGAAAAGGCTGACCCGCTGGAGACCGGGGATTTTCAACCTGAACCGGGGAGGTGCGTGGAGGCGGTTGTCTCCCATCTTCCACCCGCGATGCCAGTCAATAGGGGCGTGGCGTCCGTCCGGTTCGTCGATCTGGCGCCCCAGGCAGTCAAGGTTCTGCGAGAGGCCCTGGCTGAACAGAATGTCAATCGCGCATTGATTGAAATTGAACGCTTGTATCAAGCCGCCTCTGAGGTGCGAGCCAAACGTGTCAGGACGCAGGCGATCCGACTTAAAGGTAGCGTCGAGATGGGTGATTGGTCGGAGTCGCAAGAAGCGTTCGAGGTGCTGGAACGCAACGTTCAACGTTTGCTTGCCGAGACTTGATTCCAGGTCCGGCGGGGTCATGTGAACCCCCCGCGCCGCGGCAACGTCCCCGTCAGCCAAAGCGCGCGACTGTCCGTTCCATCTGGTTTCTTGGGTGGGGGTGCCGTGAGATGGAAAACCGGAGCGGAATTTACACTCGGGGGTATCCTCAGGGCGTGGTGGGAACGGCTTCACGGTCAACGCGGGTCTCGTGACGGATCCCCGCGATGCGCATGCTGCCGCACGAATCGTAAATTTCCAGGTAGGTTCCATCGTTGAAATGAAAGGCCACACTTCGGAATGGATTGGGGGTGTTCCGTTCGAGCAGGCAGACTTTTCGGATGGTTTGACCTTGCAGCATCCTCATGACCGACTTCTCTTCCGTGGTGATCATCGCGTGCTCCGACTCCTGTAAGTGTGATCAATCTATCCAAGAAATCATTTATCAGGATTCATGCCATGCCTAATCCAGGGGATGGTCCAATCAGCCATCCGGTTGTTTCCGTTCGATGTCAGGCGGCACACCTCGGATGCTCACGTAAACCGGTGGACGGGATCCAATCGGATGCAGGAGGTCGGGGGGTGCAATCATCGTGGGATCCCGGTTCGAGATGGTGAATAAAAATTATGGATATCAATCAGATGATGATTGTGCAAGCAGGCAATTCACTGCAACGGACATTGCAGGGGTCAAAATGAGATCTGCCGGGTCTGTTTGCGGGTCATGCGTTGGTTGAGAGCCTGGCGTGACAGACCGAGCATGATGGCGGCGATGCCCTGATTGCCGTTGCTTTTTTCGAGAGCATGGGCGATCAGGAACGCTTCGGCCTCTTTGAGCGTGGGCGGATTTTGTCCTTCCGGCCAACGGAGGGTGGGCTCCCGAGAGGCGTTGGAGTCGCGCCGACTCCCGGAGAGACCGGGCGTGGGGGAGATGGCTTTTCTGAAGGCATCCATGGAGAGCGGGCCGGATTTGTGGTTGGCCATGGCGTCCAGGACCATGGCGCGCAGTTCGCGCACATTGCCAGGGAAATCATGGCAGTCAAGCAGGTTCATCAGTTGCGGGGTCGGCATGGGGGGTGGGTTGAGCTGCATGGATCGAGCGGCATCCTCGATGAATCTTCCCAGCAGCAACGGCAGATCCTCCTTGCGTTCACGAAGAGGGGGGATGGTGATGGCATGGGTGGCGAGGCGATAGAAGAGATCCGCGCGGAATTTCCCTTCGTGGATGCGTTGTTTGAGGTTGCGGTTGGTGGCCGCGACAATGGAGATATCGGCATTTCTGGAGATGTCGGAGCCGATGGGTTCGTATTTCTTTTCCTGAAGCAGGCGCAACAATTTGAGCTGACTGCTTTCCGAGAGATCGCCGATTTCGTCCAGGAACAGCACCCCCCGCGCCGCCTTGGCCACCAGCCCCTCCCGTGAGCCCACGGCGCCGGTGAAGGCGCCTTTGGTGTGTCCGAACAGCGTATCCGCGAACATGTGATCGTCGAGACCGGCCACGTTGACGGGAACCAGCGCCCCGCTCCTGTTGCGCAGGCGGTGGAACGCCTGGGCGAACAGCTCTTTGCCGGTTCCTGTTTCGCCGATGATCAGCAACGGCTCACCGGTGCGCGAGGCGGACTCCATGTACTTGAAAATTGCTTGCATTTTCGGGCTTTGGGTGATGATCTCCGCGAAGGCCTCCGGATTTTTCAGATTGCCGCCGAGCAAATAGTCCTTGAGGGCATTGGCGTGCTGGCGGAGGTCGTACATCTGTCTGGCTTTGCGGACCGTGGTGATGAGATTGGCGACATTCACCGGTTTGAGCAGATAGTCGGTGGCGCCCTGTTTCATGCACGCCACGGCGGTATCCACCTCCTGGACCGCGGTCACGATGATCACCGGGATTTCCGGATGCGACTCCTGAACCCGCGGCAGCAGATCCATGCCGGAGAGTTCGGACATTCTCAGATCCATCAGCAGGACCGCCGTGGGCTGTTCCAGCACGGTCAGCAAATCCCGGCCATCGGACAGGGTGGTCACCGGTCCGATGCCATGGCTGCGCAACAGGAATTTCATGCTGGAGAGGATCTCCTCCTCGTCATCCAGCACGACGATTTGCGGGGGCTTGTCCGAATGGGTGGGGTCGTGGACGGTGTGTGGCATGTTCAGTTTGTGACCGGGAAACGGAGTGATACGGTGGTGCCGCGGTTCGGTTGCGAATGCACCTCGAGGATGCCCTGATGCAGCTCCATGATTTTTTTGGTGATTGAGAAACCCATGCCCATTCCTCCCTGCTCCTGTCGGGTTGTGAAGAATGGGGTTCCAAGTCGGGACAGATCTTCTGGCGCGATGCCGCATCCTTGGTCACGCACCTCGACGCGAATCGACGCCAGGTCGGAATCGGTGAACATCGCCACGGTCACGCCGTGGTTGGTGTCGGGCAGGGATTGCAGGGCGTTCATGATCAGGTTCGTGAAGATCTGGAAGAGTTTTTCCGGATTGCCTTGGATTTTATACACCCCTGGTTGCCACTCCGTGCGGAAGGTGCGGGTGTGACGTTTGATCCTTTCCTGCAAGAAAGAGACCGATCTTTCGATAACTTCAGCCAGGTCAACGGGTTCCATTTTTTTGGGGGGTTTGGTATGGCTCAGGGTTTTCAGATTGCGGATGATGGCATGGATGCGTCGGGCATTCTCTTCGATGCCGAGCATGAGGGTTGAGACCGGATCGGCCATTTCCGAATAGGGGGTACCGCCCAGGGAGAAGTCGCCGTTCTCCTGATAGAAATGATCGAGGATCTTTCTGGCGTCGCGCCAGACCTCCTGGATCATGCTGATGTTGAGCACGATGATGTTGTTGGGATTGTTCACTTCGTGGGCGATGCCGGCAGCCAGGAAGCCCATGGAGGCGAGCCGGTCGTTGAGATAGACCTGCTCCTGGAGTCGCCCCCGCTCTTCGGCGGCCAGTTTGATTTGGGTGATCTCTTCGGAGATGCCGAGCAGGCCGATGGTGCGGTCAAGGCTGTCGTGCAGCGGAATCTTGGTGGTGGAGAGCCAGCACGGCGAACCGTCCGGTTTGGAGAAGAACTCCGAAAAGGGGCCGATGGCGTGTCCGCTTCGGATCACCTGTCGATCATTCTGGTGCGTTGCGCCGAGGCGGTCGCGCAACGGGGGATCCTCGGCGCGCAGACCGACGATCTCCTGTTCGTCGTCGAGGTCAAGGGATTGGGCGAAGGCCCGGTTGCAGCCTTGGAAGATCGCCTGTTCATCCTTCCAGTAGACGCGACTGGGTATGGTGTCGAGAATCGAGCGGAGCATGGCGTTGGTGTTCTGGAGGTCGATTTCGTTGCGTTTGGGCAGGGTCACGTCGAGCAGGGTGAACAGCAGCATGACGACCCGGTTGTCGCCATCGACGAGAGGATGCAGGGTCCAGTCCCAGTAGGTGACGCCCCACTCCGGGTGATCCGGGAACTCGAAGGGTTTGGCCAGGATGCTGAACGGTTCCCCGGTTTCGACCACCGTTTGGAAAATCCGTTGGTTCTCGGCGTGGGGGTAGAGTGCGAAGTGGTTCTTGCCTGGAAAGAAATCGCTCTCAAGTGCGCATTTCTCCGCGTAGGCGCGATTCACCCGGATGAAGTTGAAATCGCGATCCAGGATCACCATGGCCAGATGACTGGTCTGAAAGAGTGCCTCCAGGGTGGCGTTGATCTGTCTCAGAGAGTCTTCGGTCCGTTTGAGTTCGGTGATGTCGGTATCGATGCTGCCGATGCCGATGGCTTGGCCGCCATCGTCGATGAGAGGAAACTTGACCGAAAGGAAGGTGCGTGTCTCCCCTGCGTGGGGAATCGCGATCTCCTGTTCCACCAGCCCTCCGCTTTCCCGGACCCGTCGCTCGTGTTCCTGATGGCATTGGAAAAGCTCCGGGGTGAAAACCTCCTCCCCCCGTTTTCCGCGGATTCGTGGATCGGTCGTGTCGAAGATCTCCTCGAAACGACGACTGACCAGAATGAAGCGTCCCTCCAGATCCTTCAGGGAGATCATGGCGTTGGAGTTGTTGATCACCCCCCACAATCGGCTTTCGCTCATCCCCAGGTCGATGATGTTGCGATGAATGATCTCCAGGGAGAGGCGTCGTTCCCGGTCGAGTTGTTGGAAATGTCGGTACTGCCATCGGATGATCAGCAGCGCGGTGACGATCACCAGGATCACGAACAAGGCGATCCCGATCAGGGCGTGGTAATGTCGGGTCTTCGTCTCCTGATGGAACGTCGAGGCGTTGAGTTCGGAGATGCGGATCACCTCGTCGATCAGGGGTTCCAGTTCGTTGTGACGCATCTGTTGGATCTGCTCCAGCAAGCGCTTGGTCCTGGTCATGTCGCCCGTCAGGACCAGATCCACGGCCTCTTGATAGAGTTGTCGTCCTCGGGTACAGGCCTCGCGGAATTGCACCAGCAGTTCGTCGTGACCGAAGAACCGACTGTCGATGATAAGCAGGTTGTCGTTGATCCGCGCCTTGAGGTCATGCATCTCCAGGAGGAGATGTTGCACGGCCTTGTCCGAATGGTCATGCAGCAACTCGTGCATCCTGGCGTGCATCCTGGTGAGCGCCGTCTTGGTG
Organism: Magnetococcales bacterium; assembly: GCA_015231775.1. Lineage (GTDB taxonomy): Bacteria > Pseudomonadota > Magnetococcia > Magnetococcales > Magnetaquicoccaceae > Magnetaquiglobus. The sequence continues at coordinate 20,281 of JADGAY010000006.1, read as the reverse complement.
TCGTGGGCCGCCAGATTGGTCTTGAAGGCGCGATGATAGAGCTGTTCCGTGGCCTCGATCATCCGCTCCATCTGGTAGATCGGCAGAGTCCCCATCGCCACGATCAGCAGAAAGAGCAGCGCATGACTTTGCCAGTGCGTGGATGGATGCGGGTAACTTTGGCTCGGCATGCGTGGTCTCTCCCACGAACAGAGGATGGATCTCAATTCGGCGACGGTTTGGTGATGCCAACCATGGAAAATCACCCGATGAGCCTGGATCGAAGAGCATGCGATCCAGGCTTCCAAATGGCCTGGTTTGGTGGGTAAACCATGGCTCTGTGGAGGTTGTTTGGCAAATGCCGAACAGCTCTGTCACAGGGTGTCTGACAGTATAGTGCATTATCGTATTCTTGGATATGTCCGGCCAATTATTCCGAATTTCATCCCCTGCAACGAACCTTGCAAATCCCTTGAGGCGTGCTTGAGTCAATTTCGATTCGGATCAACGCATTGGCATGGATTGTCGCAAGGAATGCATCGAACGTTGCACCCCTGCCTGCTGCCTGTCGTCGATGAAACAAGGACACGGCTTGTGAGGGTGATCCGTTCAATAACAACAGGATGATCTGGTCGTGATGCCTGGCGAGGGCATGGCATGCCCTGTGCGTTATCGATTGATTGAACGGTGGATAGTTTTTTATCCGGGCACGACATTTCAAGACCGCCTGACCATTTTCGAGGGGGAGCGACATGCTGATGGCGCTGGCCGGGTGGAACGGTCTGACCAGGGTGGATGACCGTACCGGAAAGGTCAGACTGGTCAACTCAGGTCGATGAGGCGGTGGGACGTATGCAATCGCAAATGGATGTCATTCGTCACAGTTTATTGCATACGGTCGAGATGGCGGATAAACTGCTGGGCAGTGAACGCGGCGGCAAGGGTGGCGAGAGGGCGAGGTCGGCATGACCTTCACGCCAGGTGCGACGACGATGGCCTCTTTTTTTTTTGGCGCTCCGCGAGCCTGTTTGGTGATCGCCCCCACGGCCTCGAACGTGAGCGGCGTGAAGTGGCTGCGATCCGCTTGATATCCGTGACTGATGCTTTGGAATGGGATGATATGAATATAGCGATCGATAAAAATACAGCGACCATTGTTCTGCCTGGGCAGTTCGACTACACCGCGATGAAGCCGTTTATCGAAGCCTCGGGCAGGATCGCCGGTTCCGAGGTCGTGGTTGTGGACTTCAGACATGTCGCATACATCGACTCATCCGGAATAAGTTCGCTGTTTCGTTTGTGGGAAATGGTGGATGGGCGGGACTGCATCCGCATTGTCAATGCTCGCCAGGATATACGTGAGCTTCTCGATTTGACGGGATATGTCCGTTTGATTGGTGAAAAGGCCTTTTCATCGCACGACACCCCGCCAACCGGGTAGGGGGTGTGCGTGGCTGTCGTCGTGATTGGGTCGCGGGTTTAATCGTGGCAAGCATGAAGGGAGATCCGCGGTCGGTGGGTGAGGGGGCTCCCCCCTCAGGCGCGTTTCCGATCAACCGAACGGATCCGGTCGGCATCAGGCGAGCCATCACAACGAAACCTCATGCCCTGCTTTTTTTTCAAGAGGTGAGATGAGTTCGATTCTGATCGTGGAGGACGATCCTGTGACCCGTATTTTCCTGGAGGCGTTGCTGCTTCAGGAGGGGCATCAGGTGTCTCTGGCCGTCAATGGTGCGGAGGCGCTGGCGTTGTTGCAGATGCGATCCTGCGATCTCGTTCTGATGGATATTCTCATGCCGGAGATGGATGGCTACGAGGCGACCCGGCGCATCAAGGCGCAAAGCCGGCATGGGCTCTTCATTCCGGTGATCTTTTTGACGTCGGTGCAAACCGATCAGGAGTTGGCCCAATGTCTGGCCTGCGGCGGGGATGACTTTCTGAACAAGCCACCCAGCCCGATTCTTCTGAATGCGCGCGTGCGGGTCTGGTTGCAGCGCGCGGAGTTGACCAATCGCCTGGCCATCGACCGGGCGGATGTGGAGAACGTGATTCTCCGGATGCGTCAGGATGCCCAGTTCGATCCCCACGGATTGCGGGTGTTGATGACCCCATTGGGCAAGGCTACCGGCGATATCGTGCTCTCCGCCCGTCGCACCGATGGGGTGCAGTATCTGATGGTGGGCGATTTTGCCGGTCATGGGTTGGCGGCGGCGATCTGCGGTCCCCTGGTATCCGATCTTTTTTATCGTCTGACCCGTCAGGATGTCCCACTGCATGAGGTGATCGGGCAGATGAATACGTTGATTTGCGATCGTCTGCCGATCAACATGTTTCTGTCCGCCGCATTCTTGGAATTGGATCGGACACGCGGCGCGATCCATCTCTGGAATGCCGCGTTTCCACCGGTGGTGCGGATCCGTGACGGCAAGGTGGTGGATCGTTGCGCGGCCAATCTGCCCCTGCTCGGGATCCTTCCGTCGTTGGATATTCCACGGCAGGCATGGGGAAGGAGGTGGCAAGCCGGGGATCGCGGCTATCTCTATTCGGATGGCAGCGTGGAGACCCGTTCCGAGGCGGGAGAGTTCTTCGGAGTGGAACGCCTGGAAGCGTTCATGGAAAAGGAGCTTTTTCCCGGAGGCGAACTGGAGAGTCTGTTGACGCTGCTCACCGGGTTCCGGGGAAAGAGGAATTGGAGCGATGATATAACTATAGTTGAGATAACATGATTAATATTAACGACAGCGATAACGTGATCTCGGTCAGTCTGCCAGAAGAGTTCTCCTACCGCATTTATCAGGAGTTCCGGGGTATCTATCTGGATCGGCCTGTTGGCGTTCGGTACGATATCGATTTTTCCCAAGTCGTCAGCATGGACAGTTCCGCGCTCGGCATGCTGCTGTTGATGCACGAGCACTGCAAGAGCCATCGCTGCCGGATTCGGTTGTTGCATTGCAACAGTCGGGTTGCCGGCATTCTCTCGTATTCATCCGTAGGTTCCCTGTTCGAGTTGTGTTGATCCGACATACTCCTGAAAAACAGTTCTGTTTTTGCTTTACAAATCTTATTGGTCTGTTATAATCACGATATGAATTCAAGGTGATCGCGGGAGCAAGGTAGATGTTCGACAGCCAGACGGAAGAGGGGGAAACTCTGCTGGTCGTCGATGATCTGGCTGAGAATCTGGCCATCATCAGCGAACTGTTGCATCCGTTCTATCAGGTGCGGGCTGCGACATCGGGAGAGAAGGCGCTGCGCATCGCCATCAGCGATCCGCAGCCCGATCTCATCCTGCTGGATGTCATGATGCCGGATCTGGATGGCTATCAAGTGTTCGAAAGATTGCGTCAGGATCCGAAAACCTGTGCCATTCCCGTGATTTTCATCACGGCGATGGATGGGGCGGAAGCTGAATTGCGTGGTCTGTCGGTTGGCGCGGTGGATTATGTCACCAAGCCGGTCATTCCGTCGGTATTGCTGGCTCGGGTGAAACTCCAACTGGAGCTGAAACGGGCGCGAGATCGGCTGGCCGATCAGAATCTCTGGCTCGAAAGCGAAGTCAACCGCCGCATGGCGGAAAACGAGCGCATCCAGACCGTCACCATGCGGGCCCTGGCCCAACTCGCGGAGATCCGGGATCCGGAGACCGGACACCACATCCTGCGTACCCAGGCCTATGTGCGGCAATTGACCGAGAGTCTGAGCGCAACCGGGTATCCGGGATTGTCGCACGCTGAAATGATGTCAGTTGTGCGTTGTGCTCCGCTGCACGACATCGGCAAGATCGGCGTGCCGGATGCCATTCTGCGGAAAGCGGGTCCGCTTTCGGCGGAGGAGTGGGTCATCATGAAGTCCCATGCCTACATGGGGGCCGAGGCCATCCGCATGGCGCAACTCGATACGGGTCAGCCGGTGGCCCTGCTGGAAATGGCCAGGGTCATGGCCTGCTGGCACCATGAACGCTGGGATGGATCGGGATATCCCGATGGACTGATCGGCACCGCCATTCCGCTGCCTGCCCGGTTGATGGCCGTGGCGGATGTTTTCGATGCCCTGATCTCCCCGCGCGTGTACAAGAAGGCGATGACCCTGGATCAGGCCCGAACCATCATCGCCGAAGGAAAAGGCAACCATTTCGATCCGGATCTGGTGACGCTTTTCCTGAAAGAGTTCGATCGTTTCCGTGATCTCGCCACCCGTTTTCCGTGAGGAGCCTCCATGCGTGCGCATGCCCGTATCCTGTTGGTCGAAGATGAAGCGTTGACAGCCACGATTCTGAAGGAGTTGCTCGAAGCGCACGGCCATTCGGTGCGTCACTGTTCCGATGGCGAGGATGCCTGGCTGCAACTGGATGCCGATTCCACGGGCATCGATGTGATCCTGCTGGATCGCAACATGCCGAAACTCGATGGCATGGGACTGTTGAAACGGATCAAGCAGGATCCGCGACTGGTGCATATCCCGGTGATCCTGGAGACGGTCCAGAGTGACCAGGAGAGCATTCTCGAGGGGTTGCGGCAGGGAGCCTATTACTATTTGACCAAACCGTGGCAGCCGCAGGTGCTGCTGGCCGTGGTCCAGACCGCCCTGCACCAGTTCGAGGAGGTGCGACATTTGATCGAACGGGTGCGGTGTGCCCAACGTCCACTCAGTCTGTTCCAGACCGGCTCGTTCAGTTTACGGAACATGGAGGAGGGCAGGCTTCTGGCCAACTATCTGGCCCATGTCTGTCCAGAGCCGGAACGGGCGATTCTGGGGTTGCAGGAACTGCTCGTCAATGCCATCGAGCATGGCAATCTGGAAATTTCCTATGCGGAGAAGGGGCGACTGCTGCTGGCCGGCGAGTGGCAGCGCGAGATCGAACGGCGGCTGCAATGGCCGCAATTCCGGGAGCGTCGGGTCGAGGTCCGTTTTGACCGGGATCCGGGCTTCTTGCGCTTCACCATCATCGATCAGGGACAGGGATTCGACTGGCGGAGCTATCTCGATTTTGCGCCGGAACGGGCCTTCGATCTGCACGGTCGGGGCATCGCGATGGCCGGAAAGTTCAGCTTCGATGCGCTCCAATACCATGGGGCGGGCAATGTGGTCACGGCCATCATCCACACGCCCGTCGTGGCGGTCTGAAGTCATCGCGAGCGCTGCATGTCCGACAAATCCGCCCCCCGTTCCTCCCAGCCGGTCATGAATGGTCAGAGTGGCATCCTGACCGTCGTGCTGGTCTATGTGCTGTTTGCGGCATTATGGATTCTGTTGTCCGACAGGGTGGTGATCTGGTTGTTCCGGAATCCGGATCACATCCTGCTGGCCAGCACGCTCAAAGGGTGGCTGTTCGTGGTGGTCACGGCGTTGTTGCTGTATGGGATGCTGCGTCGTCTTCCCTGGATCGGATCGCCGCCACGGGTGACCGGAACACGTTTCCGCCTGATTCTCGGCGCGCTGGTGGGTGCCATCATGCTGGCCGTTGGGGCCAGCATGGTCCATACCTTCAAGACCCATCGCGAAGAGAGCTTCTCCAGGCTGCTCATCATCGCCGAACTCAAGGCCAAACAGATCGGCGACTGGTTGATCGAACGTCTGGATGATATGGAATTCGTGCAGAAAAATTCCGAAATCCTGTCCATGTATCAAAGCTGGCTCGCCAAGCCGACTCCCGAGGGACGACAGAAGCTCGAAGCCCACCTGGAACTCCTCCGTCGGAGTCATGATTACCGGAGCGTCGTGCTGTTCGATGATCAAGGGCATGTCATTCAGACCTCTGCCGAGCGTGAAAGCCCGGTCGAGTCGTTCTGGAGCCAATCCGGGCAGGAGGGTGGGGATGTCCGGATCGATATTCGCTCCGATAGGGATGGTCTGCCGAGAGTCGGCTTCCGGCTCCCGCTGACCGGCATGGAGTCGGCGGCCTGGATCGTGCTGGTGGTCGATCCGACCGATTGGTTGTATCCCATGTTGCAGTTCTGGCCCATGCCGGAACACAGCGGTGAGACCTTGCTGTTCCGGAAACAGGGTGATCAGGTGCTGTTTCTCAACGATTTACGTTATCTGTCGCAGGCAGCGCTCCGGTTGCAGCTTTCGCTGGAACGGCACGAGTTGTTGGCCGCCCAGATTCTGAATGGGGTCGTGGCCCCAGGTCAATTGATCGTTGGGCTGGATTACCGCAATCTGCCGGTGTTCGGGGTGGCGCGGGCCATTCCGAAGACCGACTGGTTCATCATTGCCAAAATCGATCAGGATGAACTGTATCGGGAAATGACCCGAACATTCTCCTGGATTCTCCTGGCTGGTGTGCTGGCGATGTTTGCGGCGACGATGGCGCTGACCCTGTTGCGGCGTGGCGAGCAGCTTGCCGTGGCCAACGAGCTGCATCAGGCCCAGGAGGAGCGGTTGCACGTCCTGCAACTGCTCGATGCCATTGTCAACAGCTCGGAAGATGCCATTTTTGCCAAGGATCTGTCCGGGCGCTACATTCTGTTCAACAAGGCTGCCGGTCGGTTTGTCGGGCGTGCCGAACACGAGGTGTTGGGGTATGACGACCGAATGCTCTTTCCGCCCGATCAGGCCGAATCGATCCAGTCCGCGGATCGTCGGGTGATTGCCGAGAATCGTTCGCTCGTCCAGGAGGAGAGTCTGAACACGCATCAGGGGCCTCGTGTGTTTCACGCGTTCAAAGGACCGTTGCGGGATTTCCAGGGAGGGATCATCGGATCCTATGGCATCGCGCAGGATATCACCGAGCGCAAACGGGCCGAAGAGGGGCTGCGCCGGAGCGAACTGCTCTTTCGCACGTTGTTTCAAACGGCTGCGGTTTCGATCATTCTGTACGACAAGGAGTCGGGTGCGATTCTGGATGCCAATCGTCGCGCCCTGGTCTCCTACGGATACGAGCAGATCTCTGAATTGCAACGGCACGAATTCTGGATCGATCCGCCCTATTCACGGGACGATGCCCTGAAGTTGCTGCACCGAACCGCCGAGGAGGGCAAGCAGCGTTTCGAGTGGAAGAATCGGGATCGTCATGGGGTGGAGTTCTGGGAGGATGTGCTGCTCAACATCATCGTGATCGATGGAACCGAACGGATTTTGGCGGTATCGATCGACATCACGGCACGCAAGAACGTCGAGGCCGAATTTCTGCGATTGACCGTCGAGACCATCCAACGCAACGAGGAGTTGGAACGGTTCAACGAGGCGATGGTGGGGAGGGAGTTGACGATGATCGCGTTGAAACAGCAGCTCAATGCCCTGAGCCTGGAACTGGGACGGGAAGTGCCCTATCCCATGGCCCGGATGGAGGAAGCGTTGCCACCCGGTGAGGGGGCGTGATGAACCGGTGGTCCACGCTGCGTCGAGCGATCCAGATTGTGCCACTGGCCGGGTTGGTGCTGGGCCTGTCGAGCCGGTTGTCCTGGGGTGGCCCGGAGGAGCGGGGGGGCTGGATGGGGCCATGGGATGATTTTTCCCTGCTGTGGACCGGCGGTTTGCCGGGCCTGTTTCTGGGTTGGCTCGCATGGCGCGCGCACGGACATCTCAAACGGCGTCGGGTGATGTGGCATCATCTCCAGGAGCGGTTGCGGGAAAACGAGGCGTTGCTGGAGATCTCGTTCGATCAGGCGTCCATCGGCCTGGCGCTGCTGGACGCGGATAACCGGTTCCTCCGGGTGAATCGCGCTTTGTGCGTGATTCTGGGAGCGTTCGAGGTGACGTTGCTGGGGCGGACGGTTTTGGAGTTCATGCACCCTCAGCCATCGGAGAACGAGGCGCGGGATTCGATGGAGGGTACGCAGCCAGGCGGTTCGGTGGAAACGTGGTGCCGTCGAAGCGATGGCAAGCGGTTTCGGCTTCAGGAAAGCCGGGTGCCGGTGCGCGGGGTGGAGGGAGAACCCCGGCGTTCGGTGATGCGGATGGAGGAGATCCATTGTCCCGATCGTACCGAAGCGAGTTTCCAGGAAACCGTGCACCAACTTCTGGAATTTCAGAAGTTGGCCGGGGTGGGAACCTGGCAATGGGTGATTGCGACCAATCGGCATGTATGGTCCGAGGAGATCTTTGGCATCTACGGGCGGGATCCGGGTTTGCCGCCAGCCGTCTATCCTGAGGTCGCCCGGTATTTCACCCCCGAGTCCTGGCGCGGCCTTTCGGGCTGTGTCGAAGCGTGCCTGCACAGTGGGCAGGCCTACGAACACGAGGCGGAAGTGGTCCGACCCGATGGGGAGCATCGTTGGATCGTCGCGCGTGGACGGGCGCGTCGGAGCGATCAGGGTGCCATCGTGGCCCTGTTCGGGACGGTTCAGGATATCACCGGACGCAAGCGGGCCGAGTTGTCCCTGTTCGAAGGCCAGAGGGATGCCTTGGAAAAGCAGCGTCGCGGACGGTTGGCTGCCCTCAATCTGATGGAAGACGCCATTTTGCAACGGGCGCGTGCCGAGACGGTGAATGTCGCGTTGCAAGAGAGCGAACGACGGTTGGAGCAGGTGGTGGAGATGCGTACCCGGCAACTGGCGCAGGCCAAGGAGGATGCCGAGGCTGCCAACCGGGCCAAGAGTGTCTTTCTGGCCAACATGAGCCATGAAATCCGCACGCCGATGCATGCCATTCTCGGTTTGACCCATCTGTTGAGGCGGGATGGGGTGGCGCCTCGCCAGGCGGATCATCTGGAGCGGATCGATGTGGCGACGCAACATTTGTTGTCATTGCTCAACGATATTCTCGATTTGTCCAAGATCGAGGCCGGCAGCATCCGGTTGGAAGAGACCGATTTCACCTTGTCGGCGTTGCTGGACCATATCGGCTCGCTGATTTTTCCCCTGGCACGCGCCAAAGGGGTGATGGTGGCGGTGGTACCGGTGTCGGAGGAGCTGTGGTTGCGAGGGGATCTGACCCGTTTGAGTCAGGCGTTGTTGAACTATGCCGGGAATGCCGTCAAGTTCACCGAACAGGGAACGATCCGTTTGCGAGCGCGGGTGCTGGATGAGCGACCCTCTGGCATCCAGGTCCGTTTTGAGGTGGAGGACACGGGTATCGGCATTTCGCCGGAACACCTGGAGCGGTTGTTCGATGCGTTTGAACAGGCGGATGCCTCCACCACGCGCCGCTATGGTGGTACGGGGTTGGGCCTGGCGATTACCCGTCATCTGGCGCAGTTGATGGGCGGCGAAACCGGGGTGGAGAGTGTTCCGGGTGAGGGGAGTCTGTTCTGGTTCACGGTGGTGCTGCCCCGTGGGGAGAGAACCGCCGTCGTCGTTGCGCCTCCTTCCGGAGGGGGCGACGACGAACGTGGGATGATGGAGGCGTGTGCCGGGTCGTCGGTGCTGCTGGTGGAAGACAATCCGATCAATCGGGATGTGACTCGGGAGATGTTGCAGGGGATCGGATTGATGGTGGAGACGGCGGAGAATGGTCGAATCGCCATCGAACGTCTGCGCACGCGTCGATTCGACCTGGTGCTGATGGATATGCAGATGCCCCAGATGGATGGTCTGGAGGCGACCCGGATGATCCGGATGGATCCGACCTGTGCCGATTTGCCGATTCTGGCCATGAGCGCCAACGTCTTCGCCGAGGATCGACAGGCCTGTCTGGATGCCGGCATGAATGATTTCATTCCCAAACCAGTGGTGCCGGCGATCCTGCGTGCCAAATTGCGCGGCTGGTTGTCGCGGGGGGAGTCGTCGGAGTGTCGGGTGGAACCACTCCCTGTTCCGGAGTCTCTCCCGGCTCTGGAGGGCGGTGTGGGGGTCGGGTTGTCGCGGATGACCGGCCTGGATCTGGTGCAGGGTCTGTCGGTGGTCAATCAGGATGTGGACAAATACCTCGCCCACCTGAGTCGCTTCTTGACCTCCCACCGTTTGGACATGGAGGAGGCCTCCAAACTGCTGGTCGAAGAGCACCGGGATCAAGCCGGTCGCATTGCCCATCGTTTGCGGGGCATCGCGGCCACTTTGGGAGTCAGCGGGGTTGCCGAGGCGAGCCATGCCCTGGAGCAGGCCGTGCGTCTTGGCGTGTCGTCTGCCGACTGTCTGACTCTGGTCAATCGCTGTCAGATGGGTATGCAGGGGTTGGAGCGGGAGGTGAGCGTTTTGCTGCAAACGGGAGCGGTCTGTCAGGACGATTCAGGGAGCCGTGAGGCGGATGAGGCTCGTGCGACGGCGCTGGTCGAGGAGTTGACCCGGTTGTTGAAAGCGGACAATACCCGATCCGTGAGCCTGGTCCGGGAACACGAGTCGGTGTTGCGCCGACTCCTGGGCGAGCGATGGTCACGGTTTGCCGGGCAGTTGGAGCGGTTTGATTTCGAATCCGCGCTGGTGACCCTGCACGGCCAGATGATCCCAAATCCGGAAGTCACGGGCAAGAACCTGTGACAAACGCTTGATCCATCTGGCCAAGCGGAAGAAATCCTCATCACCGCTCAGGTGACTTCGGTTTCTTGCCATTCACCATGGGAACCAACAGCTTCGCCCATGCAATCCCCGCAACTGCCGGATCTGGGTTGACACGGATAAAAATCGCGTCAGAATGACTGGATCCAGTGACAACAAGCTGTTTGACTTCCAAGACAGTTGTTGGACTTCTGTCAATAAAAGCGCTCACCCCAAGACAGATGCGGTTTGGCATGCGAATCAGGAGACGATCATGAAATACAGAAAGAAGATTGGTCTTTGTGTTGCTTTTGGAATGGCGTTTGGTGGAATGTCATGGTCTGCATCAGGGGGGGCTGCTGAACAGATTTCTTCGATTGCCAGAGGAGGAAAACTGTATGACAAATGGTTCGAGGAGACAGGGGCCCCGGAGCCGACAACGCTTCATCCAGCTTACCCGCCGAGCGGTGGGTATGCGGACAAGGCCAAGGATACTTGGCGATGCAAAGAGTGTCATGGATGGGATTATCAAGGAAAATTAGGCGCCTATGCTACCGGCAAACACGCCACGGGGATCGTGGGAATCGAGGGATTCAAACAAGGGGATGTCAGTAAGGTCGTCACTATTCTCAAAAATGACAAACATCGATATGGCGAAAAACTGGATGAAAAGGATTTGAACGATTTAGCCCTGTTTGTCACTCAGGGGCAGGTTGACATGGATCTCTGGATCAACAGAAAGACAAAAGAGGTCAATGGGGATCGTCAGAGAGGTGAGGCGGTCTATAACACGATCTGCGCGGGATGTCATGGCAAGGATGGACTGGCCGTGGAGAAGATGCCACCGGTAGGTAAGGTGGCATCTGAGAATCCGTGGGAAACATTGCACAAAATCCTCAATGGAGAACCGGATAGCAAGATGCCGGCCTTGCGTGCCTTGGAACCGCAAATTGCTGTAGATGTGCTAAACTACGCCGCCACGTTGCCAAAAAGCAAATCAGGCAAGTGATCCCATGGGATGAGCGTGTGATAATCCTCAAAGGCGGTTTTTACGATTCTTCATGGCCGCAAGGAGATTGGTCTGGTTCTCCTGAAGCGTCGGGGAATTCATGACCATCGTCACACCTTCCATATCACCGCATGCCGATGACGAACCGGCTCTGGCGGTATTGCGGCGCCATTTCGGCTACGAGGCGTTCCGTGGCTTCCAGAGAGAGGTCATCGGTCATGTGCTTGCCGGGGGCGATGCCGTGGTGCTCATGCCCACCGGCGGGGGCAAGTCGCTCTGCTACCAGATCCCATCCTTGTTGCGGCCCGGCGTCGGCGTGGTGGTATCGCCGCTCATCGCGTTGATGCAGGATCAGGTGGGGGCGTTGCGCCAGAATGGCATCCGGGCCGCCTTCGTCAACTCCAGTTTGAGTGGACGCGAGGTGTGGCAGGTGATCAATCAGGCGCGCGCCGGCGCGTTGGATCTGCTCTACATGGCCCCGGAGCGGATTGTGCTGGACTCCTCCCTGACGCTGCTCGACGACATCCCGGTGGCGCTGTTCGCCATCGACGAGGCCCATTGCGTCTCCCAGTGGGGACACGATTTCCGACCGGACTACCTGGGCCTGTCGGTGCTGGCCGAACGGTTCCCCGACGTGCCCCGCATCGCCCTGACCGCCACCGCCGATGTTCCCACCCGGAGCGAGATCGTCGGGCGTTTGCGGTTGGAGCGCGCCAGGATGTTCGTCGCCGGTTTCGACCGGCCCAACATTCGCTACCTGGTCACCCCCAAGGAGAACCCCAGGCAACAGTTGAAACGGTTTCTGGAATCCGAACACCCAGGCGACGCGGGGATCGTCTATTGTCTGTCGCGGGCCAAGGTGGAGGAGACCGCCGCCTGGCTGGTCCAGCATGGCTGGAAGGCCTTGCCCTATCATGCCGGACTGGATTCCGAGGTGCGGCGTCGCAATCAGCAACGCTTTCTGTTCGAGGATGGCGTCGTGGTGGTGGCCACCATCGCCTTCGGCATGGGTATCGACAAGCCGGATGTCCGTTTCGTCGCCCATCTCGATCTGCCCAAGAGCCTGGAGGCCTATTACCAGGAGACGGGGCGCGCCGGACGGGATGGTCTGCCCGCCAACGCCTTCCTCACTTACGGCATGGAGGATGTGGTTCTGCTGCGCCGCCTGATCGAAAGTTCCGAAGCGGAGGAGCGGTTCAAGCGGCTCGAGATGCGCAAACTGGACGCCCTGCTCGGCTACTGCGAAACCACCTCCTGCCGGCGTCAGGTACTGCGAAACCATTTCGGGGAGAGTGCGCCAACCACCTGCGGCAACTGCGACACCTGTCTCTCACCGGTGGAGAGCTGGGATGGCCTGGTGGCGGCACAGAAGGCGTTGTCCTGCGTCTTTCGCACCGGTCAGAAGTTCGGCGCGGTCCACCTGATCGACGTGCTCCTCGGCAAACAGACCGAGCGGGTGCTGAAGTTCGGCCATCAGCAAATCAGCACCTTCGGCATCGGCAAGGAGTTGTCCTCTGGCCAGTGGCGTTCGGTTTTTCGTCAACTGGTGGCGGGAGGCTTTCTGTCGGTGGACGTGGAAGGGCACGGCGGCCTGCATCTGAACGAAAACAGCCGTCCGGTTCTGCGTGGCGAGCAGCCGATTCTTTTCCGCAACGACCCCATCCCAGGTACGGCATCCCGCATCAAGGAGCGCAAAACCGACAAGAGGCAGGAGCGCACGCGCGTTGCCGCAACGCCTGCCGAATCGGACCTTTGGGAGGCCTTGCGCGCCATGCGCATGGAGTTGGCCAGGGAACAGAACGTCCCGCCCTATGTCATTTTTCACGACGCCACCTTGCGGGAGATCGCGGAGGTCATGCCCACCACCCAGGAGGAGTTGGCCGAAGTCCACGGCGTGGGATCCAGCAAACTCAAGAACTACGGCGAGCGGGTTCTGCAGGTGGTCGCCGCCCATGGTGCGTGAAACCGACTGCCATCGTAAGCGTCCATTTCTCCCCGTCAGTCAGACGGGCTGACTTTCGGCTGCATCTCCCTGGTCAGTTTCCACGGTAGGAGCGATTCATACTCCTTCAGGGTCTGAGCCGTCGGAATGCGTTCGAAAACATGCTGAAGATAAGCAACAGGCTCCAGACCGTTGGCCTTGGCCGTCTCGATCAGGCGCTGGAACATCGGCGCTGCAGGCGCTACCGACAAATCCCCGTTCGACTGCACTCTTTTCCGCCATTGGTAAACGCTCTGCTCGCTGAGCCCGTGCTCCAGCAGACAGGTGTACCATGCCTCCGGCAGTTCGCACCCCTCAATGTGCCCCAACCAACATGCCCGCCCGTGACGGGTCTCCTCGGCATCTCTTCCACCCTGTCGTCCTCCCGGAAAAAGTTGAAGTGGAGGATGATGATGCATCATTCATCTGAAGCCGGGAACCCTGGGGAGAAATGGACGCTTACAAAACGATTCGTCATTGTCTACAACAAGAATATTGCCGTTCATGATTGTCCCTTTGTGTCAAAATGAATTTGAAACCTTTCTGTTTCATGATACGTGAATTATAGAATTTGAAATAAAAATACGAATCAAGCAAGGTCGTTTGGCGGAAAATTATCAATTATGGAGGGAAAACTTGCTACACATGCACCAATAATAGTCTTTTCAAACAAAAAAATAGATTTTTTATAAAAAGGCACGATGAATGCATTAATTTATTAAGGTAAATCACAATATCAATATTCAGGAGGCAATCATGTCGAATTCTGCAAGGAGATCAAAAAGAAACCAGTAGGGCCGCAAAGACCGGTAAAGACAAAAGAGATCAACAAAAACAGACCAAGTAAAGATTCAAGCGGAATGGAGACGTCAACTCAAAAAAAATCATCAGGACCTGGGAGTGCCATAAACTGATGATTGTTGGGAGCACAGTGATGCGTCATGCCAAACAGACCAGGAGCGTTTTTAATCAGGCACAAAACAACCTGAGTTTTTTATTGAACGCAACAGCGTTACTTTGATGGATGAAGCTCATATCTGTACAAAATAAAATCAATGCAAACCGCAATCTGTCAAGAGGATTGAATGTATAATGATGTTTTCAACTGAAGATTTAAATGAGCCGTTAGGAATCAGGCCACGCATACTTGTGATCGATGACAACAATAAAATTTTGAGATTGATACAAGATATGAATTTTAGTCTTGCTCATGACGTGATTGCGGCACGCACAATTCAGGAAGGCATCATGCTGTTCATGTTATGGCGTCCTGTAGAGGTGATATTGATGAATGAAGATATTTTTAACCAGGGAGGATTCGATTGGATGGCCAAGGCTCTCCAGCATCTTCAGAACGAAGCGGAAGATCGTGAAACAGCCATCATGGCAATATCTCAAAATTGTACTATTGATGTTGACTGGATAAGGCGTGCGATCAATACGTATCGTGATGAAAGATCAAGTACAAGCAAACCATACAGCCATGCCCATCACAATCCATTCAAGGTAATCAAACATGAAGAGAAAAGAAAGCACTCTTTCACTGCGAGAAGAACGCCTGCCCGCCTGGGAAGTCTACGAGGTCGATTAAACCCATGACTGGAACCATTCTGGTTGTTGACGACGATTCTGCATCTCTGAGTTATCTCGACGAGATTCTGCAGGCCAAAGGCCACTTCACCCATCTTGCCAATACAGGCCAAGTGGCTATCACCACCTACCAAACAGCAGCACCAGATCTGGTGCTGCTGGATATAATATTGCCGGATATGGATGGATTCGATGTGTGCCGCAAATTGAAGGCTATAAATCCGGACATCAACCTGCCGGTGATCTTTATGAGTGGCTTGAACGATACTCCATCCAAGGTGAAGGGATTCAAGGTTGGAGGGGTTGATTTTATCAACAAACCGTTTGCGGCGGAGGAAGTACTGGTACGGGTTGAAACCCATCTGGCTCTGAGTCGATCACTGTTGAACACGGAGGAGAGAAACGCTGAACTGGTAGATGAAAGCAAACAAACGGAGGATGCCCTCAGGCTCAGTGAGTTCTGCTTCCAGAGTTCCTTCGAGAACACTGTCCACGGCATGGCCCTGGTTTCTTCCGAAGGACGGTGGCTCAAGGTTAACCAATCTTTATGCACCATACTTGGTTATGGGCAGGAAGAACTGCTGGCAACCGACTTTCAGACCATCACGCATCAGGATGATTTGGATAATAATCTTGTTTGTTTGCGCCAATTATTGGCAGGGAATTTTTCACATTATACTCTAGAAAAGAGGTATTTTCATAAAGATGGCCACATTGTATGGGCGCTTCTAAGCGTTTCTATGGTCCGTGATTGGAACAACCTGCCAATCTATTTCGTGACACAGATTCAAGACATAACAATTCAAAAAAATGCCGAAAAAGAACTTATATTGATTAATGATCAACTGGAAATGCAAGCCGCTTGCATCAACCGTATTCAAAGATTGTTTATCGAAGATGCGCGTCCGGAAGCGGTTTTTGACGCTCTGCTTGTAGAAATTTTAAAATTAACTGCCAGTAACAATGGATTGATCGCAAAAATTATACATGATCAACATGGTATCGCTCATTTTCAGACTCTTGCCATGTCAACAAATTCCGGAGATTATTCGGTTATTACCGGTCACTGTTTCACCGAAATGTGCGATCTTTACCAAGACCCTATTCTTGGCGGTCAGTCTGTAATCATCAACGACCCTGCCAAGAATCTTGGCAATTGTAGCACCACCACTGGCCAAAAAATGAGTGCCTGTTTGGGTCTTCCGATCAAACGAAAAAATGAGGTCGTTGGCGTGCTGTGGATGGCCAACCGCCCTCAAGGTTACGATACGGTCTTGCTGAAATATCTGGAGCCGGTAATATCTTCATGTGCACAAATTATCGAAGGATATCGTAACCGAAACAAAAGAATCGATGCCGAGAAGTCCCTACGGGAGGCTAATATTTTTCTGATCCAAGAGTCCGAGAAACTGGAACAGATCCAGGTACAGATGCAACGACAGAACGACAGGTTGGCTGAGAGCGAATTGCGATACAGAACGCTCACCGAGAACCTTAACGATCTGATCTATCGTGCGGACCCACTAACACTTGCTGCCACTTACGTGAATCATGCAGTCGAATGTGTTTCTGGTTATACCGTCGAGGAGTGGCTTGCAGACCCAAAAATTTGGGATCGCTTGATCCATCAGGACGACCGCGATCATGTTCGGGATTGTCTCGTCGAGGCGAAAGCGAAGCAGGTAAATTCTTCGATCGAGTACCGTATTTTACACCGAGATGGAACAATACGATGGGTGGTCGATAGTTTTTCATGGGAAAAAGATTCCGTTGGCCAAATTGTATCACTCACAGGGGTCTTGTACGATATCACCAAGCGCAAACAAATAGAGCAGGATCTGGCCCACTCCGAAGCCCACTTCCGTACTCTGTTCGAGTCTTCACACGATGCTGTAATGCTGCTGGACAATAAAAGTTTTTTTGACTGTAACGCCTCCACCTTGGCTCTTTACAATTGCACTTCCCGGGAGGAATTCTGCCGTTTACACCCCGCCGACGTCTCTCCTTCAATACAACCACAAGGGGAAGATTCACGCAGCTTGGCCAATCAGCACATTGCCACGGCCTTGGCTCAAGGGTCCAATCGTTTCGAGTGGATGCACCGGCGTACCGATGGGTTGAACTTCCCTGCCGAAGTGCTCCTCAGTACCGTGATTCTGAATGACAAGACAGTAATTCTGGCCGTCGTGCGGGACATCAGTGAACGCAGGGAGGCGGAAAAAAACATCCTCCTTGCGAAAAATGAGGCAGAAGCAGCCAATCAGGATAAAACAACTTTCCTTGCCACCATGAGTCACGAAATCCGCACCCCCATGAACGGTTTGCTCGGGATGGCCGACCTGATCTTAAGAACCTCCCTGACCCCAAAACAACGCCATTATGTCGAAACGATCCACCGGTCTGGACGCACGCTGTTGCGGATCATCAACGACATTCTGGACCTGTCCAAAATTCAGGCTGGTCGATTGGGTGTTGAGCTGTTACGGTTTAACTTAAACGAAGTCTTCCATGACATCAAAGATTTATTTTTAATCAGTGCAAAACATAAGGGTTTAGAATTGCGCTTTGAGACAGACGATGTGTGTCAAAACTACCTGCTGGGAGATCCGTACCGTTTAAACCAAATATTATTCAACCTGCTAAGCAATGCCATTAAATTCACCGAAGAGGGATCTGTCTGTTTGTCTGTAGAGGTATTGGAAGATCGAGAAGCGGATCTCCTGCTTCGATTTTCAGTGATTGATACGGGCATCGGCATTGCTCCTGAGTTCCAGAATCGTCTATTTCAGGCTTTTTCTCAAGAAGACTCCTCGGTTTCGCGCAAGTTCGGCGGGACTGGGCTGGGATTGGCCATTACCCAGAAACTGGTGGCCATGATGGATGGCGAGTTGGGGGTGGAAAGTCAGTTCGGCCAGGGATCCACCTTCTGGTTTACGGCCCGTTTTGGCAAACAACAAAAGGGTGATCGAATGGAGATTGCTGCCTGGGAGGCGGACCAACGACTGCCCAACCCAGACAACATCCATTTCAAGGGACATATCCTGTTGGTGGAAGATAATCTGGTTAACCAGGAAGTGGCGGTAGCGACTCTGGAGCTGTTTGGTTGCCAAGTGACGGTCGCGGATAACGGTCAGCGTGCTTTGGCCGTTGTCCGTAATGCTGGCACTTCTTTCGACGCCATTTTCATGGACTGCGAAATGCCCATTCTGGATGGTTTTGAGACGACAATTCGTTTGCGCCAATTGGAAAATAAGATGGGGTTTCCGCACACCCCCATCATCGCCCTGACCGCCCATGTGCTGGAAGAGAGTCGGCAGCAATGCAAAGCAGCCGGAATGGATGATTATTTGCGCAAACCCTTCAGTCAAACTGATCTGGGGGCCATTTTGTATCGCTGGATGCCCAAAGCGAGCCGCCATGCAAGGACCACAGCAGCAACTGTCGTTTCATATCCTGGATCGAATCCGGTTTTTACTCCGGGCACGCTTCAGTCAGTCTCACAGCTCGATGATCCAGCCCATGAATCTGTCACGTCGTCGGTGCCAGTGTTGGATCAACTCATTCTGGATCGCATCATGACATTGGGACGGAATGGCAATCGCGGCTTGTTCAAAACAATGGTTGGACATTACTTGCTGCGGACACCGGAATTGTTGGTAGAACTGGGGCAAGCCATGGCACGCAACGATCCAGATGGGGTGCGCATCGCGGCTCATACCCTGAAATCCTCCAGCCTCACCATGGGTGTCGCGCGACTGGCCGAACTGGGAGGGGCGATGGAGACGAATCACGCCGACCTGGCCGTGGTGGGGCAATATTATCAAAGAACGGATTCAATTTATTCCGAGGCCAGGCAGGCGCTGAACGATTTATGTGTATCGCAACAAGCATGAGGGCAACATGAATGAACTTGTCGATGAATTGGAAAGTCCCTTGGTGTTGATCGTGGATGACGAGTTCTTGCAACGCTTACCGATGCGGGAGGCGTTGGTGCAGTATGGTTTTCGCGTGCTGGAGGCAGAAAATGGGATTGAGGCCTTGAGATTGTTGCAAAATGAGCATCCCGATTTGGTAATCTCCGATGTGGTGATGCCCAGGATGGATGGGTTTGACCTGTGTCAGACCATTCGTAGAAAAAATGGGCTGAAGCAGTTTCCTATCGTGATGGCCACCAGTATGGATGACGTAACCTCCATCGAACGGGCCTACCAATCAGGAGCCACAGATTTCATCACCAAGCCTGTTAATTGGGGTCTGTTGGGTCATCGGGTGCGCTACATTCTGCGCAGCGCTCGTACTGCCCAGGCCCTGGTGACGAGCAAACTGGAGTTGCTTCGTACCCGGTTGGAGATCATCCGGCGTTTGGGTCAAGCAGCGGAATACCGGGACAACGAAACCGGCAATCACATCCTGCGCATGAGCCAATATTCCGTTTTGCTGGGGCGGGCCATGGGGCTTTCCCTTCATGACCAGGAACTGTTGCTCAATGCCGCCCCCATGCATGATGTGGGCAAGATCGGCATCCCCGACAGAATCCTCTTGAAACCGGGCAAGCTGACCGACGCAGAATTTTCCATCATGAAGACTCACAGCACGCTTGGCGGACGGCTTTTGGATAATGAACCCTCTCTTTTGTTGCAAACCGCCCACCAGATTGCCTTGACCCACCACGAACGATGGGATGGCAGTGGGTATCCCTATGGTCTGGCAAAAGAGGAGATTCCCCTCATGGGGCGTATCTGCTGCTTAGCCGACGTGTTCGATGCGCTCACCTCCAAACGCCCATACAAACAACCTTGGAGCGTGGAGGCAGCGATGAGCGAAATCCTGCTGAACGCTGGAACCATGTTCGATCCCGAATTGGTCAAGAAGTTTGTTGGAATTTTGCCAGAGATCGTCAAACTCAAGGAGTCCATCCCCGATACGGCCCAAGCCCTTCAGGAAACCTTGTCTTAACCTGTTCTCCCCTGTTTGGATGTAAGCGTCCCTTTCTCCCCAGGGTTCTCCTCGGCATCTCTTCCACCTTTGCCGCTGATCGTCCTGGCCTCGAACAGACGATCCGAGAAGAAGGGACGCAGGTTCGAGATGCAAACCTATCGATGACGTTCAGATAGACTGTCTGACTGCGCGGAGCCAAACCAGCCATGTTCAAATCGTTGATCATGCGTTGACGCAAGGTGTTCATGGAAATCTCCTCTTCCGGAAGTGATGGATGGCCAGCACCATGCCAGCCGAATGGAAGAGGATAGCCCAGATGCGAGGGGAATGCCTGCGGATTGTTGGGGGCGCCAAGCTGCGGCGAAGCCGCTCAGTTCAAACTCTCAGGCCGTTTTGGCGACTGCTATTTGTTGCTTTGGAAGCAGCGAAGGG
>JADGAY010000160.1 GCA_015231775.1 Magnetococcales bacterium | reverse complement strand
ATGCGTTCCGTCAGGCGATCAGCCTGGGCACGGACATCGAAACCGCCGCCGCCGCCGCCCGCGAGGCGGATGCCGGCACCAACGGCAAGAAGGATCTGGGCGTCGATGTGGCCAAGATCATCGCCGCCGGCGGCAAGGCCGCGGCTGCGACCAATGGCACGGTGGCCACCGCCATGACCGCGAGCGTGAACATGGCCAAGGTGATGGATGTGCGCAACGCCGCGGTGACCTTTGCCGCGGACAAGCACAAGCCGTTGACCAACGAGAAGCTGGTGGTGCCGGAGTGGTTGATCGACACCACGGGGCAGAACCAGTTCCCGCCCGTGCCGCTGGTGGACATCACCGGCGCCTCGGTGCCGACCGATCCGACCATGCCGTTCGATCCGCCCACCACCAATGCCACCAATCCGCCGTTGAACGGTTCCAAGGCGGCGGGGCAGATGTTGGCGATCATCGCCGGAGCCATCGATCGGGTCTCCTCGACCCGTGCCGAGCTGGGCGCGATCCAGAACCGTTTCGAGGCCAACATCTCCAATTTGTCGAATGTGGTGGAGAATGTCTCCGCGGCCCGTTCGCGCATCCTGGATGCGGACATCGCTGCCGAGACCGCCAATCTGACCCAGCTCTCCATCATGCAGCAGGCGGCCACGGCCATCCTGGCCCAGGCCAACCAGCAACCGCAGTTGGCTTTGCAGCTCCTCAAGTAATTCCGATTCTGTCGAAAGCATCGGGTACGGTTTCGGGGGCGGTCATACCGCCCCCGAACTGTTTGTGGGGCCGGACTTTTTTGCCGGCCCCCCATGCGGGAAGCGTCAAAACCGCAAAATGACCCCTGCCTGGGTGTCGGAAATCGGATGACCCAGGGGTTGGATGTGCTGGGATTTTTTTGACGAATTCGCATGACGGATGGCACCGATGCGGGCAAATTTTTCCCACCTGGGGGGGTCGTGGAGCCTGAACAGCGGGTAGGGATGCGATAAATGGGTTGGCATAAAAGCTGCTTTAATATAGACGTCTGGATTTCAGGCCGTTCCACCGGCAAAAACGACCGGTAAGGTGGGCCAGGCCCGGAACGGTGATTCCATGGGAAGGATTGGTAAGCCTTGTCGAGGAGCCCCAAAGGGAGATCCAAGACAAGAGGGGTAACCGGGGGTCTCCCCCATCATGCTAAGTCAGGCGGCCAGTGAAGGAGAAACGTATCATGGAAGTCCTTGGGACGCGGTTCGGGACCCTCAAGTACAAGGAGGATGAGCTGATCACCCTCGACGCGGGCATGATGGGGTTCCCCAACAGCAAACGCTATTTGATGTTTCCCTATTCGGAGGATTCGTCCTTCTTCTGGCTGCAATCCGCCGATGAACCGGAGATCGCGTTCATCGTGATCAATCCGTTCGATTTTTTCTCGGATCTGGAGTTTCTGGTCGAGGACGAGGATATCGCCGCCATCGGTCTGGAGCGGGGCGAGGATCTGGAGGTGTTCTCCCTGTTGACCATTCCGGACAACCGTCCCGAGGAGATGCGCACCAATCTGGCCGGTCCGGTGGTGGTGAATGTGCGCAATCGCCGCGGACGCCAGGTGGTGATCAAGGAGTATTCGGCGCGCCAACCGCTGATCCCGTTTGAGATGCGCGGCGCCTATCGAGAGCAAACCAGGGGAAAAAAACCTGTCAAACAAATGGTTGCGGTTTCCTGACCGACACATGACGATCAAGAAGGATTAGAGCCATGCCACTTTTTATCAATACCAACGTCGCCTCCCTCAACGCCCAGCGGAATCTCGAGCGCTCCACGGGCGCCCTGGGGCAAACCTTCGCGCGCCTCTCTTCGGGCCTGCGGATCAACTCGGCCAAGGATGATGCCGCGGGATTGGCCATCTCCAACCGCATGACCTCGCAGATTCGCGGTTTGAACCAGGCGATCCGCAATGCCAATGACGGTATTTCCCTCTCGCAGGTCGCCGAGGGCGCGTTGCTGGAGACCGGCAACTCGCTGCAGCGGATTCGCGAGCTGGCCGTCCAGGCCGCCAACGGCACCAATACCCCGGAAGATCGCGCGGACCTGCAAAAAGAGGTGTCGCAACTGCTCTCCGAGATCCAGCGTGTCTCCGAGCAGGTGCAGTTCAACAACACCAAGATCCTGGATGGCACCTACAATTCGGGTCAGCAGTTCCAGATCGGCGCCAACGCCAACCAGACCATCACGGTGTCGATCAAGGCGGCCACCTTCTCGGCCCTGTTCGCCGGCACGACCGTGAGCATCGGTACCGTCTCCGGCGCCAACAGCGCCCTGGTGCAGGTGACCAATGCCTTGAACAGCGTTTCGGATATCCGTGCCAATCTGGGCGCGATCCAGAACCGCTTCGAGGCGGTGATCGCCAATCTGTCCAACGTGGTGGAGAACATGTCCGCGGCCCGTTCGCGCATCCTGGATGCCGACATCGCCAACGAAACCGCCACCCTGACCCGCAACGCCATCCTGCAACAGGCCGGCACCGCGGTTTTGGCCCAGGCCAATCAGCAGCCGCAGTTGGCGTTGCAACTGCTTGGCAAGTGATTTGAAGCGGCCCTGCGATTTTTAACGCAAGAAACACCTTCTGCCATCCGATAAGATATTATCGGATGGCAAGGATCTTCGAGCGCGAGGTGTAGGCATGAGAGGATCGGAGTGTCTCGGAGAGGAGGGCACGGGTTGTCTGACCGCGTTTTCCTGTCCGAATGAACCGGATGACGGGGAGCCGGACACCCTGTTCCTGGAATCCCTGGTGGCCGAAGCCAATCGGGTTTTGGCCGGATTGAATGCCGTCCACTGCCAGGTGACCGAAAATCCTTCGGGAGATCCGGAGATCCGCGTGAGTCTGAAAGAGTCATGCCATCCGATCGGCACGATTCCGGAGGCGCGGATTCACCTTCTGGCCACCAAGGTCCAAACCCTGCGCGCGCTGCTCGGGGGGCTTTGAGGGTCGTTATGCGAGGATTGAAACGAGGAGAGGAACATGGCGGGTAGCTTCAGCATCACGGGTTTGGCCAGTGGTTTGCCCTCGGATATCGTCGATCAACTGGTCAACGCGCAAAAGACGCGTCTGAAATCGATGGAGAAGGATAAGAGCTTCTTTACCAGCCAGCAGACCGCCATCGGCGAGCTGGAGACCAAGATGCTCGCCCTGGAGACCAAGGCCAAGGAGTTGCAGGAGACCTCGGCCTGGGCGCCCCATACCGTATCCTCGTCCGATTCGGATCGGGTGGTCGCCTCCGCCGACAGCACGGCCCAGGCTGCCAACCATTCGATTGTCGTCGGGCAGTTGGCCACCTATGACACCAAGGCCATGGATGCCGCGTCGGGGTTTGCCTCCGCCACGACCACCCTGGGGATTGGGACGACCTTCTCCTTCGAATACAATGGCGTGACCTATGGCAGCAATGCGGTGCCGAGCACGACCAATTTCGACACCGCCACCCTGGAGAACATGACCCTCGAGGATCTCGCCTCGGCCATCAACGGCATCGATTACGGCGATGATGACGGGGTGAGCGCGAGCGTGCTTTACGACGGCTCCAAGTACCGTCTGATCCTCACCGCCAAGGACAGCGGCACCTATACCGACTCTTTCGGCAACCGGGGCGATCGGATCAGCAACATCGCCTCGGGTTACAGCTTCACCCAGACTGTGGCGCCCCAGGATGCGATCCTCAAGATCGACGGCATCGATGTGGTAAGCTCCACCAATCAGGTCACCACGGCCCTGACCGGCGTCACCCTGAATCTCCAGGATGTCACCGCCGGCACCACCGTGGCGGACAGCGACGGAGATGGCTGGGCCGACAGCATCGGCACCACCGGTTCGGCGGTCAATGTCTCCATCCAGAACGACACTTCCGCCTTGAAAACGGTGTTGAACAGTTTCCTGGATGCCTACAACGGGGTGGTGGACTACGTCAATACCCACAAGAGCGACACGCTCTCCGGAGATTCGTTGTCGCGGAGCGTGCTCTCCCAATTGCGGACCGTGCTCAATACCCAGACGCAGACCTCCCTGGGTACGCTCACCCCCTATTCGACCCTGGCGGAGATGGGGCTGCGCACCGATCAGAAGACCGGCAAGATCAGCTTCAATTCGACTTCCCTGGACAACGCGCTTGCCGTCGATTTCAACAGCGTGACGCGGATGTTCACCTCGCAACACGCCTCGACCACCGACACCTTCAACGAGGGTCTGGCCCATCGCATGGCCGATCTGATCGACTCGTTGACGGCGAGCACCAGCGGTTCCGTGACGGGACGCAAGGATGGTCTGAAGGCGCGGGTCGATCGACTGGAGAAGAGCATCGAGCAGGAGAACGCCCGTCTGGAGAAGGTGCGCGAGACCCTGACCAAGAAGTTCTCCAATCTGGAGCAGATGATCAGCAAGATGAACAGTCAGGGCAGCTCCCTGACCAGTTCGATCTCGAAATTGAGCGGCAATTGATACACGACGTTTCTGGCGCAGGCGTTCAATCCAGGGGCAGATGGAGATAACAGGCAGTGGAAATCCAATACCAGACGAACATGACCCGGACCGAACCGCCTCCCTCGGCCAATCTGGACGGACTCTCCCAACTGGAGGTGCTGATTCAGCTTTACGAGGGGAGCATCCAGTTTCTGGAACAGGCCGCGAAAGCCTGTGACGAGGGGCGGGTGGCTGAATTCAAACATTGGATGCAACGGGGTCGGCGCATCATCGAGGAGTTCCAGCGCACGCTGGATTTTTCCAAGGGAGGCGAGGTTCCGGCCCAGTTGAACGACCTCTACTCCTACATGCTCGACAGCCTGACCCAGGCCGGTCTGACCCATGATTCGGAGTTCATCCGTCGGGTGGTGGAGCAGTTGCAGGTTTTGTTGGATGGCTGGCGGGGCCTGAACGCCCCCCAAGCCACGGTTTCCATGGAACACTGAGGGTGATGACCCGCCATGTCATATGGCCTGCGCAGTTACAAGACCTCTCGAGCCAACACGGCCTCGCGGGAAGACCTGCTGATCCTGCTTTACGAGGGTGCGATCCGTTTTCTGGAGCGCTCCATCGAGGAGTTGGGCGCCAATCGCCTGAGTGATCACAAGATGAGTCTGCGCCGCGGCATTGCCATCATCGCGGAGTTGCAGAACACCTTGAATTTCGAGAAGGGCGGCGAGTTGGCGGTTCAACTGTTCGATCTGTACGGCTACATGCTCGATCGGCTCACGTATGCCAACCTGCGGCGGGATCCAGAGGCGATCCGCGAGGTGATCCGCCATCTGAACACCCTGTTGGTGGGGTGGCGCGAGGCGGTGCGTCAGGTGAAGAGCGAAGCGATTCCGCCCCTGCCGCCGATGGAGTCCACGCCGCAACGTCGGCTCGAGGGGATGGCGTGAGCGGTCGTTCCGCGCAACCCATCGCCGAGCTTCTGAGTCGGCTCGACCTGCTTTTGAATCGACTCGCCACGCCCGAGGAGATCGATGCCGAGGCGTTGGCCGAGCTGATGGGGGCGTGGGATCGGGAGATGGCCCGGCTCGAGGAGTTGACGGCCCGCTTTCCCGACGGCGTGACCCCGGGGGATGGGACGCGGGAGCGGTTGACCCGTTTCGTGCGACGCATGGCCGAGATTCAGCCGGTTCTGATGCGTCACAAGTCCGAGGTGGCCGATCAACTTTTTTCCGAAAACCGCCGCGTGCAGGCGTTGCGCCGGGGATATGGGGCCGCCATGGGTGGTGCCACGCTGTTTCATCATAAAGCCTGAACGCTCCCGATTGCAGCCACATTTTTATTGTGGAACGCCCGAAGGGAGGTCCACGGATGGGGGTGAGGGGGTTCTTCCCTCCATCCCGCGCGTTTACCGTGGAACTCCCGCGAGGAGGTCCACGGTTGGGGGGTGAGGGGGTTCTCCTCCCATCCCGCCGTTTGTCTCCCCCCTGACATGGAAGATGCCCCATGGCTGTGTTCGGTTCTTCGTCCCCACC
The DNA here is from genome assembly GCA_015231775.1 of Magnetococcales bacterium. GTDB lineage: Bacteria > Pseudomonadota > Magnetococcia > Magnetococcales > Magnetaquicoccaceae > Magnetaquiglobus. The sequence goes on along the minus strand of JADGAY010000160.1, from coordinate 834 downwards.
TCTGCCGGTAATCCTCTTGACCGATTTCGGCATGGCCGATCCCTTCGTGGGCCAGGTCAAGGGGGTGCTGATGCGCCTGTTTCCGAAGGTGACGATCGTGGATCTGTTCCACGACATCCCGCCGTTTGCCATCAAGAGCGGCGCCTGGATGCTGGAGCGCTGCCTGCCGCACATGCCATCGCCCGCCATTTGGCTGTGCATCGTCGATCCCGGCGTGGGCGGGGGACGACGTGGCCTGGCGGTGCAATCCGAGGGATCCTACTTCATCGGACCGGACAACGGGCTGTTGACGCCGGTTCTCAATCGCCCTGACGCGCGGGTGCTCTCCCTGGATACCCTCGGGGATGGGGAGTCGGTGAGTCCCACCTTCCACGGTCGCGATCTGTTCGCGCCGGCGGCGGCCTCTCTGCTGCAAGGGCGTTCGTTGAGCGATCTGGGCACCCCGTTGATCGACCCGCCGGTGCTCCTGGCCGATCCTGTCTGGCGCAAGGCCGGACATGGCGCCTGGCGCACCGAGGTGCTCTTCATCGATCATTATGGCAATCTGGTCACCGGGCTGCCCGGCGAGGAGTTGCGCAAGCGCCCGGTCAAGGGGTGGCTCGACGGAACCCCGTGCGGGGCGATCGTCACCACCTTCGCCAGCGTGCCGGTGGGCGCGCCGGCCCTGGTGGTGGGCGGCTTTGGCACGGTGGAGGTGGTGATCAATCAGGGGAGCGCGGCCAACCATTTTCAACGGGGACTGGGCGCCGAGGTGATGATTCGCCTGGATGGGGGCGAGGGGTGACGTGCCGATCCTGGTGATCGCGCGGCGGTTCATGATAGATTGACCCTGGC
>JADGAY010000159.1 GCA_015231775.1 Magnetococcales bacterium | reverse complement strand
ATCCGGCGCGTATCCGGGGTTTCCTTGAGACGACGGCACACCTCGTAACCATCCATGCCCGGCATCATGATGTCCAACAGAATCAGATCGGGCAGCGGGGGGGTGGCGGCAATGCGCAGGGCGGTGGCGCCCTGAGTGGCGATACGGGTGCGGTAGAAGGGGTTGAGCATCTCGGTCAACAACGTGATGTTGTCCGGGATGTCGTCCACCAGCAAAATGGTCCGCGGCGGGAGGGCGTGCGTGGACATGGGATTCTTTAGTTGATGCTCAAGGAGGGATTACAACTTGATTTGGCAATTTTGGGCGATTTCCCGTAAATTGTCCAGAGCCTCCTCGAACTCGTACTGATCGATCAGCCGTTTGAGACGATCCGCATCCGGTTGCATGCCCAAGGCGTTAAGCTTTTCGACGATCCCCAACACCTTGCCGCTCGCCGTGGAGTCATACTCCCCGAGCAGATCGGCCAATTCGCGCATCTCGGTGGTCAACGCCTCCCGATCCACCGTTAGCGGCGCGACCACCGGCGCGGGGGTCGGGATTGGAGGCGTCTCCCGGTTTTCCAGCATGCTGGCATCGATGGCGGCAAAGAGGCTGGTCAACCCTTCATGCAAGGCCGCCCGCGCATCGACGAACCCTTCCAGCTCCCCGCCCTTCTTGAGAATCTCCTCCACCACCCGGCTCTGTTCAACCAGTTCGGTGGCGCCCATGTTGGCGGCCAGCCCCTTGAGGGTGTGGGTTTCGCGAATGGCGGTCATCAACTCCCGATCCCGGATGCAGGCGTCGAGACGGGTGACGAACGTGGTCTGGGTTTCGCGGAAACGGTGGATCATCTTGCGCAATAAATTGTGACTCCCGCCCATGCGCTTGAGCGCCTGGGCGGTATCGACGCCGGGGAGAAGCGGAACCAAGGGGGTGGCGTGCGGTGGTGTGGTCGCGAGAATCGCGGGGTCGGTTCTGGGTTGGAGAGCCTCTTGCCGGTCACTCTGGATCCAGCGCGCCAGGGTGACGAAGAGTTGCGACACATCCAGCGGCTTGGCGATGTGGTCGTTCATTCCGCAGGCCAGACATTTCTCCCGATCCTCGGCCATGGCGTTGGCGGTCATGGCCAGAATGGGCAGATCCGCGAATTTTGGATTGGCGCGGATCTGGCGCGTGGCCTCGTATCCATCCATCACCGGCATCTGGCAATCCATCAGCACCCCGTCGTAGGCGCCTTGGTCGAGCATGCTCAGGGCCTCGGCGCCGTTGACCGCCACCTCGACACGCATGCCGGCCAGTTGCAGCAGTTCCAGGGCCAACTCCCGATTGACCGGATGGTCCTCCACCAGCAACAGATGCTTGCCCATCAGGGCGAACCGAACCGCATCCGGGATCACCTCGCGGGGTTGGGAGGCGTCGTTCTCCTCCTTGTAGGTCACATGCCGCAACCCGAATCGGGCGGTGAAATGGAAGGTGCTGCCCACCCCCGGCTCGCTCTCCACGCCGATCTCGCCATCCATGAGTTCCACCAGCCGTTTGCTGATGCTCAATCCCAGTCCGGTGCCGCCGTACTTGCGCGAAGTGGAACCGTCCCCCTGGGAGAAGGCCTCGAACAGCTTGCCGATCTGCTCCTGGCTCAATCCGATGCCGGTATCGGTGATGGCGAATCGTAGCCGCACATGATCATCCTCGTCGGCGATGCGGCTCGCCGCCACCAGCACCCGTCCCTTGTCGGTGAACTTGATGGCGTTGTTGACCAGATTGTTCAACACCTGTCCCAAACGCATCCCATCGCCGATCAGCGCGTCCGGCACCGAGGAGGGGATCCGGAACAGAAGCTCCAACCCCTTGTCACGGGCCTTGAGAAGCGAGATGTCGTTGACATGCTCCAGCACCACCTTGAGGGAGAAGTCGGCCTGCTCCACATTCATCTTGCCGGCCTCGATCTTGGAGAAATCGAGGATGTCGTTGATGATCCCCAACAGGCTCTTGGCCGCGCCGTCCACCTTCTGGATGTAGTTGCGCTGCTTGTCGTTCAACTCGGTGCGCAGGATCAAATGGGTCATGCCGATGATGGCGTTCATCGGGGTGCGGATCTCATGGCTCATGTTGGCCAGGAAATCGCTCTTGGCCTTGGCCGCCGCCTGGGCCTTGCCCATGGCCACGGTCAACTCACGGGTGCGCTCCTCGACCAACTCCTCCAGATGCTCCTTGTAGGCCTCCAGTTCCACCCGTGACCGCTCCGCATCCTCGGCCAGGCTCAAGGCCGCCAGCCGTTGCTGGAACAGTTCGTCGGCAGCCGGCTCGACGGATTCCGGCGCATCGTCTTGTTCCGGAGCGAGAAAAACCGCCTCCCGTCCGCGCTCCTTGGCCATGGCGTTGACCAGATACTTCAACTCGATGATGCGCTGCTCGCGACCCAGGGCCAGTCGGTTGAACCGCTCCACATCGGCCATGCGATCCCGCAACGCCAGATTCTCGCGCAGCTTCTCCTCGACCAGCTTGCGCTCGGTGATGTCGCGGCTGATCCCCAGAATTCCCATCAACTGTCCGTGTTCGTTCCAGAACGGGGTACGCACCTCCTCCAGGAGAACCCGACTGCCATCCGGATAGACCACCCACTCCTCGTCGGTCTGAGGCTTGAGATCGGCGCGGGTGGCCTGCTCCTTGGCGCGGAACCGCTCCGCGATGTCGGGTTCGAGGAGTTCCCGGTCGGTGCGTTGGATGATCTGATCGACCGGCTTGCCGATCCATGCCGCGTAGGCTTCGTTGCAATCCAGATAGACCCCTCCCGGATTCTTGTACCAGATCGGATCCGGGATCGCGTTGATCAGCGCCCGCATGGTGGCGCGCTGCCGTTCGATCTCCAGGGTGGTGAGCATGGTGTCGGTGATGTCCTGGGTCACGCCGTACATGTCGGTCGGCTCCCCCGACGGCCCGCGCGTCAGGTGACCAATGGTATGCAACCAGGCCACGCGGCCATCGATGGGGCGCTTGTAGGCGTAAACCGCGTCGAAACGGGGCACGCGTCCGGCGAGGGCCTCCTGGAAATTGGTCCAGGTGGTCTCCGCGGCGATGGGGTTGCCGGCCCGGACGTTGGCGAACCACTCTTCCACCCAGCGGTAACGCCACCCCTCGCGCGGCGGATCGCCGTAAATGCGCGCGGTCCGCTCCGAGGCGTTGTAATAGCCCAACACATCAAGGGGCAACGGCAGATGCCAGTGACCGGCCTTGGTCAGATCCAGCGCGTTTTCGCTCAAATAATTGGCCATGGCCAGCTTCTCATCGGCCCGCTTGCGTTCGGTGATATCCTCCTTGACCGCCACGAAATGGGTGATCCGGTCGTTTTCATCGCGGATTGGCGAGATCGAGGCCTGTTCCACAAAGATCTCGCCATTTTTCTTGCGGTTGAAGATCTCGCTACGCCAGATCTTGCCGGAGTGAATCGTGGACCAGAGATGTCGGTAGAACGCGCGATCCTGGATGCCGGCGTTGAGAATATTCGGCGAACGCCCGATGGCCTCCTGGGCCGAGAAGCCGCTGACACGGGTGAACTGGGGATTGACGTATTCGATGATCCCGGAGGGGTTGGTGATGATCACGCTCACCGGGCTGTTCTCCACCGCGTTCGACAGGGTAAGCAGCCGTTTTTGTTCCCGCATGCGCGCCGAGATGTCGCGAAATACCGTCACCCCGCCGATCAGCACCGCCTCGCGCCACATGGGCACGGCGGTGTATTCGACGAAAAAGCCGGTGCCATCCTTGCGCCAGAACATCTCGTCATCCACATGACAGGTCTCCCCCGCCTGGTAGGAGCGGGCCAGGCGGCACTCCTCGGCGGGATGGATCGAGCCATCGACACGGGTATGGTGAATGGTTTCGTGGAGCGGGGCCTTGGCCAGCTCCTCCTCGGTGAAACCCAGCATGGTCAGGGCGGCGGGGTTGACGAAGGTGATCCTTCCCGCCAGATCCATGCCGATGATGCCGTCGGTCACCGAGGTGAGCAGCAACCGGCTGCGGGCCTCGGACTCGGTGAGGGCATCCTCCATGGCGCGGCGTTGGGTGATGTCCTGAATCGTCCCCACCACCCGGATCGGGGAGCCCCACCGTTTATCCTTCTCCATCACCGCGCCACGGGCCAGCAGGAGTCGCGCCCCACCGTCCGGGGTCATGGCGCGGAACTCCACCTCGTAGCGGATGGTTTCACCGTTGAGGATGGCCCGATCCATCTCCCGCACCAGATGCCGGTCATCGGGATGGATATTGGCGATCCACGCATCCCTGGAGATCACCCCCGCGGCAGGGAACCCGAGCATCTTCTCCCCGCGGCTGTTGACGCGCATGATTTTGGTGCGCGGGTCCAGATCCCACACCCCGAGATCGCCGCCGGCCAGGGCGGCATTCAGGCTCGCCTCGATCTCGCGGCGTTGGCGCACCTCCCGCTCCAGGCGGCGGTTCCAGAACAGAAAGGTGAGAAACAGCAGGATGACCCCGCTTGCGACCGGTTTGGCCCAGGCCAGGATGGTGGTCAGATCGGTGCCGATTTCGATCTTGATGCCCAGCCAGCCGTTCTGGATGGCGTTGCGTTCGCGATCGCTCATCGCGGCCAGGGCCTTGTTGAGAATCCCCGCCAGTTCCGGTCGATCGACGGCCACGCCGAAACGCACCTCTTGGGTCAGGTGGGTGTGGGCGGCCACCTTGAGATTGTTCAGGCCACTCTTCTGGATCTCGTGCATGCTCTCGAAGAGATCCCCGACAAAGGCGTGGGCATCTTCGAGGGAAACCTGCTGCAACCCCTCCAGGAGGCTCTCCGTGGTCGCCAGGCGGATGGCTGGATGTTCCTTGCGCAGTTCCGCGTGAGCGCGGGAACCGTTCACCACCCGTGTCTGCCTGCGGTGCAACCCCTCCAGGCTGCCAAGGAAGGGGGCCTCCTGACGGGTGATGATCACCTGGGGGATGGCGAGCAGAGGATCGGTGACATGGAGTCCGGGTGGTCTGTCCGTCTGGCGGTCGATGAGCAGGGTGAGATCCGCGCCAGGGAATTTTATCGGATCGTCGAGCACCTCGAAGGCGATGCCGAGTCGCTCGCCCATGGTTTTCAGGTAATCGATGGCGATACCCTGGTACCGGCCCTGTTCATCGGGATAGGCGATGGGGGGCCAGGGGGCGGGAATCGCCACCTTGTGGGGACCGGGATGGTTGGCCAGCCAGTTTTTCTCCCCCTCGGTCAACAGGATGCTCTCCTGGGAGAGGGTCTCCACCTTGAGTTTGTGTTGGGCGTAGATCTCCGCCACCCGTCCAGAGGTGGCCATGGATTGCAGGGTGGCGCTCAAGCCCGTGGCGAGTTCGGCGTTCTGGGAGAACTTGGAGAAGCCGTAATAGTTGTCCAGGATTTGCGAATGACGGAAGAAGGCGTAACCAAAGCCGGAAAAGCCGAAGCCGGTCATGGCGCTCTCCAGCGACCCCTGATCGAGGACCGGGAGGGTATCCACCCGGCCTTCGATCAGATCCCGCGCCAGGGCGTAATCGCTGCCGTCGGAGGTGACCTTGCGCAAGGCGTCGTCGCCGTCGAACCGGGCGAAATAGGCGGTATCCTTCTTGATGCCGATCCGTTTGCCGGCCAGATCCTCGTAATCGGTGATGCTCGCCTCGCGGCCCTTGGGGACCATGAAGAGGATATCCTTGCGTTGCGAGCTGACCGGTCCCAGGAACTGGACGAACGGCTCCCGATCCGGGGTGCGGATCACCCGCGGCACCACATCGACGGTCCCTTTTTTCAGCCGTTCCAGGCTCTCCGGAAAGGGGATGGCGTGCCACTCGACCTTCCAGCCGGAACGGGCGGCGGCCTCGTCGAGCAGATCCTTCAAGGGTCCGCCCAGGAACACCCCATCGACGATCATCTCCGGCGGTCGATGGCGCAGATCCGCATGCAGGGTGCGTTCGTCGTCGGCCAGAGTCGTGGAGAGGGGGATGAACAGCGCGAGCAGGAGAAGCACCATCCACCGGAACCGGATCCGCCAACCCGGCGCGTGGGTGGTTACAGGCCCCAATCCGCGCGTGCGACTCATGCCGTTCGCCCCGCCGCGTGACCCGAGGACCAGGCCCATTGCAGATTATATCCCCCGAGCCAACCGGTCACGTCCAACACCTCGCCTATGAAGAAAAGTCCCGGAACCGCGCGACAGGCCATGGTCTCCGGATCGATGCCACGGGTATCCACGCCGCCGACCGTCACCTCGGCCCGCTCGAATCCACCGGTGCCGACCGGCACGACGTGCCAATGTTGGAATGTCTCGGCCAGGGTGCGCAACACCTTGTCGCCGACTCCGGCCAGCGGCGCATCCACCTCTGGCATCGCCATTTTCCGACATGCCAGCCGTTTAGGCAAGAAGCGTGACAGGATGGTACGCGGAAACAGCCTGGATTCGGTCTGCTTGGCCTTCAAGAGTTGTCCCGCCAGATCGATTCCGGGTGTCAGATCGATGTCGAGGGGCTCTCCGGGGAGCCAATGGGAGGAGATCTGGAGGATGGCCGGACCGCTCAATCCCCGATGGGTGAAGAGCAGATCATCGGTAAAGCGCGCCCTGGGGCTGGCGATGGAGGCGGGCAGGGCGATGCCGCTCCAGTCGCGACAGGCGTCAAGCCAGGGGCCGTTGAAGGTCAAGGGGCACAAGCCGGGTCGCAACGGGGTGATTTTAAGGCCGAACTGGCGGGCGATGGCATGTCCCAGGCCAGTGGCGCCGAGTTTGGGCATGGAGCGTCCCCCCAGGGCCACCACCAGCGCGGCGCTCCTCTCCACCCCTTTGGCCGTGGTGACGACGAACCGTTCACCA
>JADGAY010000005.1:22644-47913 GCA_015231775.1 Magnetococcales bacterium | reverse complement strand
CCGTGACATGGATGTGCGCCACCGCATTCGCGCCATACCCCGTCGGCTTGTTCCAGGTGCCGTCGGACGTAAACTTCTGCACGTTCGCTGCCTTCGGAATCGCCGCCGTATCAACCTGCGTCAGCCCGATCGTCACCCACGCGGATCCGGTGCAAACCAGGATCGCGCCTTCATCTTGCGCCAGGGCCAGTGTGGCGACACCGTTGATGGTTTCGACGCTGTTGGGATTGATCGTGACCACACCGGATCCGGAATTGCGAATCGAAACCTGGAAGCTTGCCCCCGCCGTGGCCGCCGACAGAAGATCAACGGAAAACGTCCCAGAAGTCACGTCGAAGGTTTTGCCGCGATCCGAATCGACGATGCTGAATGCCGAGGTTTTGGAAGTATAGCCCGAAAACGGCGCGCCAAGAGTAGCAAGCGCCGTAGCTGCCGTCCCATCAACCCCAAGCACGGAAAACAAAAATGATCGGAGCTCGGTGAACCACTCTTTCGCCTCGCCCTGCAATGTCTGCGATGCGGTGAGACCGATAATTGGCGGAAGTGCTGCTGTCATCTGTGCACCTTACACGTAGGTCAGAGATTCACGATTGTCCCAGATGAAGTTGTGACGATTCACAACGCCATCGAAAGCGATCCGGCAGGCCACGAAATCATCGCCGTCGTACTCCTCTTGCGTGACCATCCACCCAACCTGGCTCTCAAAGGTTCCAGGGACGGCATATCCGCTGTAAATGTACCGCGTCGGTTCGGATGAGTCGCGCGCCCGGCGTTGAGTAAAATTCATCAGATTAGGCAGAACCGGGGTTTTGTTGAATTCCGTCATCGTTCAGTCTCCGAGGTTACGACCGCCAAAACAGATCATTGTCGGCGGTCCAGAAAGGATCGTCATCAGAACCCGTCCACATGAACGGGCTGAATGCCGCATAGTGCTTGGTCGTCCATGCTCCGCGCCCGACGCCGTTAACCGCCGAGATTCGAACAATCGTGTCCGGGCCGTACAGGGCTTCACACACTGCCGATGTTCCACGCGGCTCGATCATGCGTTGCCATGTCTCGCCGTCCATCGATTCTTCGATGATGTAGTATTCCGCACCTGGAGTGGCATCCCAGGTGATCAGGACTTTGTTCGGCTCACCGGGAGCGGTGATTATTTTCAGACCGGTAACATCCGGAACGGTGAGCAGGGTGGCCAAGGTGGACTCGTTCGGGGGCGGAACGATGATGGTGGTGTCCGCTGCATGCACCCGCGCATCTTCAACCACCGCATCGATGGCCACGCGATAGAGTGATTGCGGCTTGATGCTGATCACCCGAGCTTGCCGCCGCCATGCCTCGCCAGGGCCGAACGCAATGTGGGTGCGGATCTCATCAAGGATAGTGTGAGGGACAGTGCCCGGACCCTCGGAAAATTGCACCTTGCTGTCATCATCGTCATACCTGGTCACCGCATACGGACCGTCAAGAGATCCGTCACGCTTCATCATGCCAAGGTAGTGCGTTGCCCCGTCGGTCCAAACCAACGGGTCAGAGAGAGTGGCCACCATGAGATCACCATCCCATGCGGTTATTTCTCCGTGTTGGCCCCATGCCGGCATGTCGTGTTGGATGGCGATCAAATCCCCAAGCGAGGGGAGATACCCAAGTTGCTCTGTCACGAAGTGGATAATGGTGCGGCGATAAAGACTCGTTGCGACGTAATAGGCCCCCTCGTGGCACGCTTGATCCCGCCCAGTAATGCCGAAAGTGTCGAGCTTGGCGGGAATTGTTCCATCCACACCCGGCAACCGCGCTTCGACCCGGCGGGCCGCCCACACATCCCCATCCCAGTATCCGACGTCGCAATAATTCGCGGAAACGTCGGTTGGTGGGGTCATCTCAATGGCAAAACTTCCTTTGATCATGTTGCGCATCGTGAAAAGCGCGACCGGAACGGTGACCGCCGAATCACGAAAGACCCTCAAAATGCCACCCTGCATATAGACCTTGGCGCGCCCAGTAATGGCAATTTTGGTCAGCGCATCAAAGACAGTCGTTTGGCTGTCGAAGCGTCCGTCAAAACAATCTCCGCGAGCACTCCACACCAGATCAAGATTGTAAAGCGCCGCAAGATCAACACGGGAATCAAGCATCCCCGCGCCATAGTCAGGATTGGTGGCAACGTCGGCAATGGCCCAGGCGATAGACCGCGATGCAGCAGAAGAATTCCATCCAGAAATCGGATCCCACGACCGAACCTTGCGGGTTGCGATCACATTGATCTGTCTGGACGCTTGCGCGCTGATGTTGTCCGTGGCACGCATACGCACAGCAAGCAGGGTTACCGGGCCAAAGTCGCGCGTTTCCGGAAGATAGGACCGCAATCCTGCCCAGTTGAGATCATGCAAATACCGAGAGTCTCCGTCCTCTTTTTCGTCCGTTCTGGTGAGCCTGACTTGATATCTCCCTGGAGGTACAGTGTATCGGTAGGAGCGACGTTGAGGGGTTGAGCTGTGGGCTTTAAGGGTCACGGTGGCCAAGGTGACATAATCACCGACTGGCGAGCCTAAATCATCGATTGTTCGCGTCTCTACTTTCCAGGTTATCGACCGCTCTTCAACCCCGCCGTCGTTGTTCACCCATCCAATCCCGCGCGGACAGATTATATCGATCGCTATCGCGTTTGCCAGCGTGCCAGCCGCATTGGCGACAAACGGTCCAAGAGGGTCATTGGTCTTTGCCTCCTGCCCTGACACTTCAACAGATGTAATCACGTTGGCTGGGAACAGCGAGATTGTCCCGCCAGGCTCGATAATTTCTGTCGTAATCTCTTCGAACGATGTAATTGGGGTATCCTGGATTGTGATCGATTCGACCGAAAATTCACCAACTCCGAGACAAAATAGTTGATAAAGGTACTGCTCGTTTCCAGAATATTCGGTGTAAGGCATCGCTGCAAATTCTGGAGGGAACTTTAGTCGTCCGTAATGAACTGGAATCGGAGAATCGATACGTGCAGAATTGCCTTGTGCCGAAACCGAATATGTCGGACTCGGGGACGCCATAGATGCCATAGCCTGTGGTTGCGGAGTTTTTGGGGTTCCGACAACGGCAGAAAAAAGCGTGAGCGCGCCCACAGTGAATGCCGCTTTGAACATGCCCATGACCGAGAATCCTTCGATTCCGGCAATCGTCGCCGTCGAAAGCCCCATCGATGCGCCCAGCATGCCGCCGATTCCAGGAAGGATGAAGATCCCGGCCAGCATCATCACGGCAGTCATTGGATTTGACCCCCCACCGCCCCCCCCCTGTGGGATGATGTACCAGTCCAAAATGTCGCCGTCGGAAAGCTCAATACCCCATTGCGCACGCAAAACCGGTTTTCCATTCAGAATTGCGATGGTATAATGCATGGTTGTCGGGTAGCGCGACGCAATCGAGCACGGGGCGTCAATCGCAATCTGTTGCATGCCCCTGTTGAGCAGCGGGTGACTATTGACTCGGATGGTTGCCAGCATCTTCAAGCACCTTGCAGATTTCACGCACATTCCACCCGTGCAGTTTCAGCGATACCAAATCTTGGATGACAACGCCACTTCCTTCAACCGCATGCAGTACGTGCGGTTGCCCACAAACCATGACCACGACTCCGACGTGATGTGGTATCTTCCCATGACTCATGAGCAGCACCGCGCCTTCGCATGGTGACGGTATAGATTCCCATTTGACGATCCGCACCCCGTCAGCAATCGCGCTCTTGATCGACAAGATCGATTCAGCGTCTGCCGGGATCACCGGAAGATCAATGCTGTAGCGATACCGATAGACCGCGCGCACAAGGCCCCAGCAGTCGTATGCGCACGGGCCGTCAGCCCCTGGCACCCAGGGACGCCCAAGAAAGTCAAGAACCCAATGATCCGTCATTGCTGGATCAATCCAGGAAAGGTTTGTGTGGAGTAGGTGAGCCCTGGGAACTTCTTTTGCCCCAGGTCCATGAACCCGCACTCCGCGCGGATGCGCAACGGGTTGATTTGCAGTCCGGTGATGTCAAGCTCCATGGGCGGATTGTTCTCAGGACCGACATCAAGATTCCCATCAAGATACATCCGATAGGTCACTTTGATCGGGGTGATCGATTCCAGCGCCAGTTCGAGATAAGCCATGAGAGTACGGGACACGTTGGATATCTCGATTACCATCCGAGGGGCTCCGCTTGGGGAGATTTCCGGGGGCGTAAGTTCAAACGGAAACGCGATCCACTCCACCATGTCGCTAGCATCTTCCGGCGCGTCTTCTTCCAGTCTTGCGTTGATCCCGACCCATCCTTCTACCACCCGAACCGGCGGGGAGATGGCAGGGTGGCGGAATTCAAGGGTGTGGTATTGCATCACCTGCGTCTTTGTCGCGAACGCCTCTTTGAGCGCGTCCGACAAGGATGGATCGCTCATGCTGGGAGTACCTCAAGCTTTCCGGACAGCTCCCAATGCAGACCAGCAGGAGCAATCGAAGGCGGCTCCGTGAAGCGACCAACAACCGCGCCAAATGGACCAGAAAAGCTGAACCAGGAGGCCCCACCATTGATGCCTTCGGATGACGACCGGAACCATGCTTCGAAAGTCACGAGCTGCGCTTTGGATAAAACCCATTTGCAGGTGTAAGTTTTCGGGTTGCTGCGACTTACACGCCGCACCATGGATGGTCCAGCCTCCATGTCAGTTCGCAAAGTCTCGGATTCAAAGGTAACACCAAAGCCGCTGATGGTTGGCTTCTGCGGCAGGGCGGATGGCCAGGACGGGATACTTGGCATGTTACATCAGCCCCATGGCTGGAGAGAGCGAATAGCGGCCTTCGAGCGCCGGCGCAATGCCGACTCCACGCATTATGTTTCCAGCAAGTCCTTTCTCGAACTGCTCCAGGAGAACATCGATGCGTGGCATGCCGCCAGAGCCGGTCGATTGGGAAACCCGAGGGGTCGCCCCTGTGGCGTTGTGGATATGGACCTCCACAGATCCGCCGCCCGATACAGCACCGGTTGAGCGTGCAGATTGCATGGCGCTTACGCCGTTGGGGATGATGGTTCCGGATTCGTCCGGCCTGAACCATTCCGGGCCATTCTCGCCAACAAGGTAAGTCCTTCCGGACGCAACCGGACCACCACCGGCCCGCGCTCCAGACAAGATTTCCAGCGCGCTTGTCGGGCCTGAATACTCAAACCCCGGCCCGGTAACGCTGGTGCCGCCCCCAAAAATCCCGCCAAGAAAACCAGATAGCGGCCCCATGATGCTTTGCTGCACCTGCATGCGTGCCAGGTCGTTGATCATGGAGTCGATCATGGACTTGAAATCGAGCTTGCCCGTGGTGGTGAATTTCACCAAAGCGTCTTCCAGATTCTTGAGCGAGTTGCCGACCAGGTTTCGCATCTGTTCGGCGGCATTAGTCGCCTGATCGTAGTAGCTTTTAACCGCCTGTGACGCGCCATATCCGGCTGTGCGCTGGTAATTGTAGAGCCTCTCGTGAGCAAGGATCTGCGCGTTTATCGATTTGTCAGTGCTGTTTGTAAGCTCATCGATAAACTTTTTGCGCCGCTCGAACATCGCCGCATCATTCTCAGCGGCCTTTTCGCTTGGGATCAGGCCAGACTTGTCCGCCTGATTGATCATGTCCTGTAGCCTCTGCGACCCCTGGAGCGTGACGTTGTACTTCTCACGCTCAAGCGTCCCCATGTCGAGCATCTTGTATTGCTCTTCGAGCTTCTGGGTCTCCTTGTCCAGACCGTCCAGATAGGCTTTCTGAATGGTGGCGAGCTTGGCGTCGTTGACCTGATCGATGAGCTTGTACGCCTGCGCGATATCGGCGAACGGCATATCCTTCTGCTTGTTGTTCCATTCCGCCAAACGCTCGGCGTGGCCGATCATCGAGGCGTATTCGCCCTCCTCAAGCCGGCGGGTCTGATCTTCGAGGGAGTCGAGGAAGGATTGCCATTGGGATTTGGATTCGCGTGGCTGAGTGGTAGTGGATGCGGATTTTTCCTGTTCTGGCTTGTATTCCCCTTCCGGCTTCGCCTTGCCGGATTTTTTTCCTGCCGCACGATCCGCTTGCTGCTTCTCTAAAGCTTTGGTGAAAGCCATGTCCGATGTCAAAGCAGCCGCAATCTCAAGATCAGATGTGCTGGAAATGGCAGAAAGCTTGGCTCCAAGACCTGTATCCAGATTCAGAGGCTTTGCCCAATCGGAAGGGGTTTTGATCCTGTCCCACAATTTCCCAAGCTTCGATGATACGTCGTCAAAGACATAGGCAATCGAAGCCCCCATCGCAGCCGCAAGAACTCCGGTTGCTTTGAATACCCCGCCAATCCAGATAAGACCGTCCATAAATCTGGCGATGGCGCGAGCACCGGTATTGGCCCACTCATCAAGCGATCCATCTTCCTCCCACTTCTTCAGCTCTTTTCCGAATTTCTGCATCAGAGAATCAGAAGACAGGAGAGCGTCATTGAAGTCTCTCCAGGCTGGCGTGATCCCATATGCAACTGTCTTGATCCACCCTTGGTTGCGCGCATCCAGTTTCATTTGGGACTGCAAGAGCTTCTCGGATTCGTAGGTCTGTTCGGATGTCGCCTTGACCTGGAATTCGCTTGTGTCGGCCAACTGCTTCAAGAAAGGCAGGATTTCATACCCGCTTTTTCCAAAGATCTGTTGGGCCAAAGCAACGCGCGTGGTGGCACTTTCCAGCCCATACAGCTTTTTCGCGACATCAATCATGACATCCCCGCTCTCGCGGAGATTGCCGTTACTGTCTTTGTAGCTGATACCGAGAGACTTGAAGAGCGTAGCTGTTTTCTCGTTGCCCTGGGCGGCCTCCAATTCGGCCTTTCCAAGTTTGGCCGCGTTCTTGGCCACGGTGTCCATATCCGTTCCGCTCGCCTTGGCAGCCATCCCAAGCGATGACAGAGATTCAACCGTCACCCCTGACTTGAGAGACAGCGCATTCAAGGCTGCGGCAGACTCTTGCGCACCTTTGATGCCTGAAATGAACTTGTCCATCGACCAAGCGGCGGCCACCCCGAACAACACCTTTTCAGCAAAGCTTGCCGCCGTCTTGGTAAAGCTCTGGATATTGCCCATCGCGGCTTTGGTGATCACCTCGGACTGCTTCATTCCCTGCTCGAACTTTGCAACATTCGCATCAAGATGAACGATCAAGCTCCCAAGATCAGCCATTTTCAGCCTCCAAGCATTGTCATGATCCGCGCACTGCGCGCTTCAACATCTTCCGCCTCGTCCTCGACCTTGACAGGCGGTTTTCTCCAGGGCATGCAATCGAGCAAGTCAACCTTGCCGCCGAACGCCGCCACCATCCCACTCATGATTTGCGCAAGCAGGTAATCATTGCGATCGTCCGGCAAGCCCTCAATTCGGATGTAGGCCATCCAGTCTTCGATCTGCCTGGATGTGAGGCGGGACAACAATGCATCAGGGTGCTCGATTCCGAGCGCGAGGCACAGACGGAAATACTCTATCCAGTCTGGCCGTTCTCGGAGTTTTTTTCCGGCTCTCCGTCAAAACCATTCAGCTCGCCGATGGCCTTATCAAGACACGACAAGGCTGACGCCGATTTGGTGTTGATGAGCGGGATGTCAGGCTCGGAAAAAATCCGAACCCCTTGATCATCAACGATGGACAGCACCGCCATCAGGGCGGTCTCATTCCCTTTTCCGTCTGTGCCGGAAATGTGACGGCGGATGGCGTCTCGCTCCACACCGCCGAACGCACGGATTCTTACCGGATCAGCGCCCCACTCCGGAATGTTGACATCAACCACTTTCCGATCGTCGGCTTCCAAAATCTGTTGCCGTGAAAGAGCCATGTTCGTTTCTCCTTACGCCCAAGTGATGTCGCTGTTGGAACGAATCTGCACCTGATCCTTGACCGTCTGGCCGGATCCGCCCGAGGTATCGATGGACTTGACGAAGCCGGAGAACGTGGCCGTCTTGGCGTTCGGCAAGACCATCTTGAAATTCTTCGTGACCCCGCTCGTCAGCGCCGCATGCACGGCGAGCTGGCCGGTGTCGGTGAGATCTTGATCGATCTCCATCGAGAAGGTCGGGCTCTCCAGGATGTCCGGGATGAACTCGGTGGTCGTGGAATCCAGATCGGTGGTCTCGATCTCGCGCCGGGTGCGGGTCAACCCGGAATAGGTTTTCGGGGTCTTGACCTGGGTGAAGGCCACCGGGGTCGCGGATCCGCCGCTGGTCCACTCGGTGAACCCGGTCGCATCCACGCCGGCCAGGGTGATGATTTTGGAGACCGGCTCGATGTACTCGATGACGTAGCTGTTGCCGTTGAGTTGGGTGGTGCCGGTGATGCCGGCAATCGCCACCACGTCACCGACCGAATAGCCGGCCACGCTCGATTGCAGGGTGATGCGGCAGGGGTTGGTGAGACTCACCGCCGTGATGGTATTCGCGCTGCCAGTGCTGGTGCCGATGTAGAATTTGGATCCGCTCGCGGAGATTGCCATGTCATTGCCTCATGAAGTGGTATCAAGATAAAAAGTTGTCATAAACGAAACGTTATCGTAGTGGACTCCGCCCTGGGTCCATCCGGATTTGCGGCCAGACCCTGGTGAACCGGATCCAACCAGATCGAGGCGCGCGAACTTTTCGGTCCCGTCCTCCCAGCCGGCCAGCGCGCGGATCACATCGAGAGACAGCACCCCGAGCGCGTCCGGATCCCTGGTGGCCACAAGAACACTCCACACCTGCTCGACCTCGATGGTCTTGCCGTTGTTGTTGAGCGACTTGACATCGTATCCTTCCGAGATCACGAACAACGTCGTCCCGGTCACCAGGGTGTCATCAAGTTCTGGCAGGTTGAACGCTTTGATAACGGTCGCGGTGGGGATGGCCTCGGCCAGACGAACCGCGAGCAGTGTTCCGAACTCCAGGAAGTCGGTCATTTCACCAGCACCATTTTGACCACGCCATCACGGCTCTTGGAAACACGGGAAACCCGGTAATCCACGCCGCCGGCCTCGACCGTAGCGCCAACCACCGGATCCGATGTCAGATCGGAGGTCCGGCACTCCAGCACCGTTTCGGTCGTCTGGACCGGCACCAGGGATTGCGAAAGGTCCATCATGCTTTCCACCTCGCTTACGATGCCGACCAGTTCGGACTCGACCCCTTGCGGGGAGGTGTAGATCACCACCTCCCCGAAGGTGTCAAGACAGGCGCTCTCCATGTCTAAAAAGGCCTGGTCTGATGCGGTCGCCATGGTTACTCGGCGATCAGCTCGACCAGCACGCCAGGACGCGAGCAGATCGGGAGAGGATTCGATTGGGTCTCGATGTCCCACCCCTTGCCGAAACGCATCTCCTCCATTTTGGCGTACAAAGGGAGTCCTGGGGTGTTGACCGTCTCTTTGTAGTCCGCCGGCGCATAGAAGGTGGTGAAGGTCTGCGAGGTGCCGACCGGGAAGGCGTGACCATAACCGGATTCGATGAAGGGAACGATGTCACCACTCGGATCCGTGGCAAAGGCCGAATACTCCTCGAAGGTGATCCCGCCGAAGGTAAAGCCCTTGCGCATGTCCCCGGCCAGACGATCCTGGGCGGCCTGCCAGCCGGAGAACGCCTCCTTGACCTTGGCGTGGGCGGTCAAGGCGTCGTAGAAAGCCGCACTCACCAGCACGCGCACGTCGCTCATGGTGTCGCCTTGGAGGTTCTGCTCGATGTGGCGCTTGACCATCATGCACTTGGCGCGCACGTCGGTGGCATCCGAGTCCAGCTCGAAATTGAGCTGGAGACGCTTGCCGACCTTGCTCTCCTCGAAATCGGTCGGGTCGCTGTCACCAATCTGGAACTCGTCAAACAGGTCGTGAGTGATGCTGGAATCCGCATCCAGGATCACCCCCTTGAGAGCACCCATGCGCAGCCACTCCAGGGTGATGGCGTGGTTGTTGCGCAAGAGAGCCAGAAGATCCATCACGGCTTTTGTGAAAGGGTCTGGGCCGGCATCCAGGCCAAAGCCGCGCACATTCTGGAATTTCTCGGCCAGCAAAGAGGCGGGGAGCGGGATGTGCGGGATGGAGAAGGTACGGATTTTGCGTTTGTCGTATTGATGCTCGGCTCCGCGCGCACCGCGCTCCTGGAAACGCAGCAGCCGCAAGACGCCTTTCAGCTCCTCAAAGCCGACGGTGGTGGTGGTGACTCCCTGATCGCGGAAAATGGACAGACCGTTGATCCGTCCGTAGGCGCTGGGGATGAGATTGATGGCCTGCACCATCTCGACGAGCGAGAACGGATTGGGCGAAAAAGCATCGGTCATGATTGGCATCGGTTACGCTCCTTGGGTCAAGATGATGCCAATGCCGTCCAGTTGGGCAATGGCGAGGTTTTTCTCGTCGGTGGTGATGTCGCCAGGCCAGACCAGATTACTCTGCAACACCAGGCCATGACGGACCAAAACGACTGCCTCAACATCCTCGCCATTCGGCGCGGTGACGTTGTAGAGCAACACCCCGGCGGCAATCTCGGACCCGTTCACGCCATCCTGGTCGTACTCGACATATTTGCCGGACCCGGAAACCGTGATGGTGAACGTGTCGCCCACCGCGAAGTTGGTGCCAGAGTCGGTGATGGTGAAGTTGATCTGGGGGTTGGTGTAGCCGGTCCCGACCGCGGCCTCGGGAAGTGCCGTTCCGTCCGGAGCGGTAACGGTCCACACACCACCGGCCCCGGAGGTCGCCGCCGCCACGGTGATGATGAAGCCGTCCCCAGCGGCGTAATCGGTGGCATCGGCCAGGGTGAAGGACAGGCCGCCAGCCGAGAAGGCCGAAGCCACCGCGCCGGAACCGACATAAACCCCGTCCGGATCGGTGACGATGAAATGGCCGGCATTGGACGCGGCCCGCATGATGTCGAGGCGGTAGTCACCGACCTTGGCCCCGGTGGAAACCGTGATGGCCCCCATGGTGCCGGTGCCGGTATTCCACGAGTATGGGGTGGCGGTCCCGGTCGCAGCGGGAGCGGTGGAGGCCTCGACACAGGTGAGGCGATAGGTGCCAACCTGAGTCTTGGTGCCGGCGGTCACGCTCGCCAGACTGCCGCCACCGGTTCCGGTCACTGCGGACGCGGTGACGGTGGACTTGGTGAGCTTTCCGAGCACCGTTCCGACAGTGAGCACACGGTCCGAACCGCTCCCGGCCAGGATGGTCACATCCTCGCGCGAATAGAGAGAATTGGCTTCGAACTTGAGGACATCGTTGATGTCATTCCCTTCGGTGTACACGGCCATTATTTGGCACCTCCCATTTTGGTTGCATACTGGCGAGCGGCCTGGACGAGCGGCGACGTGCCTGGATCAGTCGTGCCACGCTCGATGTGCGCAATGATCTCCACGGTGGACGCGCTCGCCCGCAGCGCCAACAGTTCATTGCGAACCTCATCCACCGATTTGCCATCGGCGAGATACCCGGCAATGCGTTGGTCTTGCCCGGCGATGGCGCACAACTGGGAGATCTCCACGGCGCGGTCACGCGCCAACTTGGCCATGTCAGGGGTGGCCTCCGACCCGTCTTCCGTATTGCTGCTCACTTTTTCGTTCTCCATCCGTTTTGATGCCTTCGGCACCGGTTGATTGATCATCCTGTTCTCATCCAAAAAATTCAGCATGGCCGACACGGCATCCCGCATCGTCCCGACCTGATCGGCGAATCCGATTGACACCGCATCCTGGCCGAAGAACACCCCGGCCTCGGTGGCGCGCACCGCCTCTTCACTCATGCGGCGGTTCGCGGCAACCGTCCTGACAAACAGACTGTATAGACGATCCACCTCGCCTTGGATCACAGCGTGGGCGTCGCTGGTCAATGGGTCGTGCTGCGAGTAATCCGCTTTGCGCGCCCCGGCAAAGATGGTGGTATAGGTATGCCCGGCCTTGGCGTCCGCCACCGAAGTATCCACATGCACGGCGATGACCCCGACACTCCCGACCCCGGCGGCTTGCGGGATGAAAATCCGGCTTGCGGTCGATGCCAACAGATAGCCACCGGAATAGGCGTCATTGGCCACCGCCCAGATCGGCTTGATCGTCCCGGCATTGCGAATCGTCTCGGCCACGTCGAACCCGTCCCCGACTTCTCCCCCAGGGCTGTCAACCGAAAGCATCACCCCACGAACCGCCGGATCGGTGACCGCATCGAGCACGGCGTTTTCGATTTGGGCATACGACACCAAGCCGGACGCCGCCTCGATCCCGCCGACGCGTTTGGCCAACGTTCCGTGAATCGGGATGACGGCAATTCCGCCTGGGAGTTGCTGAATCGAGAAATCACCTTGCATGGATTCAAAATCAGGCGCGCCGGCCCCGGATACCTCAATCCCGATCCGCTCGCCCACCACGGACAGGATGGCATCCATCTTCGCCTGCTGGATGATCAAGGGACGCCCGATCACTCGCGCCGCCAGGTGTGGCAAAAAATCCATATCACGCCTCCAGAAACAGAGAACCCGGCTTGCGCCGGGTCATTGGTTTTTGTCTTGCTGTTGGTCTTGCTGTTGGTCTTGCTGGTCCTGGACCACTTCGTTCCCAGTCTTGGTCCTGTGTCTCGGATCGCTGTCATAAATCAGGCCGAGCAAATCGGCACGCGAATTGTCATCGGCAACCGCACGGTCAATCTCCTCGGATGAGAATCCGCGCTCGGAGATCGCTTGTTCACGGCTGATCAATCCAGCACGGATCTCCATCACTGTGGCCTGGATGTCCTTGAGCGGATCGACCCAATCCCACCCGTGCGGGATCCACTTGACAGCCTGATACTCGTGCCTCCGTCCAACATACCCAGGGGCGCGAAGAGCGCCGGACAAAACCGCCTGATCCATCCATCGGGTCCAGATCGGGCGGCACATCTGATGGATAATGGTGATCTGTTGCCACTGCTCCATTTTACGACGCATCTCGACCAGCCCGGCGCGGATGGACGAAAAATTCACCAACGAAAGATCCCCGGTCAACTGCTCGTAGGTGATCCCCATGGCCGCAGCGACGGCCAGGTGTTGCATGCGAAGGAATCTGTCGTAATTCGGGCCAACATCAGCCGGATCCGAGAATTTGATATCCTCGCCAGCCAACAAGGTCTGTATCGTTCCTGGGGCCCAGTCCACGACGGCCAACCCGTCATCCGACATGCCGTCCTCGCCGATGACGCCAACATCCGGCGCGGCGCGAGTGATGAACCCGGCCAGCAAAGCCGCCGTCTTCTTGCGCTCCAGCTCGGCATCTTCATACTGATCCAGCACGTGCAGCTTGATGAGGGCCTGGGTCAACCATGGCTCGCCCCGGATCTGTCCGGGACGCAACGGGCGGAACAGATGCAGCACCTCGGAAGCAGGAACGCGCACTGGCTGAGTGGCCCCGGCACCAAACATCCGGTACTCGCCCGGATGCTCGGGATACAGGTGATAGGCCACCCGCCGATTGATGGCGTCAAACTCGATCCCCCCGCGAATGCGGTTGCCGTTCGGGAGGTCTTGGTTCAGCGTCGTCGGAAGATGTTCAGCCTCCAGGAGCTGGATTTGGAGCGGGACAACCAGGCCATCCTCTGGGCGACGGTGACGCAACCTGATCAAGACTTCTCCACCCTCCACCATGGCCCGCACGGCCAATGCCTGGAGTCCGTAAAAATTCTGGATCTCATGCGCGTCCGACTCATCAACCCATCTTTCCCACAACGCATGCGCCGTCGCGTTGAATTTCGCTTCGGTGAGGATCGAACGCGGTTTGATCCCCTTTCCGACCAGGTTGGATGTCAGCGAGTCAACCCCGTTTGTCGCCCAGGCGTTCCGACGCACGATGTCACGCGACCTCTGGCGCAACATGTCGGAATTGCCGATCAAAAGGGAGTTGACGCCTTCTCCACCAGGGGTCCAACTAGCAAGGCGGCGCGATGCCTGGGCGGCTTCATACCCGCTGGACATGACAGACCGGCGGGCAGGAGGAGCCCCATTCACCGCCCATGGATTCACACCTCTTTGGATCGCCTTTCTCATCACAGATCCTTGCAACTGTTCACGCGAACTTGACGAACAACCTTGCCGGAACCCCCTGCCTTTGCGATCTCGGAATCAATGGTTGACAGCGCAGTTGTTGCCGCCTGGAGGTCGTAGTCAACCCGCTTATCTCCATGCTGGACGCTCTTTTGAAGGGTCGCCAGACGCGCCAGGATCGAATCACGATTGGCCAACAGTGTATTGATTCCTGCCATGTCACCCTCCCATCCATGAAGATCTTGCCACCCTGCGGATTCCGGCCTTGCGAATCACCTCAACCGGCTTCCCGGACTCTTTGAACGGCTTCTTGTCCATGGAGTCCGCCTCCTTGTTGAGCTGCAATCCCATGCTGATCAACCCATGCAGACACGCCATGGCGTAAACCCGGCAGTCCAACGCCTCGTTGCGGTCTCCTGATCGCTTGATCCATTCCCGTTTCGGGCGGCCTCGGACATAACGCGTCGCCACGCTCTCCGCAGTCAACTGGTTGAACCACTCGAGATCCCGATCCGTCGGGAAGTGGCAATAGCCTGGACCTGGAGCATTGATCCGCAACCGGGCGTAAATCGCCTCTTTCGCGGCATCGACCCCGACGATGAAAAGAGGGATCCGCCCCTTGTTGTTCCGTGTCGGCCTGATCGGCCATAGCTTGACCCCAGGGCCGCCGCGCCCCTTGATCGCCCAAATGCGCCGGTCCTGCCTTGAACGGCAAAAATCGGATGCAGCCAGCATATAGTGACCGCCGGTATCGATTGCCGCGGCGAGCACCTTCAGATCTGGAGCATGCCTTGAATGTGGAAACGTCCTCTTCAACAACGCGTCAAGATCTTTCCACACCGCCGGGCCGGATGGATCCCCATGAATGATCCGGTGATCGAGCGACCAGGACTCCTCATCCCGACCCCAGCCGACAAACTCGGCCTCCAGCCGATCATCCTGAACATCGATCCCAACCGTGATCGCAACCACTCCAGCAGGGAGCAGGGTTCCGAAAGGCTCACGACGGTCAAGCAAGTCATCACCGGAGATGGAGTCCGCCTCTTCCTCCCAGGTTTCGCCGAGCTTGGTATTGCTCCACGTCTTGATGCGGGATATATCCTTTCCGGCATTGACGCGCTCGACGGCAATATCACCCCATGACAACCACCCGTGTGGACTGTAAAGCGACGACAGGTGAAACCCAGCGACCTTGGTGGCCGATGGATTCTCGGCGCGCCATTCTCCGTTTTCGAGCATCCACTGTTTGCTGGAGTTGTGAATCCGATCTTGGCAATGCGCGCATTCATAGAACGCTTGATCTGGATGACCGTCAGACCACCGAATCTGCGCCCACACCAAAATCTGGTATGCCTTGCATTTCGGGCATGGCACCCAATACCGGCGCTGGTCGCTCTCAGCGTATGCCGCCTCGATGCGTGAGAACCCTTTGATGGTCGGCGTCGAGACCATGATGATTTTGCGATTCGAGAAAGTCGCCGTGCGCTGGATGCACAGTGCTACCGGATCTCCTTCGCCTTCAACATCACCAGGGTATGCATCAACTTCATCCATCCCGAGAAACCGGATTGGCAGAGATCGCAGGCCCGCTGCGCTATTCGCTCCCCTCAAAGCCAGAATTCCACCTGGGAACTCTTTCAGCATAAGCGTGTTGCCGCTGTCCCTCGACCTGGAAGGACTGATGAGTTTTTTGATTGCCGGGGTTGATTCGATAAGCGGATCAATGCGCTGTTTCGAAGTTGTTTGCGCGATTTCCACAGTCGGCATGACCAGCATCATTGGTGCCGGGGTGCAAGCGATAATGTAGCCGAGCCAATTCAAGATAGCCTCGGTCCCGCCGATCTGTGCCCCCTTCATGAACACCACCCGTTCGATGGGCGAGGACGGCGACAGGCAATCCATGATCTCCTGTAGGTATTTGGTACGAACAGTGCGCCATCGCCCTGGCTCTCCAGACGCAATGGAAGAAAGCATGCGGTTTTGGTCGGCCCACTGCGAGACGGTCAAATCTGGATCTGGTTTCAGACCCCGCTTGAATGCACAGGCGTATGAAACTGTTTTGGCCGACAGCGTCATTGACTCAACTCCTCCATCGCCGTGCGCAACTCCTGAACGAGCAGCCGCTCAATGGTTTTGAAATCGGTCTCGGCGGCCAGGGTCGCAGCAACCCGACTCGGAATATTCAACAATCGATCCCGCACCCGCCGGCCCAGCTCAAAGGCTTCGCGCTCCACATCTTCCGCGCGGAGGAGCTTCCTTTGGCGCTCCTCGTAGTCCAGGCGCGCCATCTTGGCGTTGTAGGTTTCACGGATGGCACGGCTGATTTGGTAATTTGGAGCCCCCTGAATCTTCTCAGCAAGCTCTCTATCACTCACGGGAGACTCTGCTGGATCAGTCCGCGTAGCCGCCCTGACTAGCCCAGAATTCTTGGCCGGTGTTGGAACGGTCTTTTGCGCAACCGCCCGCTCCTGGTTGGTGTTTCTCTCCCATTCCGCATCAGCCTTGACGGGATCAATTAACCCGTCCGACTCGCGAGAGATCCTGCCTGTAGCGATTGCCTTTGACACTGCGTTCGGAGCACACCCTCGATGCCGCGCGTAAGCTCGAAGAGTGATCCCCATACCATTTCATCCAGTTATAAGCCCTGTCCACCAGCCAAATTGACTGTCCACCTCGGGGTGTACACCCTGTTTTTTTTCTGATGCTAGCGACCAGTCGAGGTTCGAATTTACCCGCAGCGCCCCAGCCTCCGGGAGGACCCGGAATTATTGTCACCTTGCCGATGATGCTGCATCTGCCAACGCCTTCTTGAACTGCGCCCCGATTTCGCGCTGGATTGTCTTGTTCGCAACTCCAAAGAAATCGAATCGTTTTTGGTAACGAACCGTCTTTACGAAAGCCAATACCAATTCAAATTTGTCTTTTCTTCTTATCCATACGCCTGGCTTTTTTGCTTCTCCAGGATGAACGACGACATATTCAATCGAGTTGGTCTTTGTCCTCTTAGCCCCTGCGCGACGCGACCGGTTTGCAATATAACCAACCTCTCCGAATACGCGCAGACCTGACAGTATTTGGACGATCTGACCGGAGCTCATATTTCCATACCTGTCAAGCCGCGCATGCATCCCTGGCACAGCAAACCATCCCTTTGGGAGGTGCAGGTGCTTGTACAAAGCGGCCTCGAAATTCTTGAACGGCCTCGAACCTCCGTACACTTGAGGTTCGAGATAATGTTTATATCTTGACTCTCCTGTCAGGAATTCGCCGTCCGCATACCAAAATCTATCTTTAAACCATAAAGTTGCTTTTGGTTTGTTTTTGTTTCCTATATTGAATTTCAATGCATTCATCGTGAATGGATTTGGCCTGTCAAACACCTTGGCCATCTCAACTTTCAGGGCATCTTTTGCAACTGATGCCGTCCTATTGATAGCCACTGACGTCGCAAACCTCACCTGTTTCTCAGCCTCATCCCTGACGAGTTTCATCTGGCGAGGGTCGAAAGATACGGAGATCATCCTCGCCGCTCTCCAGGGGCTTGCCGAACCGCCGCGCAATCGCGGCCACAGAATCCGCGCTGCTCAAGCAGCCACTCTTGCCAGTTATCTTGCTGCTTCCGCAGCAGATCAAAGATCTGGCTCATGGTTTTGTTGATGTTTTCCAGATCGTCCTTCGTGGCAACGTGTTCAGCTTGTTTCAAACGAAAATCGTTGAATTCCTTTTGAAGCGCTTTTAAATCGCCTCGCAGTGCGAATACCACCCATGCCAAGGCAGCAATCAGCGCCGTCGGGCCCCCACCGCCAATCAGGCTCATCATCGTCGAAGGGTCCATGATCATCCTTTCGTGACAGCGGTGTTGGAAGGGTCAGCAAGGGCCTTGCTGTGGCCCCAGGATGCGACACCAAGGATAGCCATCAACATCACCCAGACCTCTTGCGGGACCGATGGTGGAGAGATGTGCAGCAGAGGAAGCAGGAAATAAACCCCAAGAAGCATGACCCCGGTGACAAACCCGATGAATGGCCTCCAGGTCCATGTTGGCCAATGCGCCGCGCTTGCCTCGGCCCGCATGGTCTCGTTTACCTCCTGGATCTCCTGGGCGGCGGCAGCGGCCCGGATTTGCAACACGGCCTGTTGATGCTGCAAGAAGAACTCGGCAGCCTTCCCGCGTCCGTCCGGTGATTCGAGGGCTTTCAAGATCTCATTTTCTGGGGCGTTCTCATCCCCGCACAGCCAGCCAGCCATAGCCTTGCCGATCTCTGCCCCGCCAGGGATGGGCAGTACCGACCCGAGGACAGGAAGTCCGATCTCGGCAAGCTTCTTTCCGACCAGAGACCAATCCATTACGCCGTCCTCACCCGCGACAGCCATCCGACAATGAAAACCTCCTGAGATGGATCAGCCTCCATGATTTCGATATAGCGGTTGCCTTGAAGAACGTTCAGAATATTGAAAGCCAGACGCCTACGATCCAGAGAAAGCGCGTTCAGTGCGGCGATGGTTGCCGGACCGCATTTGCCATCGACAGTCAGGGGCGAACCGGAGGAGAGCAGGTTGACGGCGCGTTGCAGGAATTTCACCTCCACGGCCATCCCCATGTTCACGCTCGTGTCGTACAGCTCCTCGGCGACCAACTGGCTTTGGATTTCATCGCCACGGAACGGATCCCAGAAGTTGACCTTGAAGAATCCTTCCACGGCATGATTCAGCTCAGCATTGTCTGTCCACTTGCGGGGATCGATCCCCTGCCCTTTCAGAAAATCGATGATGCTCCACCCTGGCCAAGCTGGCCAAACCCTGCGCGCAATGCCGCGATAAGTCTCCCCGCCACGGTCGTTTGGATGGTTGGAATATCCGCCCTCTTTGATCGACGTTTCGGCAAACGCACTGGCAAAGTTGGCCATTTCACCCCTCCAGATTCCGGAAACAAAAAACCCGCGCTGGTCTCCCAGGCGGGTTTGGTGGTTTCATATTTTAATTTAGCGTCGCGCTCAAGACGCAGTTCGCAAGACTACGATTCCAATCGTAATTCAGTCCGGACAGCACGTCAAGTCCTGTTTTTGAAGTCATGACGCATCGCTGATGCGATCCAAATCGACCCTTGCATGAGACGCTCGTGAAATCTCTGCCGGCTAATGCCAAGTTCGATCGCTTTTTCTTCGATCGTCCCTGTCCCAGCAAACCGCACCCTTACCACCGCCGCATTGCGCCGCATTTCCTCGATCTTTTCCATCTCCAGCAGCAGCGACTCCACCTCCACCGCGTCTCGCGCTTCTTCGGACATCTCGGCATAGCTGTCTCGGTGCGCATATCCTCCAGAAGCCTGTTTCATCAACCGATGCAAGAGCGTGTCGGTTTGATTTGGCGACCACCCGAGCCCGCCGTCGTTGGCACGCACCCACCATTTTGCCCAATTCTCCAAGCGCGCCTCGACATGCTGAAAAAACCCGATCTTATCGCCCATTGCAGTCTCTCCTCTCGAATTTTTTGCAAGTCCAGTTTGCGAAACAAACATCGGTCCCGCTCTCTTTGCGCATCTGACAATCCCCCATCGCTACTGGTGATTTTTCGTACCGTTTCCAATATTTACACAATTGACATGTCTTGCTTGATTGACTGCTATTCGTACCGTTTTGCGCTGTCATCTCGCACCATCCAGCACGCAGTAGAGCAGCGCCAAGGCATCAGCCTCGTTGTCATCGCCAGGACGGTGTCCCTTGGCCTGCATGGCCTGGATAACCGCCTCTTTCCCGGCGTTCCCTTTCCCGGTGGCGTGTCGCTTGATGGTGCTGACCGGGATGCCCTGATATGGAATCTGGTGCTCCTCCGCCCACGCCGACAGGTGTCCGAGGAATCCGCCGTAGGCGTGCGACGCCTCGACGCCTAGGTGTCGGCGGACCTCCTCGAAGCATACCTCGGCGACATCGGACGCGCTCAACATCTGATCCAACCACCGCTTGAACCTGAGGAAGATCATGCCCCCACCTTCGTATCGTCCCGGCCTAAACTCCACTGTCCCGCTGGTGATGGTGCCGTCCAGCTGGTGCAGCGCCCAGCCGGTTTTCATCCCGAAATCAAGAGCCAGAAGCGCCCCATTTGCCCCTGGCTTTATCTCCTGCACATCATTCATCACGCCACCTCATAAAACGGCATTTTAAGGCGTTACAATTCTATCTCGCTACCACCGTACCACCTTGCCAGTTTGACGCAGTCTCAGCGCTTCCTGTGCGTCGGAATCATCAGAACGGGATATCATCATATCCACCTTGAGCCGTTGCGGTCGTTACTGGCTGGGATGACCCCCCACCATGAGCCCGATTGGACTCTTGCCCGTAATCAGCTCCGCCACCAGAGCGATCCTTGCCGTCCAGCATGATCATCTGGCCGTTGAAAGGCTTGAGCACAATTTCCGTGTTGTACCGATCCTGCCCTTGCTGGTCGGTCCACTTGCGGGTCTGCAACTGGCCCTCGATGTAGACCTTCGACCCCTTGCGCAAATATTGCTGGGCGATCTCAGCCAGCTTGCCGAAGATCACCACCAGGTGCCATTCAGTCTTCTCCTGTTTCTGCCCCTGCTGGTCCTTCCACGTCTCCGAGGTGGCCACCTGGAGATTGGCGACCTTGCCGCCGTCCCGAATGTCGCGGATCTCCGGATCTTTGCCGATGTTGCCGATGATTTGAACCTTGTTCAGCGATGCCATTTCGTCACCTGTCTTGATTTGCGTTTGGTTGATATCCGAGTTTGCCCAGTCCGCCATGCCTGGTGACTGGCCACCCGCGTTTTTTATAAACCGTCGTTCGTTTTTTGAGCATCGCCAAGGTGAACGGGTGAGAGTCCACCAGATCGATCACCAGCCCGTTGAGTTTCCCGGGAGCTGGGCGAATCACTCTGCCAACTGCTTGGAGCAAGGGAGCCTCGCCAGACATCGGAGCCGCCAGGATCAGCGCAGACCACACCGAGCAATCCAGCCCCTCGCCAAGCAAACCGCGCGTCCCGATCACCACCCTGGAATCGGCAAGCGTGCTCATGCGATTCCGTCGCTCCTTGGCCGGCAGCTTGCCGTGGATCAGCAGCGCATCCGGGATCAACGCGCCGATGGCCTCGGCATGCTCGACCCGGTCCGTCAGAATCAGCGTCTGCCGCTTCTCGGATACTCGAACAGCCAGAGCCGCAATCTGCCGGTTCCTTCCGCCGTCGGCCACAAGCTTGGCCACCAGCCCCATCCATGCGCCTTTTTTGTCAGCCGGATCGACCCCATCAAATCGGCACCCGGTGTCCATTGTCGCGACGATGGCGGGCACGATGCCGCCGAGACCTTGCACCTCGTCCGGCTGCACCGACGCCACCACATCGCCGATGACGCGGTAAATCACCTCTTCCAGGCCATCGCCGCGCATCGTCGTGGCTGTCAGGCCGTAACGGTACTTCGCCGGGAACATGCCCACCACCCTGGCAAAAGTCAGAGCCGGGGCATGGTGACACTCGTCCACCAGCACCGCGCCAATCCCCGTCGCAAACCGCGCCGTTTCATCCGGTCTGGACGCCAGCGTCTGCATGGTCGCCACGGTGATCTGTTCGCCTTCCGTCCACACACCATCACCGATGGTCCCGCACTCAATGCCCAGTTGCTTGCGAATCACCTCGACCCACTGTCTGGCCAGCTCGCGCGCCGCCAGCAGGATCACCGCCCGCTGTCCGAGGCGTCGCAGCAGCTCATTCCCCATCAGGGTCTTCCCTGATCCGGTCGGCGCACGCACCACCCCTTGTGATTTTTTCAGGGCGTCGGTTACGGCTTGCTCCTGGTACGGCCTTGGCTCGACCCCGATCAATCGCCCTGGGTAGCCTCCACAGCTGGCCGTTATGCGATGGTCCATCCAATCGATTGGCTCTGCCGACGAAGCTGCCAAGGTATGCAGTCTCGCCCCATACCCACGCGGGAAAACGATGCCGCTTTCATCCTTTCTCCAGGTCTGAACGGTTTCAGGAATCCCCCTTACCGATCTACCGGTTTTGATAGCATCAATGAACGCCTTGTTTTTGAAAGTGTTCTCCTCAATCGCTTTTCGCAGAACCGGCGAAGACGATGAATTGAACCGTTGGACGTGGATCTCTCCACCGATTATTGCCGTCAGCCGCATAACTCCCCCCTGATCAAATCGGCGTGCTCGGCTGCGAGTGACAACCCGCCGCCCTTGGTCTTACGGAAATGCCACCCGCAACCGTCCCGCAACGTGATGGCGTCACGGTCGATCCCGAGAACCGCCCCTCCGGCACGCAGAATGGCCAGCACGCCGGGAAGATCGGATGCAAATTCGCATTTTGTTGGGTCAATGCCATCGAACACCGAATCACGATCCCAGCCCTTTTCAACCAATTCCAAACCAAACTGGATGCGGAAGGAGTTGAAGACCTCGGCAATCCGCTGTCTGTCCCCGCTCGTCAGTGGTATCTGCTCGATGCCGCCCATCAGAACCCGTACCCTTCGTCACCCCAGGACGATGCGGAAGATTGATCGGCTGGCAGAATGGACTCTGGCCCCTTGCTTGACCGATCCCGGTATTGAAACGTCTCACGGTCGAACCAGAGCGGAATCGATCCATCCCAGTCGCCGTTGCGCTGCTTCGGAACGGCCATGTAGACCCCAGGCTTGGAGCGCAGATCCTCGATGTCGGACACGCACCCACCGCGCTTGATGTCATCCTCAGCCTTGGCGAGTTTCTGTTCGTGCTTCCGGTCGCGGGTGACGACGATGACGGTTGAAGCGTTGCTCCCGATTTCGGATGTGCCCTTGATCTCCTCGGCCCCGATCGGCTGGCCCCATCCGGCGTTCTGGTTGGTCTTGCGGGCATGAGCCACCAGATGGACGTGGACGGCGTTGTTGACGGCAAACGACGTGAGATCGAAAACCGCCTGCTCCTGGGCTTTGTAGTCGTCGCCACCCACCCCGGTGCGCATCAGCGAATCGACAACGAACTGGGTCACCCCGTAGCGCCGCCGGGCGTAGTCGAACACCTCGATGAGCCTGGCCACGCTCGCCTTACCCACCACAGTGAACAGCCACAGGTGCTCAGCGTAGAAATCATGCACCTTGGCCAGGTAGTCTTTGGACGGCACGTCCAGACCGGTGATCTGTTTGGCCAGCCGTTTCAGGGTCTGATCCGCTCGCATCTCCAGCGAGGCGATCAGCACCCGTTCCCCGGCGGCCATCCCCTTGGCCATGGAGAATCCCAGCAATTGGGATTTCCCAGACCCAGTTCCGCCGGTCCACACCGTCAGCTCACCGGGGCGAAACAGCAACTTCCCTTCGAGACGCCCGAACGGCGGGGGCATGCCCGGTTCGCGGGATCCGTCCGGGTAGAACGCCTTGATCACGTCCTCCAAAAACTCGGAGGCGTTGCACAGCTCGTCCGGATCTTGGGACTTGGAATTGCGAAAACATGCCTCGATGACCTCCGGCGAAACGTCCGCCGTCAGGCAGGCGTTGAGATCTTTGTGCGGCTCCGGGAGCGTCACCACCCGGCAACGATGCCGCCCGAGACGGTCAATCAGCTCGGCGGTGGCCGCCTTGCCGGCCTCGTCGTTGTCCAGGCACAAGAAAATCGTCTCGAAGCGCTGCAAGCGGTCGAACTCGGCCTCAATCCACTGCTGTTTGCCGCCCGTCCCGCCGCCAAATGGGACCGACAAAGCCGGATGGCCATATTCCCAGGCGGTGATGGCATCAATCTCCCCCTCGGTGATCACCACCGATCGGGCCTCATTCGGGATCGCCTGCCACCCGAACAATACCGGCTCACACCCCGGTTCCGGAAAGCAGATCTTCTTGCCGGCCTTGTCGCGGGCCAGGTTGAGATATTTCACCAGCTTCAACGCGTCGCCGTGGAACGACTGGAAACCGATCCAATTTCCACGGTACGGTTTGTCGCCGTCTTTCCACGGGCCAACTTGGTCGAGCGCCAGCACCCGATACTCTTCCAGCGCCTCCAGGGACAGTCCGCGCTGCTCGATGAGGTACTCCCACACCGGGTGGGATGTGTGCGGGGACGGCTTTGGCGGATCCGGGCGGCGGTAGCTCTTGCGCGGCCCGTCGAAGGTTGGGGCCTTGATACCGTACCAGGAGCGAATCTCCGTGAGCGCCTCGGCCACTGTGAGACTCCGGCAGATCCGCCACAGGTCGATCAGGTCTCCACCATCCCCGGTCGCGAAGTCGGACCAGACCCCCGCCTTGCTCCCCGACAGGCAGAGTTTGAGGCTTTTGCCCCGGTCCCCAGAGATCGACCCGGCCTCCCACTCTTGCCCGACACGCTTGCCGCCCGGCAACAGGTATTCAGCCACCCGCGTCACGTCATCGGTCAGGCGGCGTTTGAGTTCGAGGATATCAGCCATGCTTGAGACGCTCCTGGTAGGTTTTCTCCTGCTCCTCGCGGATGATGTCGGCGAACTCCGGCGGGTAGTCGGACAGGTCGTCGTCGCCAAGGCAGAGCTTGCGGAATTTCGGCAGGGACGGCGGTGAGTCCATGCCCGACTCCAGAACGGCGTGCAGGCCGCGCTCGATCTGGTAGGGTTTGAGGTCGGAGAGGTCGCGGATCCAGACGCCGTTGTCTGCAAGGCCGTGGTGTGTCGTCCAGGCCGCACCAAACCACTCTCCGAAGCTGCGCCAGATGGCATCCAGACACACATCGGTCTCACGCCTGGTCAGATCTGACAATTTCACCATCGATCGTGACCGCATCTTGCAATCTCCGCTCGGCATCAATGCGATCGTACTCGGCGCGCCGCAAATCTGCCTGGGTTGGCCGAAAGCCGGCAGGTTGATGATGGGTTGAGTTGGCTTTGCCATGGTTCGTTTTCCCTTTGTCGAAATCTGGTGTTGGTTCGTGAAAATCGCTCCATCCGCACCGCATGGCCAAACCGATCACCTCTGCCGGGTCATGGTTCTTGGCGCATATTGCCATCAGGCGATTGAGCGACAGCTGCTTGGCTTTGCTGGTTGGCCTCCAGTTCGGTTGCTTGGATTTCAGGTGCTCGATCCAGGCTTGCCAGGCTTCGGCTGGGATCTCGGGAGGGAGATCGAAAATTTCCGCCTCGCGCGGGGTGGGGGAAGATTTTGACTTTATATATGGTTCTGGTTCTGGTTGGTTGAACGGAGCGTACCCTTCCGTTGCCGATCCGTTCGAACGCCGTTCATCTTCCGTTGCCGATCCGTTCGAACGCCGTTCATCTTCCGTTGCCGATCCGTTCGA
>JADGAY010000005.1:0-22544 GCA_015231775.1 Magnetococcales bacterium | reverse complement strand
ACGCCGTTCATCTTCTTTTTTCTGATTTCGCGCTTTCGCAGACGCTTTCCCAGCCCGCGTCTGCGCTTCTTTGTGATTACGAAAATCAGCTATCTCCTCGTCAGCTCTGCGATTTCTCCATAATCCGTCATCAGTGAGGATGAAGAATTCATCAAGAATCCCTCGGACTGTATCCACGTCAGACCGCACCCGGCGAGCGATTTTTTCCGGACTCTTGAAGGGTGATTCGGTCAGATAGTACAAATCAAGCATGCGCCGATAAATCAGCTCTTCATGCTCAGTCAGATGGACGGTGTGGGTCAAAAAGTCACCGACATGGAACGGATAGTAGTTCATCATGATTTCCCGTTGGAACGCCGTTGGAACGCCGTTGGAACGCCGTTGGAACGCCGTTGGAACGCCGTTGGAACGCCGTTGCTTAAATTTGCCTAACTGAGAGCGTGTTCGATTGCCTCTAATGCGCTCGCAACTTCGTCAAATCCGATCTCATGAAAGAAATCTCTACAGCTACAACTGACGAATAATTCGCAATCTTCGTTTTGCGTCTCGAACTTCCTGATGAACTCCAACTTGCCGACCAGCCTTTGCTTCGCCACCTCAAAATCGTCCATTCCAAATCTCCTCCGGTGATATTCTTATAAAGATCGCGCGCGCGCGATTCATGAATAGAATCAACGCGCACGTCTGTCTTCCAGCCTCATCTTGGTCTTATGCCAAACCCAACCCCACCCATCTTGACGGCCCGTTGCTGGCCTTCGGTATGCCACTTGCGGAGGTCGATTTTCGGGTTATGCGCTCCCCACCCCCTGGCCACCCGGCAAGCGTCAGTGGTCAGCATGTCACGGCAGCGCAACGCCGCCTTGGCCCCGTCCACGTTGCATCCAAGACCCTCCAGGTGGATCAGCAGCGCCCACAGCGGGTCTTTCCAATTGGGATCACCAACGGTGTTGGCGTAGGTCACCCAATGGTCCTTGGTGTTGGGCAGCGCGGCCTCGAACGGGATGTGGATCGGGACAGGCATGGCGGTTTGAGTGGCCATACCCTCCATAATGGCGGCGAGCTTCTCCAGTTGCGAGGTCTGCTCGGCCAGGATCAGGCGGGTGGACTTGCCCGCGATGAGTGGCGCGTCCTCCGGATTGATCTGAGAGAGCGCCGGAACCGTGGCTTTGGATTGCCGAGGTGGATGGACAATTTGGATCGCTCCGGACCGGATGGACGGCAAGGCATGATGGTCGAACCACGCGCGAAATGGCGCGGCCCCGCGTTTCTTGGAGCTGTTGGTAATAGCAACAATGCCGTTGATATCAATATGTTTGACAGGCTGGTCACCGCTGATGGTAGGCACGTCGATATTCTTGGTGAACCTTGCTTCAACATGCCTGGACAGTGCCTGATAGGTATCAGCCGCCGATGGAGAGTATCCAATCGCTCTGCACACATCCCGCGCGTTGAACCAATAATCGCCGTCATGATCCCGCACGCCGCGCACCTGGATGTTCAAATCCTGGAAGTCTAAGGCGAACATGCATTGGATTTCGGCGTTGACGGGTTTGTCTGGTTGCTGCGGGCGCTGGTACTGACCGGTCTTGCGGATCGACGGGAGCACCTGCCCGGCAATCCATTTCTGGAACGGTAGTGCCTTGGGTTTGTCGGAGCGGCCCAGGAAGAAATAGAGGCCCTGTTCGGATAGGGTGAGCATCTCACGCTCTCCTTTTATGGTAGGATCCGATCCTACCCCTTTCCACTCTTCTGGGACGTGCGCAATGGTTTTGGAACCGAACCATTGCAGGGCAAGCGCCTCGGCCACATCCTTGGCGACAAACCACGGATCCCCGTCAACGGTGACGATGCGGACCTCATTGGACTCGAACTTGAAGGGGGTGATGGCGTTCATGACAGCACCTCCACCTTCACGACGCGGTTGACGCCGAGCGGGGCGGTAACGAGTCGGTTGAACTCGTTGCGGGCCAGGATTTTTTTGATTGCGGGGATGATGCCTGGAAAAGACGTGGTTCTGGCGTTGTTGCTTTTGCGGGTATTCATGGTCAGGCTCCTCAGGCTGAATGAGAGATGCCTGCCACCGCTGATGCGAATCAGAAAGGTGGCGGGCTGCGCGAGGTTCGCATTCCCGGTGCCTGAGGATACCGGTGTCTCCGAAGAGACCCCCACGCAGCCCGCCATACGCATGTCGGACGCAAAAAAAGCGCCAACATGGCTAGAGGGGCGCTTGAGCGCCTCAGGGCAGGACGGGATGCGAACCCCGACACCTGATTGTTGCAGGTGCGGCACCAAGGATGCGCCAGAGTCCCGGTCCTGGTCAAGAGTTTCTTTTTCATCTGTCCGAACGGATTCAAGGTGACATTTTTTGATTATCATGATATTTAGGAGTAATCCAAAATGGTTGAAAGATGGGTAACGATCATGGTTTTCATAGGCCATCAACAGCAAACTGGAGCGTGATAAATGACTGACATGGTTATCAAAATTATGGACGATCAAGACGACGACACATTGCTTGGAGATCCAGAGCAGATCGTGAGCAGGATGGATGAATTGGCAAGACACGCAGGCATGCGGCAATTGGTCGGACAGCAGTTGACGAACACGGAAAAGGATGTGCTGGAGATGTGCTCGATGGGTTTTGCATCCATCCAAACTGACACGCATTTGAAGCATGTTCGGATGTAAGCACGTAAAGGAGGTAACATGCCTGATTTGAATGATAATTTGTTCGACGATGATCGATGCTTTTCCCCGGAAGAGATCGCGGAAGAGATGATGCTTATTGCCACCTCTCAAAGCATCATGGCGATGGCTGAAATGCGCCTTCCGAACTCCGGAGAGCCTTTTGACGTGATCAGCGCCCGTGGGTTGGAAACGTTGCGCGGCAATACAACCCTCAATGTCGGCCTGTGAACGATGCCGTTGCCTCTCAATATCGATGCTGAGTTGCAGCGGAAACTCTACCAGCATGTGACATCCGTTTGTGTGCATTTCAGGGACGAGTACATCCGGAAAGAACTCCCTGCCGAATACGTTCCTCACATCAAAATCAGCAAATCCATTTTGGCCGAAGCCGTGATTCACGCTTTGGTTGACCTGGAGCGTATGCGTGAATGGCACATGCCGGAGCAGACGCCTGACCGTCACAAATGGTCTGGATTCGTGTCCAAATGGGTGGCGAAGATGCGACCGGTGACCTGTACCTTCACGGCCACGACAGCCATGCCGGAAACGGTCATGTTTTTGAACGCACGGCTTGCGGTTTACATTTTTCAGAGTTTCCTGACCGGGAATATCCCGGATGCCGTCAAACCGCATCTCCGCTACATGTTCTATTTCAGAGAGACCCGTGGGGAATCGCTTGCTCTGATTGCGTACTGCTGCGAACAAATGAGCAATCACAGTTGAATCTCCATTCCTTGATTGATCGCCGCCTCTTTGGAACGTCTGCATTTCATCACTTCGGCTTCCAAAGCTTCCCTTTGATCCCACAAGGCGCAAGCGGCCAAGTTCTTTGCCTCTCAGACATCGCGTCAATCCCGAATGGGTCACCGCCGATCCTGGTTGCAAGAGCCTCCGGGTTTCCTGCCGCGACGCGCATGTTCGCGCATCGAACGGTATACCACTTGGCCGATCCGTCGATGACACTGAACCGGCAGGTGACGCAGAATCGCCCAGGATCGTCTCTTCTCAGCAACTTGAGCATCTTGTAAAACCCATAGGCACAAACGATCAGGAAGAACAGCGCCGCACAACAATCGATCTCGTGACAAATGCTCATCCGTATCTCTCCTCCTGATTTACCGCCACCGCCGCCACCATCCGCCGCACCCAAACCGGCGTTGCCCCCATCACGAACGTCTCCCCGGCCCGCGCCAGCAAAATCGCCCGCCCGATCACCTCAGCCACGGCCCGCGCCGCCGGTGGTGGAACCGCATTTCCGATAGCCATCCGCCACCGGGTGTCCGAGGTTCCGTCCAGGGGCCCGGCCAAGTCAAATCCTTGCAGCTCTGCCAGTTCCAGGGTGGTGAATGGCCGATGCCATGCGCCGCCGTGCAGGGCGCGGATGATGAACAGGCCCCTGACGTCCGGATCCGGCTGGACCATATCGAGAACGTCCTCGCAATGGTCGAACGGGCGAGGATCAGAAACAGAATACCGACCCCCACCAGGAGCGGACTGGCCAGATACCGCCCCCATGGATTGCGCCCAGGGGACAACCCCGTATTGCCCATATTCTCCGGTCATCGCTGGGCGTGGGTCGGCAATTGTCCACGACCCGTTGTCGTGGCAGGCCGATCCGGTCACCGCTCCCGCCGCGCCATCCCAGTGGAGAACGCCAAAATTTCCGCTCGTCTGGTAAACATCCCGTCCGGCAGACCACACCCTTGGATCAGCGATGGCGAAAGCCCCGTTGGTGGCCCCAGACTTGCCAGTGACGGTGCCCATGGTGTCGCTCATGCGATGGACGCCAAGGTGATCATCGCGTGGGGTGGCCTGGATGGCATAATCGGCCAGCACCCCATTTTCAACCCGCAGATCACGCAGCGCCCGCCAGTCGCCACCGGGCGGGATCATGGCAAGCCGCACCCAGGTACGCCAAGACAGGTTCGGGACACGGTGCATGGGGTTTTCTTGGGGCCCTACCGGGATCGGCAATGACCCGATCACCTCACTGATAGAGCGAAGCGGTTTGCGCGCTGGTTGGTAGAGGTATGGCGGAACCTTTTCCATGTGGCGGGCGACGAGTAGGAACCTCTTGCGAGACTGCGCAAGGCCGCCCATCTCTCCGCAGTCGTGGAAGGTCTCGGCCACGGCGTACCCGTGATGCCGGAGCAGAGCGCAAATCTGGTCCAGAAAGTGACGTCCCCGGGAAGCGATGCGCGGAACGTTTTCCAAGATGATGAAAGCCGGCGGATTGTCCGCGAAAGCCTCCAGCGTGAGCCAGATCCCGCGCAGGGCCAGACGGTTCATGGCTTGATATTTTACAGACTTGCTCGACCGCTCTGGTAGTAGCCCAGAGTAGCCCTTGCACGGAGGCGAGGTGAAAACCACATGCGGTGAAACTCCACCGGCAGCGCGCCGGATGTCATCCAGGGTTGCCTCGCGCCAGTCGGCTGGCGGCTCGCGTCCGTGCCAGTCCCGGTATTGATCGCGGTCGAATAGGTCAAGGACGGTTCCTGGTGTTCCGGTCAGTCTGGAAAAGTCCCGAATGGCCGCCGGATCGGAATCGATGCCTCCCAAACACACGAAGCGGCCCTGAACGCCAGAAATGCGCGGGGACTCCTGTTGAAAGCCAAGCGCGCCGCCGCCGATGCCGCAGAACAGATGGAAGTGGGTGATGGTGGTGGTCATTCTTAGATTCCATCCTCTCCAGCTTCAGTTTCAGACCACCGGCATTCCGGCGTCCCTTCGAAATCTTGCCACCAGATCCCCCCATCATAGTCCACCGCTTCCGGAGGCAGGTTGATCGGGTGTAGGGGGCATCCGCCAAGGATGCAGCCCTTCTTGATGCACCATGTTTTGTCTTTCCAAGCGCTCATCGATGCGCTCCAGGGATGAATTCCGCGTACTGGCACCGCTCGGATTTGTCAAAATCTGAACAATCAGCAATGCACGGCCCCTGCTCGATTTCGCCATCTTCCGTCTCGATCGACGCTTCTTCGAGCATGCAGGTCCAATTCATGAACCTCCCTTCCTCATCCTTCTCTTGCGGCGGCCATACGATGTTCATCTGTTCACCTCAGCGTTTTAAGTTTTAAAATTCGGTTGAGTCGATGCGGGAACATCGACTCAACCTTTGATCAGCGCGTATCGTGCGCCATTCGGTTGATCAGTCTGGTAGGAGGGCCTCAATGGGAGCACGCCCAGACCTCAACTGCCGGAGTTTTGCGGCACCCCCGGCTTGCCGTTCAAAATGTTCTGCTTGACGGTGGCCTACCCATACCAAACGCCTCCATAGAGCTTTGAATAGCACCCGCATGATTTTTTATCGCGGGACATGAGCGCCGTCGCTCGAACGGATATTCTCGCACCGCACGAGCAAATGCAGTCAATGCGCGCCTCTGTCATCCCTGTCGCCCACACCTTCGGAAGCGCCAAATGCTCTGATCCATGCGCAAATCCGATCACTCTCAGCCACCCGATCTGCCTCCCGAGATCTGCCAGGCGAATTTGAACGTATTTCTCAGTGGTCGCGTCCATCGACCACCTTGAAATCAATCACCCAGACCCACGGATTTGTTTCCACCCCGTGGCCGCGCACGGCGTTGATGCTGTCCCACAAAGGCATAAAAGCTTCCTTTGAGATGACCCCTTCGGCAATCGCATCAACATCACTGATCTCTCGCACCCGCTCCACGCGAACCCTGGTGATCTCCAACAAGAGGCGTGAAGCCCAGCGCGGCATGTGGATTGAGGGCTTCCAAGGCGAAATGATTTCTGGAGATGCAAAATCAGCACGATAAAGAACACCTCCTCGAAACGGTCTGTCATCGATACAAAAAGTCTCGCGCACCCAAAGCCGGTCACCAGGTTTTCCGTAGGGACAATCCCAATATTCTCCACGACGTATCCATTTTTCGTGCACCCCATCTTTGTAGGCTGATTGCCCAGGGAGGTGCAGCGACACACCTTCATGTCCAGGTTCTGTGATTTTTCTTTCTTCCGGCTGTGGTTTCACCACCCGCCGGGTCTGCGTCTTCCTCCCCGCGAGGATCGCCTGAACCATCTCTCCAGAGAACAAAATCGGTCGCTCTTTCACCCCAGCACCTCATCCACCCACGCGCGTATTGACCGCCCAGCTTCGTCAATTGCGTCTTCGATCCGCGCCGCCATGACCCCAAAATCTCCATAGAATTTGATCGTCTCCGTGGATCCGTGATACGTGACCTGGGCTCTGTCAGCTTTGATCGTAATCATCACGTCCATGGCATGCGCCTTCCCGGTTCCATCCGCAGCCGGAACTGAAAACGACGCGGTGAGCGTGGATGAGCCACAATCAACGTGGTGCGATGTGTGGGTGCGCACGCACGAGACGCCGTAAACATCATCGAAAGCGCCAAGCACGCCGCTGATCATGCTTTCATATCCACTCGCAATTGCTGCAATGACTCGATGCATTATCAGCGCTCCTCCAATCCTCTGTACCAATGATCAGCGATAGACGGAGCGACGATCTGGAGATACTCGATGATCGTTTGCATCATCATGACGGCGCGCGCTCTTCTGTCGCTCTCATGGTTGATGATTTTTGACATCTTAATGAGCGCCTCGATTTCTGCCGCACTTAATCCGTCTGATTGCCTGACTTCCTGGCCGCTCATTTCTGAATCTCCTGCCCAGTCGCCTTGGCGAGCGATGCTTTTGCATCAGCCACCGCAATACGAATCGCGCCGTACTCCGAGCAATCAGAACATGGTGGGGCTCTGTGGCACTCGCAATTCTGCGTCGGGAGCGCGTCGGTGACTTCTTGTATGAAACCCTCCATTGCGCTGATCAGCGCTTTATTCTGTGCATCGAGCTTTTCGATGCGCGCGGCCATCTCGGGCGCGGAGGCCATGAGGCGCAAATTTGCTTCAACTTGCTCATCGTCCAGACGCCCCGAAGCGAACCCGCCGGCTATCGCCACCCCGAAAGCGTCTTCGATTGTGTGCTCTGTTTCAAAATCCCCTGTGTCACAAAATGCATGATCTTCGGCAACATAGCGCCACGGACTTGGTGAAGGGTCGCTCATTTCTCCACCTCTTGCCCGCTCGCCTTGGCGATTTTCGAGTTCAGCAGCAGGATGTGAAAATTTAACCCTTCGATGATCGCATTCAGATCCTCTATTTTCTTTTCGAGGTCTTCGATGCGCGCGGCCATCTCCGGCGACCTCATCGCAAGACGAAAATTTGCTCCGTACTCTTCCGCTTTGTCGTGATCATATGGCACAGTTGTCACAGGCCCTTTTATCTTGAGTTCTTTCCACGGCCCCGGCGTGTGTCCGCTCATTGATCGCTCTCCTTCGAAATCAACTGAAACTGCCCTTCGTCAGCGAAAAACACCGCGTCAAAATGACCTGAAACAGCCTCCGCGTACTCACGTTTTGCCGTCATGGCCACAATCGTGGTAATCTTTGTCATGCCTCGCACCATCTTGAGCAGTCCGTTCCGCCCGTGCGCATCGAGGATATCCGCACCGTCGATCAGGAGCAGCTCATCACGTCGAAACGTCGCCAGAACGGCTTGCATGACGACGTTGGCGCGGAATTGCGCTCCTTTTGACAGCAGCACAAACGGGACGCCTGATTTTGTGATCTCCATATCATCGTTCAGGGTGAAGGTTTCCCATCCAGCCACCTCGCAGGCTGCGTAAATGGCCTCGTTCACCACGCCGACAGCAGCCGCCAGAGTGGCAGACCGCAAGCCATCCTGAGCCAGCAGCGCTTTGATTTCGGCATATTGCGCGGCTTCGTCAGCAAACCTGTCCGCCTTGCGCATCGTCTCGATCGACTCGATTTGCCGGGCGATCGTGTCGATTTTGGTGCCCATGTCTTGGATGGTCGCTTCGGTGACCGTATTCCCGGCAGCCTCGTTCGCCATGATCTCGTCGAGCTGCTTTTGCGCGTTATCACATGCCAGGTTGTGTCGGCGGTGCGAAAGGATCTCACCTTGCAGGGTGTTGATCTTGACTGCCAGTCGGTCTTTTTTGTCGTTATGCTCCCGGTTGATCTCGCGCGACCGCTCTTTGTAGAGATCCTCGTTGGCACGCAAATCTTGCTTGAGCGCGTCAATGCGCTTCTCGATCTCCTCGACTTGGCCGGAGAGTTTCTCGTTGTGCGCGATGACGGCGCGCGACTCTTCCTCGGCGCGCACCATGGACTCCTGGTGCTGACGCATGATCTCTGGAGTGGTGACGGTCTCTTTTTCTACCCAGAGTGGGAGAATGGATATATAGAGCCCCTCACCGCACGCCGGGCATTCGGCATTGCGATTGGTCTCGGCAGGAGGAACCGGGATCTTGACCGGCTCTTTAAACCCCTTTTCGATCTCATTGATTTCAGCGTCATGCTCATGCATCTTGCGCTTGATCTCGTCAGACCGTTTGGAGATCTCAAGAAGATCAGGGTGATCCGACGACGGACGCATCGCCAATTCCATGTGCTCATGATTCAGCGCCGCCAGTTTCTCTTCTTCCGCTTCGATGCTGTGCCTGTCTCTGCAACTTGCCGCCTTGAGCTGGTCAACAACATGCCCATCCACCGCACGCTTTTTGACGGCCTCGTCACGGTCGTGGTGAGCCTGATCCAGCATGGCTCGCATGCTGACAAGATCGGCATCGATCCACTCGTCACGCCAGAAAACCGGCTTCCAGGTCTTCGCCTTCTGCTCTCCGTAGGCGGTACCTGTTACGGCCCGCCACGCCCCGGTGGCCTCGGACCACTTCGAGGCGACTTCCTTTGCTGCTGCGTCCCAGCCCTTGGCCTCGATCATTTTCCAGACGCGATCAATCATCCCGTCATCACTGATTCCGGCTGATCTCATGGCGTCAACCAGTGCGGCCCTTGTCGGCTCGGTGTCGATCTTGATGGCGGCCAGAGCATCACGCAGCATGACGCGCCGGGAGTCAGCCGTGGCCACCATCCACTGCACCAAACCGCACGAAATTGCGCTGGCTTTGACTGGAGACACGCCGGTGACGGTGTTTTTCGGCCAGATCACCGCCGCCGCGTTGGAGCCGTCAGACAACACCACCTCTGCCTTCTTCGCCCCACCGGTCACCATCACTGCGCTTTGGCCTTTGAGGATCTGGTCTTTACCTTCATCATTGACAACCGGGATCGCACGCAGCAGGGCGCACGCAGCGGTGGCCCGCAGTAGGGAGGATTTCCCGGACTCGTTGTCCCCGGCAATGAGGGTGATTTTCTCCTTTGCGATTGCGATCTCGGCGGACTTGATGCGGAGGAAATTGGTGACCTGAAGCTTCATTGATTTTTTCCTGAAAAAAGTTTCTGGTTAGAACGGGTTGGTGTCGGCTCGGTCAATTTCTTCGCGACGCGTCTTGAAAGCCTTCCTGGCGGCGTGCTTGTCTTCATCGCTTTCCAAGGCGCTGGCCATATCTCCGACAGCTTGCAGCTCGGCGCGGCTGGATGCGGCGGCGATGGCGGCAAGTACATCGTCCAAGGTCGGCGCTTCCATCTGCGCGTCTTGCTGCATGTTCTGGACTGGATCCGGCTGAGAATCTTGCTCTTGGGCAAGAGTGGCCTCCTGAACGATGGATTCTGGCTTGGCCACCTTGGCCACTTTCGCCGCAAAGGTCGCCGTTTTGGTTTTCGGCTGGTCGTCTTTCAGAACCTCGACCGGGCCCATGTTGATCGGTTCGGAATCACGCTCGACCTCAACCATGTACATGCCTTTGAGCACGTCAGGGAAAGTGTCACGAAGGGCGAAAGCGCGGGCGCGAAGCTGTAGCATTCGCTCCGGGTACTGGGTCCACGGCCCAGATTTGTTAAGCAGCCCGGCACGCTTGGCGTTGTCAGTCGAAAACGTCCGCTTGACCGGATCTTCTCCGCGACGCTTGACCGTGCATGTCGCAACACCGTTCACCAGTTCCTCGTTGATAAACTCCATCAACCCAGAGTTGCGAACAACAGCCAGCATTGAATCACCAAACAAGGCAGGGCGCTCATTGATAACATAAATGTTTTGCATGGCCTGCAATGGATGGAGTCCGATCTCCATTCCCAATTGCATCGCAACCAGGACATTTGACGGATTGCCTTGATATGCCTTCGGGACCATGCTTGATGATGCCAGAGCCTTTGCGATGCGTATCGCGTCGTCAAAGCTTGTCGGGGTCATGAATCCCCCCGCTCGCGATGACGTAGAAACAGAAATATCGTTCATATTTCCTCCAGATTATTTCTTGAGCCGGAAAACGCGGCTCTCGATTGGTTTTTTGTATTTCTCGGCAAACTCAGGATTGTCTTGCTTGATCCGGTCAAGATCGAGTCTGTTTTGGATTTGGGTTTTCCATGTCGCCACAGCTTTTCCCATGTGAGCGGCAACCTCCGCATCTCCCATGGCCATCATGACGCGCAATTTCAGCGACTCTTCTTCCCTCTCCAGGGTCTTCATCTGGGCCTGAATTTCGGCAATACTCATGCACGCCTCGGCGATCTC
The DNA here is from genome assembly GCA_015231775.1 of Magnetococcales bacterium. Classification (GTDB taxonomy): domain Bacteria; phylum Pseudomonadota; class Magnetococcia; order Magnetococcales; family Magnetaquicoccaceae; genus Magnetaquiglobus. The sequence continues at coordinate 11,379 of JADGAY010000005.1, read as the reverse complement.
GACCCCGACGATTGCCATTTTCCCGGTGATGTGGCGTCCGTACTTTTGCGCCGCTTCCCGGCACGTTGACGGATCAGGAGCGACGCCGGCTTGGACATTGCTTTTCCAGAATCCCGCCGCCACCTCGATCATGTCAGTGATTGCTTGATCGTTGCGCTCGATCATGTAGGTTTTGAACCGCTGCCCACCGATCAGAACGGCGAGGTGGCACACCGTTGCGCCGGTAACGCCCATGTACCATTGGCATTGGGCCAGGTAATTCCATGGGATTTCGTCAGAACCTTCGTCGCCGTAGAGCTTTCCCAGGAAGGCGTTGGCGGTTTTGCACTCAAGCAGTTGATCGGTGGTCAGTCGATCATTCTTCCACCGCACCGTTCCGGAAATGTCCGGATTGACAATCGCCCGGTCAATATTGGCAATGGCAAATTGGTAGCTCGGATGGATCAGAATCTGATTGACTCGCTGGATTTTCTTTCCAGTCCGATCAGCGAATTCCTGGGCCACGATATTTTCAAGGACGGTTCCCCAATACGCCGCTTCTCCGGCCTTTTGATGTTCCGCCTGCCCGGTTTTGTCTAGATAGACATCAGTAGGGGTTTTGTACGGGTGCAGGCCAAGCAGGGCGGCGATATCGCTACCGCCGATCCCTGTCCGGCGCGCATCAAGCCACGCCTGCGAATGCGGAATGATTTCCATGGTCACACCCGCATTCCAAGGGCGCGCTTGTACAGATCGAGAAAGGTCTCTTCCTCCTCGATCTGATGCGGCTCCATGGCGCGCAGACGGATGATCTTGCGAATGATCTTCGGGTCGAGGCCCAAGGACTTGGCCTCGGCGTAGATGGCAGCGATGTCGATGGAAATTCCGGATTTCTCCCCCTCCAGACGCTCGATCCGCTCGACCACGCGCCGCAACTCCTTGCTCGAAATCCCGCCAACGTCATCCGCCGGCACCGGATTGGGCTGATTATGCATCGGACTCCCCCTTGCCCTTCTGTTTGCTCTTGAAACGCCCGGCAAAAGAGGTGACGCCTTGACGCTTGAGAATGTTTTGGATGGTGGAGAAATGGACTCCATACTTGTCCTGGAGATCCTCGATATTGATTCCGCCATTGAAATCGATCAGGATGACTTGCTCTTGTGAGTCAGTGAATTTGCGCTGTCTTGGCATGGTCGTTTCCTTTTTTAGTGATTGTTGAGTTCGCCATCCGCTCTGAACTGTTTCAGGGTGCGGGTGACATTGAGACGCCTGCGCGTTCTGTTGCGCCATTTGATCACACACCAAGACGCGCTGTAGGCAAAAATAAAAACAATTGGAACGATCAAAATATTGAAAAGAAGATAAAAGTAATCGATCATTTTCTAATTCCTCAATCTTTATTTAGATGTGGTTATTTCCGGACTTCCACCGGAATCGGTTTTTTTCACCGTCGTTGGCGTTTCACCACCCTGCCCGCAAGATATCTGGTGTCACGGACACTTCCCGTCCGATAGGCATGGCCTTCCACCACTGTTCGCCTTGGCTTTGCCAAGGTTGCGGCGTTTGACCAGGCTGGTGCCGCACCTTCAAATTGGTGGCCGGTGCTGATCTCCGGCTTGCCGGCTCGGTTCTGCCGTGATTTCCGGCGCTACTGCTGCTTCGTTGCGGATCAGCCTCCGCATTCACCAATTCGTTCATAAGAAATCGGGAGCCATTCCAATATTCGCTCTCTGCAATTTAAGCAAATCTGAATTTTACGCGCCTCTCCTTCAAGCCTGACCGTTATCCTGCAAACCTCACATCGCCACGTGTTAAGCTCCACCTCTTCCATTCGCGTCATTTATCTATCCTCACCAATTCTTCAGGATTTGATCAAGATCGCCTCTGCCGCAGCATACCAAGCGTTTTTGATACTGGGCTTCAAACCCTCCCACGCCGGAAGTCGATCTCCGGTGACGAGGCTTTTCCAGTCCGTGTAATCGCAATACCCATCGTAGCCTCTCTTCGCGGCGGCGAGGATCTTCTTCTGCTCATCATCGGCTTCCATAACTTCTCCTGTGCTCGACCTTGAAATTTATCCGGATACCGGCTGCTCTACCGGCACGCCTGACAAACACTGGTGCCCCATCCGGGACTACTGTGTGGGGATAGAAGCCCCATGCCCTGTCCAGTTGGGCGACTGGCAGTCATGCCACTTTCCTGCGCCCACCCTTCACCGGTGGGAGATTCAACGTCTCGCGCAACCTCTGGGCGATTTTCGGTTTCATGACCTTAACCACCTTCACCTTGGCGGCCTCCGGATCGATCTTCTTCGCTTCCCGCCACGCTTCTAGATCAACCAGGTCATACTCGACCCATTTTCCGTTCTTGCTGTATCTCGGCCCTTTCTCGGAGCAGCGCCAATTCGCCAGCGTGGAAACTGACACGCCGAGCCAGCCCGCCGCCTCACCAGCCGACAGGCGTCCAGGTTGTCTCGCCCTTTGGCCACCATCGCTTTTTCTCTGACTCGTCATCGCGCGACCTCCGAATCCAGCTTTCTTTTTTTTTGACCGCTTTCCAAGGATCGAGCGAGAACGCCGAAACGGTGTACTCAGGCTCCTCATGAATCAGCTTCTGTTTGATGGCTGTCATGTCGGGGCGAGTCCTTTCGAGAGTCGGTCTTGGTTGCGATCAAACCACTCGATGAACGATTTCCGCGAGACCAGTCGATATTTCCCGTCCATCACGATCACATCCGGGCCAATGCCATGCTGAATCCAATGTGACACCGTGCGCTCTGCCCTTTTGACCTCTGAGGCGACCTGCGTGAGCGTCATCAGGTCTTCTCTGAAGATCTCTTTCATGGCTGCTCGGAAACTTCCGCCCACTTCGCGACTTTGAACTTTCCATACGGACCTTTGCACGCCGGACGGAAATCCCCGAGCCCGATACGGACCCCGGCAGCATCCACGATTTCTCGTAAGAGCTTCATGTGCAACAACGACTCGTCAAGCAAGATCGTGAACGCAAGCTTCCAGTCATTGAAGCTCGGACGATGAGCCAGGATGCGACCGCCGGTCGAAGGGATGCGCACCGCCCGCGTATCCACATTCCACGGCGCGTCATGCCAAATCGGGATCTCGATCTCATCGATGCCGACACAAGCCGGGATAAGACTCGACTTCAACGTGGTGATTTGACTCTTCCCGGATTTGAAGAATTTTCCACCGTCAATGATCGCCCGGAACAGATTCGGGCCAGGAATCATCGGCTTCCCGTCGTGTCCGATGTACAGCTTCTTCGTGGCGATCTCTTGCGGGGACCCACGATCCCCGCCTCCCGTATTGACACGAGACCCGCTACTGGCAGCCATCTGCGCTTCGTCGGTGAAACGATTGCAGATCAACGGGGTGTCTCCTTCAATGATGATTTCGATGCGTTTCATTTTTACTCCAAAATATTTTTGTTGATTGCCTTGCCGCGCCGGGCCGCGCCGGGCCGCGCCATTTCTTTAAAAATCCTCGCCTTGCCTCGCCTTGCCCCGCCTGGCCTCTCCACGCCTTGCCTAGCAAAGCCTCTCCATGCATCGCCGAACCTCGCCAGGACCAGCCGCGCCACTTCTTTAAAAATCCTCGCCTTGCCACGCAACGCAGGGCGTCGCCGCGCCGCGCCTCGCCATGCCTCGCCGCGCCTCGCCCTGCCACGCCAAGACAGGCCGCATAAAAACCATCCACATAATCACCCAAAAAGGTATTTCGTCTCTGGTCGCCCGGCCTTTTCTCAAGCTGGTACGACAATTGCTTAATTTCAAAATGTCGTTGTTGAGTGTCAAAATATCCTAGATATCAAATTTGATCAAGGAGAATTTTTGAAATGTCGAATTTTTTTCACAAAAACATTGAACTAATTGTTATTGAACGATTTAATAACAATTTGAAAGAGATGTCACGCGCCGTTGGCATCCCGTATGGAACGCTCAACAGCATCATGAAAGGGGTGAGCCCAAGCGCAGACAAGATCAATCAGATTGCTGAATCTCTAGGCTTGTCCTGCGACTGGCTCTTGCGCGGTGTCGGCCCAATGATGTATGCCGATGTAGTTGAAAAAATGACAGAATCAGACGAAAAACCCACTCAAGATTATGTATCGATCCCACGATATGATGTCTATTGCAGCGCTGGGGCCGGCGCGCTGGTCGAATCCGAACGGATCATCGAGCACATCAATTTCAAACTGGAGTGGTTCATAGATATGGGTTTGCAACGCGACAAGGCGGCTTTGATCAGCGTAGACGGAGACTCAATGGCTCCGACCCTGAAAAATGGGGACATGGTTCTCGTGGATTTGCGGGAGCGTGACCGGGTGACAGCGGATGCAATTTACGTCATCGACCATGACGGCACCCTCAAGGTCAAACGGCTGCGCAAAACCTTCACAGGAGATCTGATGATCATCAGCGACAATCCCAGCTATCCACATGAGACGATCCGCCAGAGCGACGGAGTGCCGATACGGGTAGTCGGGAGGGTGGCGTGGGCCGGGGTGAGAATGTGACCGCTTGGACAGTGGCAAAATCCTGAATTTCTGTCTCGTAAAAGTTTGAGGGGGGACGCGGTCCCTGGCCAAAAAGCCCCAGAGATCCAACCCCCCATCCCATCGTCGCCGGCCAGCGCCGGCCTCGTCCAGATCCCCAAGCGGTCACAGCCGCGACGCCTGGCAACCCACCCCTTGCCGCCCCCTTTCCGTGCCGCGTCTTTCCATCTTCCCGCCAGGCGCGCCTGACTTATTTCCCGCAAATCCAATCCAAAAAAAAATCACCACCCCTGAATTTTCCTCTTTACAATACCTCATCAGATGATGTATAACTATATCCAACAAGGGCAGATCGCCCACACCGCGCCTCGGGGGTCAGGGGCTGGAGACAGGAAATGGAACAAATCACAATAAACCACGTTTGCGGACACTCCAGCGTTGAAAGTCACGACGCAATAGACGAACTCTATATTTCTATTCGACAGACCTACAAATGTCCGAAATGCTCCATGGCAGATCGAAACGCTGTCAAAAATTCTCATGCTGCCGAGTTCAACAAAGATGATGAAAGGCCGCAACTTGTTGGCTCTGAAAAGCAAGTCGCGTGGGCTGAAACGATCCGTTTCAATGCTTGGCCTGTCATTCTTGAGTGCCTTTCAAGCGGAGAATCTGCAAAAAAATCATATTGTTACATTAATTATTCAACACAAGATAAAGCGTTGCTTGACAGAAGAGCAAGAAAGTTCCTGGCGCTGCTTAAAGAGTCAAAAGCGGCACGATGGATTGATTTGCGACTCGATCTGTCAACGAGAGAAAATTTGATCAAATGGGCAAACTCAAACAGGAAATAATGTTGAGGTAACATGGCAACAATTCATCTCGTCTCCCCGGAAAGGGGAATCACAAAATACCGCATCGATCGCACTTCCGGATCTGCGGGCCAGCTCAAGCGCGCCCACTCGTCAGATGCGCTTGACAGTGCCACAATGATAGCTATAGCTGCGGCAGGATATCGGCTCGTGACTGACGTGCCTGGCCGGGTGATGGCCGCGCTCGGATTGCCGACGCAAGTGGCCGCGCAAGCCGGGGTCGAGTACGTCATCTCGCAAGACCAGGCGCGGTTGCGTGAGCTTATATCAGAGTACGGCATGACCAACGCCGACATTGCCAGGCGCACCAAGTCCGCGATCAACACGGCCAACATCTGGACGCTTGATCCGTGGGCGCGCTCGCACACCCCCATTCCGCCAGCCAAACTCGCGCTGTTGGAGTCGTCGGTTTTGACAGACACGCCCACCCGGTCATCTGGAAGAGGGCCGGCAAGAAAAAATGCATGACCCTGAATTTTCCTCTTTACAATACCTCATCAGATGATGTATAACTATATCCAACAAAGCAATGAAGCTTTGAACCGCGCCTCGGGGAATCAGGGGTTGGAGAACGAAAATGGAAATTCGCGTTGATGGCAAAGTTGGATCGGAGAGCGTTGAGTTTGCGTTGAATGGCCCGATCGTTGATCGGATCGCCAAGTTTGATGACATCTCTTTCAGCTCGACGATTGCGTCTGTCTTCTACGCCGGCAAGCGTCGTCGCATGTTCTACAAAGGCCGCCGCACCTCGTTGATGCAAAAGAGCGGCATCATCATCGTCAACGGCAAGGCGGTCGCCTGCGAGATCATGTAACCATCAAACATCACACGCCGCCCGCAAGGGCGGCAACTCCAAGGAGAACATCGTGAAAATCACTCAGATCGACATTTACCCAGCAGCCGAAGGCTACAACTTCCCGTCCGCCACGGTGGTGGTCGAGGACGACGCTGGCAACAAGGTTCAGTTCAACCCAGACGATGAGCACGGATCGCGTCAGTTCGCCGGGGTGTGGCCGGCTGACCTGGCCGAGGGCGAAGATGACCGGAACGAATGGACTGATGAGCAGATCGAGGAAGCGCGTGCGCTGGCCGAAGAGGCTTACCTGGCCGCCATCGCCTGACCGTCACGCAAAGCATGACAACTTCCAGGGGCCGAAAGGCCCCTTTTTCTTTTTCCGCTCACCGCAACGTGATTTTTTGCCGATGACGTGTCATGATCGCGTTGCATCGCGCGTTGCATGCAACGCTTCATGAGACGCGTTGCCAGAGCCGTTGCATGCAACGCTTCCAGCCGCACAGATCCGGCCAAGGCGCGCACACGCACGCGTAGAGAGTAACGCAGGCGCACGCGTTGTACGTCAGGAACGGGCGCGCACCCGGTTTTTGTGGTTTTGTTTGTGGTTTAAAGACAAAAACAACCACCCCCCACCCCCGCCTTGCAACGGGTCGGAGCGCGGAGGTTGAACGGGGTTGGGTTGGAAAGGCGTGGTGGTGGTTTTTCGCTTCGCTTGGGAAAGACGAAGGTCAAAGGCGGTTTTGTCTGTTCACTCAAACCAAGGGGGTCAAAATGGCTTTGCGTCCGTGCAGTGAGTGCAAGCATCAAATCAGCGATACAGCGCCAACTTGCCAACAATGCGGCGCAAAGCAGAAGAAAAAGGATGGGTGCATTTATACAACATTCAAGGTGTTTATTGCAATAATTGGCTTTGGAATTATTTCTGCTATTGTTGTTCCTAAAGTTTCTCCATTATCACAAGAAGCTCAAGAAGCTGCTTCTAGATCAAAAGAACAGAATAAGCCGTTGACAGAAGAAGAAAAAAAAGCACAAGAAAAAAAGAATGCTGAAGAAGAAAAAAGAAACCAGCAACTCACGAATGCCGAGACCGCCGCAAAAGCTCTAAAACAAGCCATGAAGAATCCAGATGCTTTCCAACTTGAAGAGGCAGTCGTCATGGACGACGGATCAGCATGCTACTCATATCGTTCACGGAATAGTTTCAATGCCGTCGTCCCTGGCCACGCCGTTTTCATCCCGCCGTTGTCCATGCTTACGAATTCGGACGGAGACAAGTTCAAGAAGGCATGGAACAAGAGGTGCACAAATAAGTCAGGGACAAACATTGCCGCTCATATAAACAGATTCGGTTTATGAATAACCATCCGTTCGTGATCCAATTTTGAGGGAAATCGAGATTGAGTTGTTTCCAATGTTGTTGCAAAAATCGTTATCGAGGAATTGAAAAAGATCCATTGACATTCTCCCACCTCCTGTGCGTCAATAGCGCACAGGAGCTTGACACCTCCACCGAACCGTAGGCGGACAACCGCCCCCGACAGATCTGGCGTTTTTTTGTGCCTGCAATTCAGCGTGGCGCACTTCCTGCATCGATTCCGCCAGACTCCGGGGTTTTGGACATGTCCAGGGCGCAAGCCTAAAACCCAATGCCCAACCTACGGTGGGGTGTCAAACCCCGGAGTCTGTACGCTTGACACCGTACACGCTCCGGCCATTGCCACAAGCAACCCGTAGGAGCGCCAATCATGTCCAAGCACCATCGCCACAAATCCCCCAAGACCAACAGCCCCAATCCAAACCGCATCGTCATCCCGCCGTGGATCGAAGCCGGCCTGACCCGCGAGATCTACGCCGCCGAGATGCTCCCGTTCATCCGTCGGGTGGTGGAGTCGGTCGCGAAGTCCAATCCGGGCGAGTCGATCAAGAAAATCGACCCGATGCTGTATGGCCAGATCGGCTTCTTCCAGGGGCTTGACACCTTCTACGCCGCCGAGGAAGGCGCGATCATCGACCATCTGGAGCGCGGCATCCGCTGGACGATCCACAACGCGCTCCTGATGCACGACCTGCAAGCCAAGCTGCTGCATCTGTCCATGCGTCACGCCGGATCGATCAACGTCATGCGCCAGTTGGTCGAGGGGTGCGGCCACATCCCGGTCGTGACCGACGAGAATGGCGAGGAGGTGGCGGCATGAACACCACCACCCAAAAAGACCCCAAGGCCACAAACTACGGCAACCGCCACAATCCCACCGCCTGGCGTGACTGCACGGTTCCGCCGACCGGAAAAAATGACCCACACGATCCGGCATTCCCGTCATGGGATCCCATGCAAAGCCCGAGCGCGGCCCTTGAAAAGCATCTCACTCGCGCATCGCACCTGACCGCTTTTCTGCACCACATTTTCTCTTCATCGCTGGCCAGGATGGACGAACGGGCGATTAAAGACGATCATGGGTATCACGATTTCGACGCTGACCGGGCCTTTGTCGCCGGGCTCGTTGACATGACCGGCGTGATCGGCGAGCAACTCGACTTGGCCCGTCAGGCTGGTTTGGTTTCTTTTGGGCGTGGGAATGGGAGATGAGCGCCGACGCATCGCTTATCGATTCTGTCAAGCAGCGGTTATGGAAAAGGAGGATGCATGATGGCCTGTCGTTTCTGCGTGCCTGACCTGGACCTGGCGCAACCAAAGAGCCCTGATCAGTGGGTGGACATCCCGCCAGATTTTGTGACGATAAAGCAGCTGGGCCGCGACGCGCTCCTGGCGCAGCACAGAAGGCTGTATTACCGTGCTGTTGACCAGTACCAACGGTTCACACACTTGCTTGAGCATGCTCGACAATGGCAGGCAGAAAACATTTTCATGCGCGAGATTTTGATGGCACGCATGGATGAGGAGGAGCAGAAATGAGAGGGCATACGCCGGGGCCTTGGAGATGGGAAGTAAATGAGAAAACTAAAGAAATAGTTCTTGTGGGAGGCGTTCCTCGGTTTGACATTAACGTGATGGATTTTGCGCGGTGGGGAATGGGTGGCGCGTGCCCGCGTTTTCGTGATCCACTGCAATCCGGTATGGTAATGGCCCGCGTTTGCGACAAGGCAGAGTGGATACAACCGGTCAAGGGGCGCGAGCATCATCGCCATTGGCTTGCTACTGTGTCTCATCCCGATGCCCTACTGATCGCCGCTGCTCCAGATCTGCTGGAAGCAACGATCCACGCCGAGGAGACGTTCAGAAGGTACGCCGAAATGCATCGTGCCAAAGGCACCGAAGAAGGTGAAGCAAAGGCGCGGCACAACGAAGAACTTGCCGACGAAATGGCGGCGGCAATCGCCAAGGCGACGGCAAAGGAAATCGACCGATGAGTGCAGACATTGAAGGCAATCTCCCGCCACCGCCCTGGATCAGCCACGCCAGAGAAGACGGATCTGTCATCATGTCACTTGGTGATCCGAGGCGAGGAAGGCACCAGCAATTTGACTTTTACGGCTCTGAGGATGTGGCGCGGCTGATGTGCGCTTCCCGCGAACTGCGAGACGCCCTGACTCTGGCTCGCGATCTTGGGATCAATTATCAGACCGCAGAGCAGGCTGATCAGATCCGCGCCGCCATCGCCAAGGCGGCAGGACAGGACGCTGAAAAATGAACGCATCCTGGAAAAAGACCCCCGTAAACCTGCACACCGATCCGCGCATATGGGGATTGAGCAGCGACGCATTCCGCCTGGTCGCCTGCATCATCTTCGCCCCACCCGGCGCGCCGATCACGCCGGAATATGCTTTGTGGGTCTCGCGCGTCGGCAAGCAATCTCTCGATGAAGCCGTGGCCGCCGGGGTCATGTCGATCAGCGCCGATGGCTTGGTGGTGCTGGCGGATTTTCTGGTGGTGCAAGACAACCCGTCAACCATCCGGAGCCGGCGACACCGCGAACGTCAAAAGGCCGCCCAGGCAACCGCCGAGCAATCCTCGGCAGTTGAATCGTCACCGGTTGTTGAGCATCATCCAGAGCAAAAACCGGCAACTGTCGAGCAAGACTTGACGGTTGAAGCGCAACCTGACCTGATCTTCCCACCCGAGGTCACGCCGGCAGAGCGCGCCAGCATGCTTGCCGCGCTGGCCACCCTGCCCCACCACCAGGCGCAAACAGTCCTCGACGAGCTGGCCGGGGGGATCCTGGATGGCAAGACAGTGCGGAACCGGGTCGGGTGGGTGCGGGCCATTGCGGCCAAGGCCAGGGATGGCCTTTTCGCGCCAGAGCACGGCATCAAGGTCGCCGAGGGCCGAAGGCGCGCGGAGATGATCACGCAATCGGTGGCGATTTCAGCGCCTGCTGTTCCTTTCGAGCAATCGATTGCCGGGATCAAAGACAAGGGCTTCGCGGCAATACTCACTAGGATCAGACGCAATCATTTCATGAGCACGGCTTGACACCCATCATCGCCTCGGTAGCCTTCTCCATCGCCGCCCGCACCGGATCGAGATTGAGCCGCGCATAGATCGCGGTGGCCTGTTGCGACTTGTGCCCAAGACCTTTGCCGATGACTGCCAACGACGCCCCGGTGATCGCCTGCCAACTGCCCATTGTCCGGCGCAAGTCGTGGATGTGCGCATCATCAATCCCGGCGCGGGCAATGATCCGCTCCCACGCCTTGCGCGGCTCGACGAGATGTCCGGTTGACGAGGCCCTTGGAGACGGAAACACCCATTCACTTTCGCGCGACAGTCCGGCCAGAATCTCCATGACCATCGGAGTCAGCGGAACAGTCACCGGCGTGCCGTTTTTTGTCTCTGGGATGCGCCACACTGCGCGGTCCGGATCGATTTGCTCCCAGCGCATCGCGAGCACATTCGCCCGGCGGGCACCGGTCAGGAGGGCCACCAGGAAAAAAGCCCGGATCGTCTCACTTGACTCTTCGCCAAGGGCGGCCATAAATCGTTGCAGTTCATCGCCAGAGAGGAACCGATCACGGCTCGTCTCTTTGAAATGCCGGACCCCGGTTGCCGGGTTCGTCCCATCCCATAATCCGAGCTCCACCGCGACGTTGAAGACTTTTGACACCAGCGCCAGAACCCGGTTCGCGAATACCGGCTGATTGATCCCGATATTGGAATGGATTCGGGCCACATCGGCTTTCGTGATCTCTGACAATCGTTTCGCGTGAATGGGTTTCAGGTGGATTCGGAACTTGCTCTCGTCATCCTTCCATGACTTCTTCCTG
>JADGAY010000158.1 GCA_015231775.1 Magnetococcales bacterium | reverse complement strand
CCGTCCTTGGCGCGGTAGTTCAACCGCATGGACTGGGCTTTGATGGTGATGCCCCGTTCCCGCTCCAGGTCCATGCTGTCGAGGACCTGGGAGGTCATATCACGGGCATCCATGGCGCCGGTGAATTCGATCAGCCGGTCGGCCAGGGTGCTTTTTCCATGATCGATGTGAGCAATGATGGAAAAGTTGCGAATCAGATCCAAAGACATGAGCAGGCACGGCCAGGTAGAAAAATGCCACTGGACAACCCGCTGATTTGAGGCAGGCGGGTCGCGATCTCTTCCAAGGTCAAGAGTCGCGACTCTATTTATAATCTCCCCGATCGGATTTGGCCAGCTCCACTGTTGCCAAAACAGCGGTTCGATGCAGCAATTCGCGTTCCGAGCCGCTTTCCGGGGCCGTGGAGAGGGAATAGAGGGCCTGATCGCGGGTCTCTTTCAGCCTTTGACGGGTTTCGTCGGACTCGACGCTCACCTCGTCGTTGAGCAGCTCGTGTCCCAGGGCATCCAGGGTGTCGAGCAACTCCCCCATCTGGTCGAGCTGGTCGCGGCGTTGATAGGGGGTGGGCGCGCGTTCGCCGTTGGCGGAGAGCGAACGGGTGGAGAGGATCGGCAGAGCCTCTTGCGCGCCGGCGGCGGCAGCCAGGGATCTGGAAAAATTTGCCCCCTCCACCATGGACGAGGCAGGTTTTGCCTTGGTGATCGGCGCGACGCTCTTGTCGCTTTTTTCCAGGCGGCGAATGGTCATGCACGGTTCTCCCAGTGACGAAGGCGCAAGTTTGGAACGGGTCGGCAGATATCCGCGCGCCGATGCATTTCTTTACATTCAAATGCCGTGCCAGGTCAATAGCCTCTTGGTCAGCCAACAGCGATAGCCAGGCTTGGGAGGTGGTGGAAGATCGGGTTCAGGCGTGTTAGAGTAGGGATCAAGGGGCGGTTACCCAAGCATGCCAACCGGAAACAGGAAAAAAACCGTGGATCGGGAATGGCTGAAACCAATCAGGAGACAAACCGATGACCCAAGAGTTGGCGGAAAGGATTGAGAACGAGGTGCGCCGACTGCCAGAGGCTCTGGCGTGGGAGGTGCTGAAATTTATCGGCTACCTGGAATTCCGGCACGGGTTGCGGACCGGTTCAGACCTGGACGGGCTGATGATGGCGCAAGAAGAGGCCATGCGTCATGTCTGGGACAATCCCGATGATGAGGTGTGGAACGATGTGCCAACCCGGTGATCTGATGTTGGTGCCGTTTCCGTTCGCCGACATGGAAGTCGTCAAGAGACGGCCCGTGCTGGTTTTGACCGCGCCGGACGAACGCGGAGACTTTGTTGGTTTGGCCGTTACCTCCGTGCCAACCGTATGTCGCGCCTTGGAGTTGACGGCCCCAGCCATTCTGGAAGGCGCCTTGCCGAAAGCAAGCTGGTTGCGATTGGACAAGATCTTCACGCTGAACAGGCGTCGCGTGGAAGGACACTTTGCCCGAGTGACCCCAGCGTTTCGGCGGCATGTTGTCCAGGAGATGTGCGTTCTTTTGACAACCAACGACCCGCCGCTTGCTCATCCGTGAGATGTGCGGGCAACCGGATCCTTGCGGATCGGCCTTTCGTGACGCTCTCCCCGCGCCGGTCACTCTGGATCCGGGTGGATCACTACCTTGTTGCGACCCGTGCTCTTGGCCTGGTACAACGCCAGATCCGCCCGTTCGATGGTCTTCTCGATCGGCTCGTTGACCTCCCGATAGGCCAGTCCGCAACTGATGGTCACCACCCGCTCGTCCATGGGCGGGTCGAACTTCTGACTCTCCACCCGCTTGCGGATGCGGTTGGCCACCTCGGGGGGCACATGCCGGGGGCTGCCGATCAGGAACAGCAGAAACTCCTCCCCGCCCAGACGCACCGGAATGTCCACCCCGCGAATGCTGTCGGAGAGGATGTGGGCCACGGTGCGCAGCGTCACATCGCCCATGGCGTGACCATAGGTGTCGTTGACCGACTTGAAGTGGTCGATATCGAAAGCCAGGACCGTGATCGAGGCGTTGGCGTCCCGGTCGTGGATGCGACACAGGCGCGCCATCGCCTCTTGCATGTAGTAGCGGGTGTAGAGATTGGTCAGGGGATCGCGGATCGAGCGCTCGTAGGAGCGCTTCTGTTCCATGTCCATGACGCGGAAGATGATCTCCCGTTCCACGGCCACGCCGAGGGGGATGCTCAACTGGGTGAGGATGTGGGCCATCTCCTCGTCCACGTCGAGATCCTTGTTCAGACGGAACTGCACCACGGCCTGCACCGTATCGTTCTGGGTGGAGAAGAGCGGCAGGATCAACATCATCCGGATCGGGTCGCCGTTGGCGTGGCGTGCCTCGCCGGAGTAGGGGACGATCAGATAGGGTCCGGCCTGATCGCGCTGCCAGTGGTCGCGTCGCATGCCGAGAAAGGCGCGACACGCCGCCGGGGCCTGGACGATTGAGCCGCGAAAACCGCTCTCCGGAGCCAGATGCAGGGTGTCACCGGAGTCGGTGAGGGCAAAGAACTCAAGATCCGTTACCGGAATCAACGGCTTGGCCAATTCGAGGATGCGAGCGGCCACGGCACTGAAATCCCGTTGCACCATCAGGGTCTGCATCATCTCGCGCAGCATGTGGTTGAGACCCGACAGCCGCCGGTAATCGGAGTTGGTGCGTGTGAGCAGGAACAGACCGCAGTCGAGACTCTTCAACCGGTCGAACATGAACCGCACCAGATGTTCCGGGATCATCGAGCCGTGTTGCGGTGCGATCAGCCGGATGGGCAGGGGCTCCATGTTCGAGAGGCCATGGCGCAGGATCTCCTGGCTCGGCATGTAGTGCTCGTGGAAGAAGCGGATCGCCTCGAAGGCCCGTTCGTCTTTGGCAAACAGCGGGGTATCCTTGGAGAGTCCGCCGAACAGGTCGCTGGAGAAGAGGGTTCCCGAGGCGTGATCGAAGGTGCAGAAGGCGCCGCTGAAGTGCAGGTACGGGGTGAAGATGAATTGCAGGCGTCGTCCGCCCAGATCCAGTTCCCAGCCGCGCTCCTCCACGCATTCGAGCGGCAAATTCTTGAGTCCCAGGTGCTTGAGCAGGGCGTTGGTGCGCCAGTGGCTCAACACCACCACATCCGGTCGGGTGATCAGCGCATCCAGGGAAGGGAGGATGCCGGTGATGTCTGGATCCTGGTGGTGGCAGATGAAATAGCGGATCGACTCCAGGGGGATGATCTCACGGATTTTCTTCAGCGTGGTGTCGAATGTGAGCACCGAGCCGGGATCGAGCAGTATCGATTGATCGCCGTGTTCGATCAGATAGGGGTGACACTGGAACGGATCGTCGGCGAAGTGGTGTCCGACCCACCAGACGCGATGGGCGACCTCGATGGCGTGCTCGAGTTCCTCGGCGGTGGGTTCGTGGCAGGGAAAATCTTTATTGTCATTTGATGAGTCTTGCATGCTTAAACTCTCAATAGGTAAAGATTTTAATTCTTCAAACCGCTTCTCTTGCATCCCTATAATGTGCCACGTCCGCTGATGCGCGGCAATGCTTTTTTCGGTGTTTGTGACCTCGGAAGCGCTGGACAGGTTCATGCTCCCAGGAGGTCGGGCAGGAGTCGTTCCAGCACCTCGACGGGGATGGCGCCTGGTCGCAGCAGGGTGGCGCGCTGGCCTTCGATGCGCAGCAGGGTGGAGGGAAGGGCATGCGGGCGGATCGGGCCATCCAGGACCACCAGTTTCTTGTCGGGCCAGATGGCGCGCACCCCCTCGGCGGTGTCGGGGGGCGCCTCGCCGGCGCGGTTGGCGCTGGTGGAGATGAGAGGTTTGTTCCAGGCGGCGAGCAGTTCTCCGACGATCGGGGAGGGGGAGTGGCGCACGGCGACAAAACCGCTGCCGCCGGTCAGGAGTGGCGGCAGGTCGGGACGGGCCGGCAGGACCAGGGTGAGGGGTCCGGGCCAGAATTGTTTCATCAGATCCGCTGCCAAGGGGGAGGGGGGCAGGATCAAGGCGTTCAGGCTCTCCGGGTCGTGGATGAGCAGGATGAACCCCTTGTCCATCGGGCGCTCCTTCATGCGGATCAGGTGTCCCATGGCCTGCGGATGCCAGGGATCGGCGGCGAGCCCGAACAGGGTTTCCGTGGGCAGGCCGATGACCTGGCCTTGATGCAGGGCGGTGAGGGCGGTTTGGAGCATGGGAGCAAACGTGCAAAGATGAGGGGAGCCCCCTCACCCCTCGACCGTGCCCCTCCACGGGAGTTCCACGGTCAAAAAGGTGGGGGAGTCGCGATGTTGGTGCGCTGTCCGTGCGCGGGTCCGGTGGCATCCGTTGGCGCGTGACCGGGATGTGGGAGGGTCTCCCCGCATCCGGTCGTGTCAAAGCGCGCTGGTGGATTTGTTTTCGCCATTCGAGTAGTTGAAGACCACCAGTTCTGCCAGACGCGGCGGGGCGTGGTTGGCGCGGACCGTGGCCAGTTGCTGGTTCAAGGCCTCCACGGCGTCGTCCGAATCGTCCAGCACCAGATCGGCGCGGATCCAGCACGGGTCGTCGGAGGGGATGCCGGTGTAGTTGATGGTCTTGATCTCCTTGCGTTCCCGCTCCAGGATCTTCATGGCCAACCGCTGCAACCGCTCCACGTCGTCGTCGGAGATGCCGAACCGCTCCAGCAGGGCGCCGCTCTTGGCGATGGATTCGGCCTCCTCGATGGGGCGCGACGGATTCAACCGGCTCCAGTCGCTCATGCGTCGCACCCCGTCCTGGATCCGGCCCGAGGCCAGCGTGGTGACGATCAGCTCGGCCAGAATGTCCAGATCGTCCGGATTGGCCTCGTGCAGGATCCGATACTGCTCGCGCGCCTCTGCGAAGTGACCCAGCCGGGCCAGACAGGCCCCATAACCGTGGCGCACGTCCAGATCGTTGCCGCTGTGCCAGAGGGCGTTCTTGAAGTGGGCGCGCATGACCTCGCCCTCCTCGAGCAGCGTGGCGGTCAGCCCCAGCAGATAAAAGGCGCGCACCGGTTCGTGACGGCGGTGTTCGCCGATCACCCGCTCCAGGCGTTTCAACTCGAACTCGAACCGTGATGTCTCGATGGGCGAGGCCCAGATCCCTTGCAGGCGGGCCAACAGGTTATCAAGGATCTCGTCGCGACTCTCTTGGATCATCATCTCTCTCATCCGCCTCCCATGGCGCGGGATTGACCCCGGCATGAGGCCCCCCGTTGACCCGTTCGGTCAATAAATGTCTCCCTGATCCATTTATCGTGTCGCATCATCCCCCGCATGAGGAAAAAATGGCGCAAAGGGCAAAATAATTAAAACGACTCACCCTGCTTGCGAACCTGCTCCGCAAACCACGCCTCGGCATCCCCGCGCAGGGGTGGACCCAGCGGGTCGCGCACCGCCTCGAGAGCCGTGGCGCGCCAGAAGTTCTGCCGGGTCTCGGGATCGGTGATCCGCGTCTGGATCGGACCCCGCCAACGCCCGAAGAGCGCCGCCAGCTCCCCCCAGCCTGGCTCCAGCCAGGCGTCGAGGCGCTCTTTCAACACCCGCATCAGCGCCGGACTGCGCCCGCCGCTCCCCACCGCCACCGTCACCTCCCCACGCCGCACCACCGCGGGTACCAGAAAGCCGCTGCTCTCCGGATCGTCCGCCGAGTTGCACAGCAGGCCATACTCCTGACAGAGCGCGCCGATGGAACGGTTCAGTTCCGCCTGGTCCGTGGCCGCGAAGACCAATAGCGGTCGCGGCGGGCGATCCAGCAGCAGGAGGGAGAATTTTCCAGGCAAGTGCTCGATCCGTCCGCTCACCGCCCATTCGGCCACCACCGGGTCGAGATGGGGGGCGACCACCGTCACCCGCGCCCCGGTGACCAGCAACCCCTCGATTTTGCGGCGTGCCACCCGGCCCCCGCCCACCACCAGCACCGGACGATCCGCCAAAACCAGTTCCGCCATGTAGTGCGGCATGCTATCGTGTGCCATGTTGAATCGATCTCATCCCAAGGTAACAGGTCTTATCGCAATTATGTCCGACACCCACATCATCATTCGCGGCGCGCGCGAACACAATCTGAAAAATATCCATCTGGAGTTGCCGCGTCATCGGTTGACCGTCATCACCGGCGTTTCCGGATCGGGCAAGTCGTCGCTTGCCTTCGATACCCTCTCCGCCGAGGGGCAGCGCCGCTACGTCGAATCTCTCTCCGCCTACGCGCGCCAGTTCCTGAGCCTTCAGGGCAAGCCCGACGTGGATGCCATCGAGGGGCTCTCCCCGTCGATCTCCATCGAGCAGAAAGGGACCAGCAAGAATCCCCGCTCCACCGTGGGCACGGTCACCGAGATCCACGACTATCTGCGTCTGCTGTTCGCCCGGGTCGGGCGTCCCCACTGTCATGGGTGCGGCCAGCCGATCCAGAGCCAGAGCATCAGCCAGATGGTGGATAGCCTCATGGCCCTGCCCGAGAAGAGCCGGCTGCTGCTGCTGGCCCCGGTGGTGCGTGACCGCAAGGGGGAGTACAAGAAGGAGTTGGCCGCCCTGGCCCGCCAGGGGTTCACCCGCGTGGTGATCGACGGCGAGACCTATGAACTCGACCAGTTGCCCGTTCTGAACAAACAGGTCAAACACAGCATCGAGGCGCTGGTGGATCGGATCGTCATCAAGCCGGGACTCGAGACCCGGCTGGCCGATTCGCTGGCCACCGCCCTCGGGGTGGCCGAGGCCCTTGGCATCAAGCATCAGGCCGGCGGCATCGCCAAGGTGATGGTGCTCGACGAGCCGCCCAGGGAGATGATCTTCAGCGAACGGCACGCCTGTCCCACCTGCGGCATCTCCTATCCGGAGATCGAGCCGCGCATG
>JADGAY010000157.1 GCA_015231775.1 Magnetococcales bacterium | reverse complement strand
AGATCTGCCATGGAGTCCGGCCAGGGGATGGGAAACGGCACGCAGGGTGTCGGCAAGTTGCGATTCTGGATCATCTTCGCGGGCGGTATCGCCGTCGGCGTGATCGGATTCCTGGGGTTCCATTTCACCATCATGGATGGCTACACCAACAGTTTGGCAATGTGCACCTCCTGTCACGAGATGGACGGGGTGTATCAGGAGTACCAGAAGAGCATCCACTACAAGAACCCCTCCGGTGTCCGGGTAACCTGTTCGAGCTGTCATGTGCCCCATGGCAAGGGGTTGACCGACTACATCGACAAGTTCCTCGACAAGGCCATCGTCGGTGGTCGTCACCTCTACCACCATGTGATTGGCACCTATCCGGACAAGGAGTCCTTCGAGAAGTCGCGCTACCGGTTGGCCCAACTGGTGCTCGAAAACATGCGCGCTCGCGATTCCAAGGAGTGCCGTCAGTGCCACACCTATGAGGCCATGCAGTTCGCCGATCAACAGCGTTCCGCCGCCAACAAACATGAGAAGATGATGAAAGACGGAACCAAAACCTGCATCGATTGTCACATGGGTATTGCCCACGAAGAGCCGACGGAACCTTCGGAGCCGGAAAAATAGGTCGCGTGGCCGTGGCAAGGGAAGTCGTTCGTCAAGGATAGCTTGACCATTGTTGTGAGGGTATCATGAACAATCGAGTCGGTTTGGTGAATCATCGCGGTGGACGCCGGGGGCGTTTTGGAGGAACAATCGGGTTGGTCGCGGCCTTGGGCACGGCGGCTTTGGTGGCCTGGAACGCCTCCACGGCCCAGGCGGGCGAGAAGGAGCGCTATGTGGATTCGGTCATCAGCATGATCCGATTGCACTCCGAGGCCATTCGGCAACTGGCCACCCACGATTTCCGCTACAGCCGCAATCTGGCCCGCCACGCCACTGGTCTCCAGAACACCTTCGGCCTGCTCGGCCCCATGGAGTGGCACGTCAGCACCTCCATCACCCTGCAAAAGGGGGGCGAGGGGCAGAAACTCACCGAGGATGATTTCAATAAAATGGCCGATCAGTGCCAAAAGTCCATGAAACACCTCTATCAGGCCTCGATTCAGCATGTGGAGAAGAAGTCTGGCGCCGATGCGGTCATCAAGGCCCTGGACGACGTGCAGTCCAAATGTACCCACTGTCACGGTCTGCTCGATGGCGTGGCCCCGGATGTCTGGAGCAAGGGGAAGTGATCGGGAGGTCTGGAATCGCCCGTTCCGGTTGACAAGGTAATCATTTCGTGCTTTAATATACCTGATATGATTTCGTTATATTGAAGCATGATTTGAGGATGTCGCATGACGCCGGAACAACATGAACAGTTGATCGACCATCTCTTCAAGCGCATCAACCTGCGCGGCGATATCGGGGTGCGGGTGTCCGGTGAACCCGAGGGGCAATACGGTCCGCGCGGTCGGAACACCAAGCGTCCGATGGAGCATGTCGATCCCTTTGCCCTGGATGAGTCATCCCCGGACAAAACCGCACCAGACCCCCAAGCCCCCTGATCCCGGCCCCTCTTCGTATCCGTGTTGGTGCGCGCCCAATGGGAATGCGCCGATTCGGTTGTTCGTCTGTATCCCGGTTTACGTATTTTTGGTCAGGGCCGTTCCGGCTCGCCGATCAACTCCTCTCCGCGAAAGAGCCAACCCGCGTGTCGCAACGTCGAGGCCGGGATCATGGTGAGACTCGGATCCATGGCCGCGATGGCCTGGTCCAGATGATCCACCAGCTCCCGCGCGCGGGGATTCACCACCCCTTCTCCCTCCCAGATGGTCACGTTGAAGACATGATAGAGCGGATAGCGTCCCTCGGTGAGGGCGGCCACGTCGTTGGGGGCGATGCCGTTGAGGGCGATGCCGTTGAGGGCGACCGGCTTGGCGCGTCCGTTCTGTCGAAACCGCTCCACATGCCATAGGGTCTCGTAGCCGATGCTGCCCCGTTGCGCCAGAATGCGCTGAAGCATGTCCGGGATGGTCACCACCTCTTCCATACGCGGACTGAAATCGTCCGGATCCGGGAGCAGGGCCCGCCAGTGTCCGGGACGGAGCTTGCAGTGCAACCGACCGATGGGCAGAATGTCCCAGGCCGGACCGATTTGCCCGCTCCGGTCGCTGATTTGCGACCACTGGCGGGGTTGCCCCATGAAGATCTCCTTGAGCTGTGGAACGGTCAGATCGCCGATCGGGTTCTCCGGATGGAGCAGAATGGCGATGCTGGCGATCCCCAGGGTGTGGAAGGTCAACCCCGGCAGCCGGTCGCTCTTGCCGGGCGGACAGCAGAATCCGGCGATATCCACCGCCTTGCGGCTGATCAATCCCGCCGAGGTGCCACAGGTTCCCTCGCGCACGCGGATGTCGAGTTGCTTGGCGTGGGCGTACCGGGTGATGGCCGGGAGCAGCAGTTGATGGATCTGCTGATCGAGCATGATCACCAGATCCCCGCCCTGGCCCCAGCGATCCGGACGGATCGGCTGGGCGATCCAGGTGGGCGACTGCGGGAAGGTCTGGTCCGGCGCGCAGAAAGTCCGGTCCAGGGCCTTCAAGACCGCCTGTTCGGCCTCGACGGCACTGGAGACCGGGGGCGGTTCGACCTCGGAGACGAGGGCGGCCTGGACCGGGAGGGCAGGGCAGAGCCACCACCCCACGGTCAGCCAGAACCATGCCAGAGTCGTCTGTCGGGTCATGGTTCCTCCTCCATGACCCAGGGGGAGAAGAAGCGCACCGTGTCGCGTCCGGCGTTCTTGGCCTGATAGAGCGCCTTGTCGGCCTTGTCGATCAGATCGGCCAACTCGTCCCCATCCCGGGGATAGAGGCTGACGCCGATGGAGGAGGTGACGTTGATCTTGGTGCCGAGGAGCGCGAACTTCCGACCCAGGGATTTCAGCATCTTCTTGGCCACTTTGCGGACCTGGGCGCCGTCGGTGACGTTGGTCAGCACGGCGGAGAACTCATCCCCGCCGAGTCGGGCCACGGTATCGCTTTCGCGCACGCAGGTGCGCAACCGCCTGGCCACCTCCTCCAGGAGTTGATCCCCGGCGGCATGTCCCAAGGTGTCGTTGATGTTCTTGAAGTGATCCAGATCGAACAGCATCACCGCCACCATCTGCGCATGCCGGCGTCCCTGGGCCAGGGCCTGATGCAGGCGGTCGTGGAACAACTGACGGTTGGGCAGATGGGTCAGGGGGTCGTGAAAGGCCAGATGCATGAGCCGGTTCTCGGTTTCCCGGCTCTGGGTGATATCCCGCTCCAGACAGACGATCCGCTCGGTGCGCGCGGTGGCATCCAGGATCGGCAGGGTGAAGAGTTGGGTGTGGCGTGGTTCTCCCTCGGGGTCGCGGCTGGAGAAGCAGATGGTGTGGGACTCTCCGCTCTCCAGGGTGACGCTAAGGATGCATTGGCTGCTCTTCGGCCCCTCGCAGGCCTGACAGGCCAGCAGTTTGTCGTTGAGCAGTTCGTGGCAGCGCTCCCCGACCACCCGATGGCGGGGCAGGTTGAGTTGTTCGAGAAAGACCCGGTTGGCCTCGCGGATCAGGTGGGTTTCCCGCTCGATGACGCAGATGGCCTCCTGCATGCTGTTGAGGATGGCGTCGGTAAAGGATTTGCCCCGTTGCAAGGCGCTTTTTTGCGCCTGGATGGCATGGATGTGGGCACGGGTCTCCAGGGCGATGCGGATGCGTGACACCAGTTCCAGGGGGCGGATCGGCTTGTTGACGAAATCGACCGCGCCGAGTTGAAAGCACGCCTGAATCAGGGATTCGTCGGTCTCCCCGGTGATCATGATGACCGGGATCTCCTTGAGATGTGGGGCAGCGTGGATTTGTTTGAGCAGGGTGATGCCATCGATCTCCGGCATGTTGACATCGAGGAGCAGGAGATTGGGCGGCGAGGTCTCCAGCTTGGCGATCAGATAGGGGGATTCCAGCAGAAAATCGACCGTGTGGCCGGCATTGGCCACCAGCCGGGCGATCTGCTCGATGGTTTGACCATCGTCATCCACCACCAGAATGCGAGCCATGATCGGAGAGCTCTTCCTGAAACGGGGGTTGGTTAGCCGAGCGATATTCCGAAGTGATTATTCACCCTAAATTGACACAGAGTGGGGGCGCGGATCAAGTCCCTTTATGGGATTATGATGAATGGTGGGATCATCATCTTGCAATATACGCATATCTGATGTAATATTGCAAGATTGAATAAGAGGAATGAGTCAGTCTGCCCCTCCCGTCAATCCTCTTCCTTGCGGCTCAGACTCAAATGGCCGAGACCCGCCGCCAGATCCTGGTTCTTGGCATCCTTGCCCTCGAGCTTGATCCGCAGACGCAGCTCATTGGCCGAATCGGCGTTGCGCAACGCATCCTCGTAGCCGATCAAACCCGCCTCGTGCAGATCAAAAAGCGCCTGGTCAAAGGTTTTCATCCCCAGTTCGTTGGACTTGGCCATGGTCTCCTTGATGCCGGCCACCTCCCCTCGAAAGATCAGATCCGAAACCAGGGGGGATTTGAGCAGGATCTCGATGGCCGCGACCCGTCCGCCACCCTGCCGCTTGATCAGCCGCTGGGACACGATGGCCCGGAGATTCAACGAAAGGTCCATGAGCAGTTGTTGGCGTTTTTCGGACGGAAACAGATTGATGATCCGGTCCAGGGCCTGGTTGGCGCTGTTGGCGTGCAGGGTGGAGAGGGCCAGGTGACCGGTCTCGGCAAAGTTGATGGCGTGCTCCATGGTCTCCTGGTCGCGGATTTCGCCGATCAGGATCACGCTCGGGGCCTGACGCAGGGTGTTCTTCAAGGCCGCGTGCCAGCTCAAGGTATCCACACCCACCTCCCGCTGGGTGATCAGGCAGTTCACATGGGGATGAACATACTCGATCGGATCCTCGATGGTGATGATGTGGTCGTGGCTGTCGCGGTTGCGGATGCCGAGCATGGCGGCCAGGGTGGTGGATTTGCCCGATCCGGTCCCGCCCACCACCAGCACCAGACCGGTCTTGCTCATCACCACATCCTTCAACACCGTGGGCAGTCCGAGTTGATCGAAATCCGGAATCGTGGTGGTGATGGTGCGCAACACCATGCCGGCCTGCCCCTGCTGCATGAAGGCGTTGACGCGAAACCGTCCCACCCCAGGGGGATTGATGGCGAAGTTGCACTCCTTGGAGGTTTCAAACTCCTTGACCTGGCGATCGTTCATGATCGCCCGGACCAGAATCAGACTCTGGGCGGCATCCAGGGGGGTGCGGTTCAAGGGGGTCATCTTGCCGTCGAGCTTGGCCGCGGGGGGGAAGCCGGCGGTGATGAAGAGATCCGATCCGCCCCGCTTGAGCATGGTTCTCAAGGCGTCGAGCATGAACTTGATGGCCTGATCGCGTTCCATGGAAGAGTCCTGCCGAGGGTTCGAGTGGCTTGAAACGAAAAAATCCCGGTTCATGTTTTCAATGAACCGGGATACGTATAGACATAAACCAGGATATGATTCAGCGCTTCCGGTCGTGGTGGTGGCTGGCCTATTTCAACAACGCCTTGATGTTCGGGGTAAGCGGCATGCTGTAGTCGGTGGAGGCCAGCACCACGCCGTCCGAGGTGCGCACCAGTTGGGCATTCACATAGACCCGGTTCTTGGCCGTCACATAGCTTCCGGCCAGCACCGCCGAGACCTTGTGGGTCTTCTTGATCTCCTTGGCCTCCTGGGAGAGCACGAACTGTCCGGCCCCCTTCTTCAAGAGGATGTCGCTGCGCAGGGTCAGTTCCACCACCGAATGGCCGGCCTGGGTGAAGCGGGTGGCCATCTGTTTGGCGAGCATGCGTCCCAGGGGCGAGCTTTTCTCCATGTTGCTCTCCTCCACGAACGAGGCGGGGAGGATCACTTCGCGTGCATGGAGCCGTTCGCCGACGGTCTGCAACATCACCTCGGCGGCCTGTTGGGCCACTTCGCCGGGTTCCACCTCCGGGGTGGAGGTCAAGGGCACCGAAACCAGGGGATACCCCTCCTGGAGCGGATTGGTGGCGCAGCCGCCCGCGACGAGCATGACGAGGGCGAAAGCCGTTGTCGCGAAGGGTACCCTGGAACGCCCGAAGGGAGCGTCCTGGTCGGGGGGTGAGGGGGGTCTCCCCACCTCATGCAAGTTTGGGAGGGGGTGTTTCATCGCGTGACCACCGGCATGTTGGTGCCGCCATTGGTGTTGATCAGCAGTTCACGGGTGGAGCCATTCACCGGCACCTTGGCATCCACCGAGGCGAGCACCTGGCGGCTGTTCAAGGCGATCATGCGCGAGGTGAAATCAAGGGTGTCGCGGGTTTCGGTGTAGGTGCCGGTGACCACCGCGTAGGCCTTGTTGTCATGGCTGATCTTCTCGATGTCGCGGGAGAGGATGAACTCACCCTGATCCTGACGGATGGCCAGGCTCTTGCGCAGTTTCGGCTCCACCACGGTGAACCCCTGCTGGGTCAGTCGCGAGGCGACATGATCGGCGATCAGGTTGCCCAGCTCCGAGGTGCTGTCGAGTTGGCCGCGACTGACGAAGCTGGTCACCAGGATCGGCTTGCGCTGATGGAACGAGGGGTGATTCTTGCGCAGTTCGGCCACCAGGGCATCGGTCAGGGCGTGACTCATGCGGATGAGATCCACTTCGCTCTGAACGATGGACGAACCGTTGGACGGTTGACCTTGGAACCCGGGGGCGCACCCACCCATGAGAGCGGCGAGCAGCAGAGTGGCGAGACCGGAGTGGATTTTCTTCATGAGTCGAATTCCTCGCAGGGCAGAATGCTTATTTGAACCCGTCCTTGATGTTGGCCTTTTCACGGGCGGCCTCTTTGGTGATGAGTCCCTTGTTCAGGAGTTCTTGCAAGCATTGTTCCAAAGTTTGCATGCCGACGCCGCGTCCGGTCTGGATGGCGGAGTACATCTGCGCCACCTTGTTTTCGCGGATCAGGTTGC
>JADGAY010000156.1 GCA_015231775.1 Magnetococcales bacterium | reverse complement strand
AGCGCAGGATGGCCGATGATGTGGCCGTGATGGCGGGGGTGGTGCGGGGTGTGTCGCGCAGCAGGGTCAATTGTGAGGGGTCGGCTTCCAGCAGACGCAGCAGGTTGGATACCGCTCGACTGGCCAGAACGTCCCCCTGTTCGTACTTGTGAAAGGCGTTCGGACCGCCGCCGAGGATCTGACTGGCCTTGCGTTGGGAGAGTCCGAGCTTTTCCCGGATCGCCCGGATACGGGAAGGATCAAGCAACCCTTCGACGCGGGCTTTCAACTGGTTCAAGGCGCGATCCGACACCAGCATATCCTTGCCCGAATGGATGCTTTCCCCGCACGGGCAATACCAGCCAGAGAGATCCACCGTGGCGGACTCCCCTTCATAGGTCAACCTCACCTGACGAACACCACGGATCATGGCCTGTCCGCACGCATGGCATATCGTTGCGTCATTCATTGTCCCGCTCCTTGAAAGAGAGCAACCGGAATTCCGTTACCACGTCGGCGGTAAATTTCAGGTAAACCACCTTGCCCCCTCGGGGAACGTGATAAACATCCTGCCATGCTCGATGATCCGCATGCGTGGTCATGGATTTCACAAACTGCCCGCGCTCCATGGTCTGGATGGTCTCCACGATTTCGGCCCGCCCGCAACCCATCGATGCCGCCGTGCGCAACGCGGTTCCGGTCACGCTCAACCGGGATGCCTTGGAGAAGCTCTTTTTGAAGGCGTCCAGATCATAGGTAGGGGACCGTTTTTCCATGGGGTCAGGATATCACCATAAAGGTTGCAGTTGCAACAAGATGACCGACATACCCCATTGCCTCGATCACGAGAAACAATGTCGTCACCGGTAGACCTCACGCCGATGCCCAACCTTGACGATCAGAACCACCAACCGGTCATCCTCGATGGTGTAGATGATGCGGTAATCACCCTCCCGGATGCGCCACAGGTTGGGGGGGGTTCCAGTCAGTTTCCGGGATCCTGGAGGGCGCGGATCCGTGGTGAGCACAGATGCGGCTTGCAAAATGCGGGGGCGCACCCCGGTTTCCATGCGGTCCAAGCTCTTCTGGACCATCCGCAGATCCACGGTAAGGTCATGGGGCCAACTGGTTCTGGGGCACGCCATAACGCTCCATGGCCTCCTCCAGAGTGAAAACAGGGCCAGGATTGCGGCGGTACTCTTCCAGCACCTTGGCCGCTTCTTGCGCGTCTTTGAGATCCTCCCACTCCTCCAGGAAGCGATCCATGGCCTCATGCACCAAGTCGTGCAGGGGGCGCCCCGTTTCCCTGGATACCGATTGGAACATCTCTTCCATGTCCGTGGACATCTCGATGGCCAGCATGATTATCCTCCCTGGCGGGCACGTTGTTTGATGGGCAACACCCCACCCATGTGAATCCCGTTCACGGCAGCGCCGATTATCCGACGACCGCCTGTTGCAGGATCTCCCTTGGCATCTTGACGGGCAACAGGCCGTCCGCCTTGGCATCCAGGATGGTGATCTGTCCGATTCCGTTGGCGGTCATGCCCACATTGACATTCCAGCCATAGGAGATATCGCGCTCAACCGGGGCATCACTGAAACGAATGAACATGATGTCGTCCTGTTCGTCATAATCGATGTTCATGGGGTCTCCATCTGTTGCCAGTTGTGCATGATGGTCTTGATGAGCAATGCCGTTTCAAGCGCGACAGCTGCGCAGATCAGATTGTCATCACGGTCTGGGAACGCCTTGCTGATCCACAGGTTGCGTTCGTTTTTCCGGATCATGTCAACGGTTTCGATCAGTTCGGCAACCATCTGGATGGTCACCTTGCGTTCCGCCATCCGGGCCATCCCATGTCTGGTCAACACGACTGGCCGTTTGAATCTTGAACTGAACCATTGCGGGGTGTCCATGTCAATGCGCTTTCGCCTGTCTGGCTGGCCCCAACGGCACCACCTCGCCCTTGTTGCCATTCAGCGCGGCGGCGATCTGGCTGGAAATGCGGTCAGCGGCTTGCCGGATCGGGTCGGATGCCAGATGGCCATAGCGGGCGGTCATGCTCTCGCTGGAGTGGCCCAGCAGCGCCCCAACCAGTGGAAGGCTCAATCCAGCATTGACACCCACGCTCGCGAACGCATGCCGCAGACCATGCAAGGTCACATCCTTCAATCCGGCCAGATCGCGCACCTTCAACCAGATCTTTTCGATTCCAACCAGCGCCGCACCCTCTTTCACGCCAGGGAAGACGAAGCCGTTGCCGTGGATTCTGGGCAGCGTGCCAAAGTGTTGAAGGGCAGGAGCACCCAGGAGGACGACCTTGCTTCCGGTCTTGGAGTCGGGAAGCAAAAGACATCCACGTTCGAAATCCACGTCACACCACCGCAAACCCAGGATCTCCCCCTTGCGACATCCGGTCAGGATCAAGGCGCGGATCGCGGCCAGGGCCACCGGGTTGCCGCCGTCGGACTCAACCTTGGCCAGGGCCTCCCCAAGGCGGGCGAGTTCCTCCTGGCTCAAGAAGCGGTCGCGGCGGTTCTCCCGGTACTTGCGCACCCCGTGTGCGGGATTGTCCGTCCGCATACCGCGATGCACGGCAAAGGTCAGGATCGCTCCCAGAAGCCCCAGGGCGCGATTGGCCGTTCCCGGCCCGCCTTCGACGATGGCGCGTCCACGACTCCCGGTTTTGATGTCCGCCGCCGTCGCCCCTTCGGCAATCGCCTTGAGAAACCGTTCACAGTCCGTTCGGGTCAACTCATGGACTTTTTTTCGACCCAAAAGGGGGATGATATGCCGTTCAATCCTTCCACGATCCACGTAGAGCGTGGACGCCTTCTTGTGCATGGTCCCTTCGGCCAGATAATGCGCGCACAGATCTGCAACCGTTGGAAGGGTCTTGAGTTGTCTTTTTTGTTCCGCCGGATCCTGTCCAGCGGAAACCAACCCCAATAAACGCTTCGCCTCCTCCCGTGCTTGGTCCGGCGTCCAGGGTGAACCGTGCACACCAATCATCATCCGTTTCTTGCTTCCCTGGAAACGGTATTGCAGCAGATAGACTTTCCGCCCAGCAGGGGTGATCTTGAGTCCGAACCCGATCAAATCCTCATCGAACAGATAAATGTCCCTCTCCCCTGTTTGCGCACCATCCACGATGCGCTTGGTCAACTTGACGGACATCCCAGTTTTCCTCCGCATGAAGGTTTGGTCCTGGAATCCAGTACCCAGACGAAAACGTAATCCCGCATGGGGAAAGGTCGCAAGGCCATTTTCCAGTACCCACATAGTACCCAGCAGGAATCAAAATAGTGGAAACAGGTGGAAACGTCAAGCAGGATAATTTGTTGATTTTTAATGCTTCATACTCTATGGGGAAACAAGTGGGAACGGTATCGTTTACCCTCCGAAGCCAAAGGTCGTTGGTTCGAATCCAATACCGCGTACCATTCCATCAAATCGTCAGACGCATGCGTGAGCCGGGCTGTTTTGTCCAGCCATCCAAGCACACCACCATTCAGCACCCCTCAGAAGAGAATCTCTCAAGCTGTCGGTCTCAATCCAAGCACGGGGGCTGTCTAATCGATGGTCGTCTGAGGCGTCAAATCAACGCAGCATGAATTTGAAGTGCCACGCGCCAAAAAATAACCTCGCAAAAGGTAGATATTTCAATTGATTTTTTATGGCGTGTTGGGCATGGGTTCATGAATCGAAAATCTCGTTGAAGCCTATCAATCCAATAGGCCACAAAAAAGCCGCCCTGACGGGCGGCTGGAAGACAATCCAACGTATGGGAAGCCTGATCAGCTCTCTTGCAGCAGGGAGAGCTGGGCGTTCTCCTCCTGGCGGGGGAAGGGGATGGGATAGCGACCGGAGAAGCAGGCGTCGCAGTAGCCTTGACCGTTGCCGTTGACCGCGGCGTAGAGCCCTTCCAGCGACAGGAAGGCCAGGGAGTCGGCGGTCACGTAGGTGCGCATCTCTTCCACCGTGTGGCTGGAGGCCAGGAGTTCACTCTGGGTCGGGGTGTCGATGCCATAGAAACAGGGATGGGTGGTGGGTGGGGAGGAGATGCGCAGATGGACCGATTTGGCCCCGGCGGCCCGCACCATCTTGACGATCTTGCGACTGGTGGTGCCGCGCACGATGGAGTCGTCCACCAGCACCACATGTTTGTCCTTGATGATGTGGGGATTGGCGTTGAGCTTGATCTTGACGCCGAAGTGGCGAATGGATTGTTGCGGTTCGATGAAGGTCCGACCCACGTAGTGGTTGCGGATGATCCCCAGTTCAAAGGGAATCCCCGAGGCGTGGGCGAATCCCAACGCCGCCGGAACCCCGGAGTCGGGGACCGGAATGACCAGATCGGCCTCGGGTACCGGGTACTCCTGGGCCAGGCGCATGCCGATGCGTTTGCGCGAGGCGTAGACGTTCACCCCGTCGATGTTGGAGTCCGGACGGGCGAAGTAGATGTATTCGAAGATGCACAGGCAACGCTTCTGGCGTGGGAACGGGAAGAAGGATTCGATCCCGTTCGGACCGATCACCACCACCTCGCCGGGTTCCACATCCCGAATGAACTCCGCCTCGATGAGATTCAACGCGCAGGTCTCGGAGGAGAAGACATAGCCATTGCCGACCCGACCGATCACCAGGGGGCGCAGTCCGTGGGGATCCCGCGCGCCGATGATGCCGTGTTCGTCCATGGCCAGCAGCGCATAGGAGCCGCTCACCTCGCCGAGGGCCTCCACCAGCCGTTCGGCAAAGGTGCGATGACGGGAGAGGGCGGTCAGATGGACGATCACCTCCGTGTCCATGGTGGACTGGAAGATCGAGCCGCGCCGCTCCAGGGCACGCCGCATCTCCACGGCGTTGACCAGATTGCCGTTGTGGGCCATGGCCATCCCCCCGTGGGCGGTATCCACCACCAGGGGTTGGCGATTGCGGGAGTTGATGCTCCCGCCCGAGGTGGAGTAGCGCACATGACCGATGGCCTGACTGCCTCTCAGGCTCTCCATCTCGTTGCGACGAAAGACATCCGCCACCAGTCCATGGCCACGGGTGGCCTGGAAGAGACGATCCTCCACCGAGACGATGCCCGCCGACTCCTGACCGCGGTGTTGCAGCGCGTACAGCCCCAAATAGACCAGATTGGCCGCTTCGGGATGGTTGTAGATCCCAAATACGCCGCACTCGTCGTGAAAATGGTCGTCGAGAAGAAGGTCCAAAGTGGATGTCCGGTCGTCTGGGATCATCGGTTGATGGAAAGATCCCTAGCATAAAGGCTCCATTCCGATTTGTCAAAAGCGGTCCATTAAATGCCATTCATCACCAGGAAAAATAATCATCCGTTTTCAAGATATTACTTTGTCCATTCCTGCCCATTTCATGAGCACCCCTCCCGGACACCGGAGCGCTTTTCAAACCGAACCGGGCTCCGCGCCCGACGCCCACGCCATTGATTGCGCGCGTAAACACCGGCCAGCAGCAGCGTGCAGACCGTCGAGAACCAGGCCGGCAGCCACTCCTCCATCTCGCCGGGGCGCACCTCTGGCATCCAGTTCATCCATTGTGCGAGTTGATCGGTAACCATCCCCAAACCCACCGCGCTGATGAACACCCCAGCCAGGTAAGCGGTCAGCACCCGACTGCCGAGTTCGCGACGCAGGATGGCCAGGGGTGCCAGGTTGGTGGCCGGTCCGGCGAGCATGAAGGCCAGCGCCATGCCGGGGGTCATGCCGGAAAAGATCATGGCCGCGGCCATGGGGGTGGAGGCGGTGGCGCAGACGTAGATCGGCATGCTGGCCAGCACCACCAGGATCATGGCCAGCCAACTGTTCTGGGTATAGCCGCTCAAGTTGCCATACGGAATCCAGGTGGTGACCGCCGCCGTGATCACCACTCCCCCCACCAGCCAGGGGGCGATGTCGTCCCACAGATCGCGCAGGGCGTAATCGATGCCGGCCTGGGTGCGTTGCCAAAATGTGGCGGGCTCGGCACGGCTGGTGGCTGATGGTGCGCAACCGCAACCACCCCCGCAGGCGCTGGCACGGGGAGTCGGTGGGATGGGCGCGGGTTGCGGCATCCCCCTCTCCGTCAGCAGGGTGAGAAAGCCGGCAAAGATTCCGCTTAATATGGCGCACACCGGGCGGGCGACGGTCATCAGGGGTCCGAGCAGGGACCAGGTGAGGGCGATGGAGTCGATGCCGGTCTCCGGGGTCGAGACCAGAAACGCCACCGTGGCCGGATTGCTCGCCCCGTTGCGACGCAGCCCCATGG
The DNA here is from genome assembly GCA_015231775.1 of Magnetococcales bacterium. Classification (GTDB taxonomy): domain Bacteria; phylum Pseudomonadota; class Magnetococcia; order Magnetococcales; family Magnetaquicoccaceae; genus Magnetaquiglobus. The sequence continues at coordinate 772 of JADGAY010000156.1, read as the reverse complement.
CCATGGGAATGACGCTGCACGAGCAGAGCGGCAGTGGCGCGCCGATCAGGGCGCCGCGGGTGATGGCCCCCATGCCGGAACCCCCGAGCAGTCGGGTGATGCGGGACTCCGGCACCCACGCCTTGATCAGCCCGGCGGTCAGCAGCCCGAACAGCAGCCAGGGCGCCATCTCCAGGGTGATGTTGATCAGATGCGAAAAAAAATCATTCATGCGATTGCTCCTTGCCTTGTTCGCGGGCGGGATTCACCATGGAAGGCAGTATCCAACCTCCAGTCGCTGGAGCTGCAAGCTTAATTTTCATGAACGCGCCCATTTTCATGCACGAGCTTTCCATAGGCCAGCTCTCCCGGCGGACCGGTGTGAGCGTGCGCACGATCCGCTATTACGAATCCATCGGTCTGTTGCCTCTGCCACGCCGTTCGGGGGGGAATCAACGTCTCTATGCACCCATTCATGGGGAGCGGTTGCAGTTCATCCGTCACTGTCGCGAATTTGGATTTTCGTTGGAGGAGATTCGCGAGATGGTGCAACTGGGCGGCGATCAGGAGCGCTCATGCGCCGAGATCGACCGGATCGCCCGGCAGCGTCTGGAAGAGGTGACGCGCAAGATCGAGCGTCTGCGTGGCCTGCGGGCCGAGTTGGAGCGAATCATCGCCGGATGTGGGGGTGGACAGGTGGTTTCGTGTCGGATTTTAAGTTCCCTGGCCGACCATGGGCAGTGTCTGCACCCGGAGCACGGTGGGATCGACGCGGATGAGCATCACTGGCGGG
>JADGAY010000155.1 GCA_015231775.1 Magnetococcales bacterium | reverse complement strand
ATCCCATGGCCAGGCGCATGTGCTGCGCAACGAGTATGTGGTCCAGGTTGTTGGCGAGGTGGCGCGGCGTCCGGCGGAAACGGAAAACCCCAAGCTCCCCACCGGTCTGATCGAGGTGCGGGTGGAGCGGGTGACCGTGTTGAACGGGGCTGCCGTATTGCCGTTTCAGCTCGACGAGGAGGTGAGCGAGGCGGTGCGGTTGACCTATCGGTTTCTCGATCTGCGCCGTCCGGAGATGCAGCGCAACCTCATCGCCCGTCACAAGGCCATGCAGGCGATCCGGCGCGGTCTGGACGAGGAGGGGTTTCTGGAGATCGAAACCCCGATGCTCACCCGCAGCACCCCGGAGGGGGCGCGGGACTATCTGGTCCCCTCGCGGGTCAATCCCGGCGAGTTCTATGCCCTGCCGCAATCGCCGCAGCTCTTCAAGCAGTTGTTGATGATCGCCGGGTATGACCGTTATTTCCAGATCACCCGCTGTTTCCGCGACGAGGATCTGCGCGCCGACCGGCAGCCGGAGTTCACCCAGGTCGATCTCGAGATGAGCTTCGTGGATCCGGATCAGGTGATCGCCCTGGTGGAACGGGTGGTGACGCGGTTGTTCGCCGAGGTGCTGGATATCCATCTGACCCTCCCCTTCCCGCGCCTGACCTATGCCGAGGCGATGGACAGCTATGGTCTGGATGCCCCGGACACCCGCATCCGCATGCAACTGACCGATCTGACCGCCACCCTTGCCGGCACCGGTTTCAAGGTGTTCGCCGACGCGGCGCGGCTGACCGGCATGCGCGGACAGCAGGGGGCGATCAAGGCGTTGCGGGTGCCGGGCGGCGCGGCCCTGACCCGCAAGGAGATCGACGAATGCACCGAGTTCGTGTCGATCTACGGCGCCAAGGGTCTGGCCTGGATCAAGGTCAACGGCCCGTGGAGCGACGGCGGCTGGCAGTCGCCGATCGTCAAGTTCTTCAACGAAACCGAACTGACCGCCATCGCCACGGCAACCGGAGTCCAGACCGGGGATCTGCTCTTTTTCGGGGCCGACCGGCTGAAGGTGGTCAACGAATCCCTGGGACGGCTGCGGGTCAAGTTGGGGCGTGAGCGTCACATCATGGACGACATCCCCTTCTCCTTTGCCTGGGTGACCGACTTCCCGCTGTTGGAGTGGGACGCGGAGGCCAAACGGTTCACCTCGGTGCACCACCCCTTCACCGCCCCCCTGGTGGAGGATTTCGACCGCCTCAACAGCGCCGGGGCCGAGGGGGTGGACGAGGTACGTTCCCGCGCCTATGACCTGGTGCTCAACGGCAGCGAGGTGGGTGGCGGCTCGATCCGTATCCACGATCCCCAGATGCAGCGCCGCATGCTCGAACTGCTGGCCATCGGTCCGGAAGAGGCGGAGGAGAAATTCGGTTTCCTGCTGCGCGCCCTGGAGTTCGGCGCGCCGCCCCACGGCGGCCTGGCCCTGGGCATGGATCGATTGATGGCCATCATGCTCGGCGCGGAGTCGATCCGCGACGTGATCGCCTTCCCGAAGACCCAGAAGGCGGGCTGTCCGTTGACCAAGGCCCCATCGCTGGTGGATGCCGCGCAACTGCGCGAGCTGCATCTGCGCACCACGGCCCGTCCGCGCGGAGAAGCGGCCCAGGGGTGATGGAACGGTTCGGCATGCGTGCCCCCGGATCGGGCGCCGCACGCATGCCGATTCCCTGGATCACCCACGAGGAATTGACGTGGGCAGGGGGTCCATAAAATTGGTACGAAATTTGCGTAATTCCTGCCTGCAAACAGGTGACCGGTACGGAATGGACGCATTATTGACGCTCGTTCGCGATCATCATGAACCATCGGTCCTGATGGCCATTGCCATACGGCCATCCCCGACGCGACGGGCCACGGTTCCGATGCCCAACAAGGATCACTCATCATGTCATGCCGGATCACCACCGCCATTCAAGACGATGTCGCCACCATCAACCAATACCGCACGGTCTCCGAGGGGGTGGAGATCATGGTCAATCGCGGGGTTGGCTCCCTGGTGGTGATGGAAGGGGGTAGCGTGGTCGGCTATTTCACCGAACGGGATCTGCTGGTGCGGGTGGTCGGGAAACGACGCGATCCCGCCCAAACGCCGATCCATGAGGTGATGACCCGCAATCTGGTGCGGGTGGAGTTCGACGCCACCTGCAAGCACAGCCTGGATCTGATGAAGGAACACCGCATCCGCCATCTGGTGGTGTTCAACGGACCACGCTTCGTGGGGGTGGTGTCGATGCGGGATATCGCCGCCATGCGCAACCGTTCCGACGGCTTTGGCGATCTCACCGTGAACGTGGTTGGGGGTGTGGTGCTGCTGGTGGTGTTGTCGGTGATCGGCTTTCTGATCTATCTGGTGCCTGAGATGCTGGGGATCGCGCAGCGCTCCCTGAACGGCTGACGCGACCCGGATCCACGCCCCACGGCGGGATCCGGATCACGCCAGGCGGCGGGGTTCAGCACTGCACCCAGGGAAGCCCGCGAAAACGCCAGCCATTGACGCTGGAACGGTGGTGCTGCTCATCCCGGTCCCCCTCGAACCCCTCGAGGACGTGATAAACCGAGTGGAACCCCTCTTTCAGCAGGCAGTTGCCGGCATCGATGGAGCGGTGGCCGGAGCGACAGATCAGAACAATGGGGCGCTCCTTGGATTTGGCGACGCGCAGCACGTCGGGAACGAAATCCGGATTGAGTTCGAAATCCGGGGCATCCTGCCAGGGAATGTTGATCACCCCCTTCGGGCTGCCAACAAAGAAATGCTCCACCTCGGAACGGATGTCGATGAACAGGGTTTCAGGTTGTTGGACCCGTTCATGGGCCTCGTCCGGGGTGAGATGACCGAGTTCGGGATGAGAGGGGCTGTGGGGGGCGGATGGGAGCATGCAGACCTCCGTGTCTTCCTGACTTGACTGGGAACCAGGGGTTGACGTGAAACCCTGGGGAGAATTTCACACGATTCAAGATGCTAAAACATTCCTGAATCGCCTTGTTTGTAGTGGTAAACCGAATTGGTGGTGACGTCAAGCGACTTTTCCTAAAAACGACGGCCAAGGGGCTCGGCCAAGGATCGACGGCAAGAAACAACGGATAAGTGACCATGAATCTGAACAAACGCAAACCCGGTTTCCGCCTCGCCTCCAACGAGCGACTTCCCGCCGAACGCATCGTCGAACGGTCCGGACGTCGCTCGATTCTGGACAACCAGAAGATCGAACCCCGACAGCGGGTGCGTTTGAATGAGGTGCGCCAGGAGGGGGCGCGCATCGAACAGCGGGCCCAACAGGTGGCGCGGGAGACCCAGAAGCGACGCACCACCGCGCTGGCCGCCAGCGCCGGGGAGCATCCGTTCGGGGTGCGCCTGCTGGAAGGCGGGGTGGTCCTGGCGGCGGGCATCACCTCGATGTTCCGGGATGGCATGGATCATGTCGTCGGCTGGATCCGCAACGGTCGGGAGATGGTGGTGGGCATGACCCGGCGTCGCCCCCGTCCCTGGGAGCTGGAAGAGACGGTCGAGGAACTGGAAGAGAGCGTCTGGCACCGGGATGAGGGGGGTGAGCACGGGGGGTCGGTGCGCCTGATCGGGCGCGCGGAGCATGACCTGCCCGTGGAAATCGTCACTGGGGCCGCGGGTTTGCAATCTCCATTGCGCCCAGAGGTGGAACGGACTAAAGTTCAGAGACTGGATGCCGAGGAAGAGGGGCTCCCGGACGATCATCTGGAGGATCAGATCGGGGCCCTGCGTGCCCGTCTGTCCACGCTGTCGCGACCAGGCTGACGCTTCTGGAATCCGGCTTCCACCGTGAAACCCCTGTCAGGGAGGGTTGCGGTCGGGGGATGAGGGGGGTTATCCCCCCATCTTGTCAGTTCGTGCTTGTCAGGACCACGGTGTTCATGTTCATTCCCCAAGAATCCGCACTTTCCGGCTGGGTCTCATGAATTCGGAACCTTTCAGCAGTGCATTGCCCCCTGGTTCGAAACTGCTCTGGTTCGAGATCATCCAGGTGTTGGGCAAGGGCGGCTTCGGGATCACCTATCTGGGCCGGGACACCAATCAGAACCAGATGGTGGCCATCAAGGAGTATCTCCCCACCGCCTTCGCCTCGCGGCGCCAGGGGAGTCAGGTACTGCCCAACTCCCCGGAAGACAAAAAAACCTTTGACTGGGGTCTGGACAGCTTCCTCAAGGAGGCGCAGATCGTCGCCCGTTTTCGCCATCCCAGCATCGTGCGGGTGGTGAGCTTCTTTCGCAACGCCAACACCGCCTACATGGTGATGGAGTACGTCGAGGGCGAGGGACTGGACGCGATCCTCAAACGACGCAAGGTCCTCCCCGAACCCACCATCAAACGGATCCTCCCGCCGCTTCTCGACGGCCTGGAGCTGTTGCATAAATCCGCCTTCATCCATCGCGATCTCAAGCCACCCAACATCCTGATCCGTGCCGACGGCACGCCGGTGATCCTCGATTTCGGCTCCGCGCGTCAGGCCGTGGCCGGACAGGGGGATCAGATGACCAGCCTGCTGAGTCTCGGCTATTCGCCATTCGAGCAGTACGACTCCTCCGGGGATCGCCAGGGCCCCTGGTCCGACATCTACGCCATGGGTGGTGTGCTGTACCGCTGCATCGCCGGGGACAAGCCCATCGATGCCTCCAAACGCATCTCGGCCCGTCTGCGCTGCGAAGCCGACCCCCTCGTCCCGGCGACCGAGATCGGCAAGGAGCGTTATTCGACCCCCTTTCTCCAGGCCATCGACTGGGCGTTGATGGTTCTGGAGAAGGAGCGCCCGCAAACGGTGCGGGAGTGGCGGCTGAAACTCCTCGGGGATGGGAGTTCCGGCGATGCCGCCCCCGCCGCCGATGGCGTCACCACGCTCCGTCCGCCGGAACCCGGCATGATGGGGAGCGCCGAGAATGGGTGTGCCCGCAAAAAAAGCAGTTGGCGCAGTTTCATCGCCTCGATGAACGATTTTGCCACCCAGGTCGATCCCGACGAACTGCAAGCCCGCAAGAGCGAGGTGCTCCATCCCACCCGCGGGGATGTGACCCACACCACGGGTGGACCCGATGGAGCGGCGGAACTCTCCACCCGGGCCCGTGAGGTGGTGGCCGAGGCCTCACCCTCACCCGTGACCGCCGCGCCCCCCGCCTCCACCGCCACGCCCGCTGCCGCGCCTCAGCCCCCGGCGGCGCCTCGCAAACGCGGCGCCCTGTGGATCGATCCGCTGTTGCGCATGGAGTTTCTCTGGTTGCCGGGCGGCATCGCCCGGATCGGCTCCCCGCCCAACGAGGCGGGCCGCCGCCCCGAGGAGTTGCCGCAACGGGAGGTGCGCATCGAGGGGTTCTGGATCAGCAAGTACCTGATGACCTGGGGCCGCTGGCATCGGGTGATGGGGGATTATCCACCTGGTCAGTACCGGGAGAGCAAGATCAACCATCCGGTGACGCGGGTGTCATGGAACGACGTGCAGAAGTTCCTGCGCCAGTTCAATCGCCTGTTGGGCGAGCACCTGAACGTGCGCCTGCCCACGGAGATCGAATGGGAGTTCGCGGCCCGCGCCAGCCAATCGGCCCCGTTCATCTCCGGGGACGAAGACCACTGGAGCATGACCGATTACGCCTGGTTGAAGAGCAACTCCGGCGGCCAGTCCCGCCCGGTGGGCGAGAAAAAGCCCAACGATTGGGGGTTGTACGACATGGCGGGCAATGTGCGCGAGTGGACCGAAGACCGGTTCCAGACCGACTTCGCCGCCAGTCGCGCGAATGCCGGCAACACGCAACCAGGGGTGGTGGACGAAGCGCGCGTGGTACGCGGCAGCGGCTTCGCCTGTCTGGCCAAAGAGTGCCGCACCGCCCGCCGTCAACGTGTGGAGTCCGGCATGGCGCATGACGACCTCGGCTTCCGCCTGGTGCGGTATTCGTAACCCCCCTACCCCGCGTTCATCTCAATGGGATCCCCCCCGTTTGAACACCCCCCGATCCCGCGATCGCGGAGGGGCTCACAAAATCAATTTTTCGCTTTGATTCGATAATACCAGACACACCCACCCCATGCTCGATCACTGTTTCAGCGGTTGGTGCGAAATGGGAAGGGTGACCCCGGATTTGGAAAGGAAATGGATATACTGTCCCCGGATTTAAGGGAAATGGATATACTGTCCCCGGATTTAAGGGGGATTTGGAAAGGAAATGGATATACTGTCCCCGGATTTAAGGGAAAGGAAATGGATATACTGTCCCCGGATTTGGAGGGAGGGTGTCCCCGGATTTCCGATAAAGGAAATGGATATACTGTCCTCGGATTTCGTTCGGAAGGGGTCCATATATGCCCCCGGATTTACCCGGATTTGAGCGCGGAAGTTGAACGGGGTGTGGTTGGCAACGGCGTGAGGTGGTTTTTCGCTGCGCTTGTGAAAGGCTGTGCTCAGTGCGGAAAGAAGGTCTTGAGGATGATCGTGACGATGCCCCCCACGGTGATGGCCATGCCCCACTTGAGCGGGGCCAACTCGATTTGCAGATCACGCTTCGTCACCAACTCGTCCTGCGCCTTGGCGATGACGTAAATGACCTCTTCGGCCTGTGCAGCCTGGAACCCTACCGCCTTGAGACGATCAACAAGCTCCAGCGTATCGAAGGTGACGGTGGCCATGACGGGTCTCCTGTCGTGAATTGACGATGTACCAAGCATAGCACAACAGTGCAAAAATGATGGTGAAAAATTGGGGATTGTAACCCAAATCTGGGAAATCTGGCACAAAATCCGGAGATTCTATACCTATTATTTTTACTATAAAAGCTATTTATATAAAAATAGTTAATATTATTACTATAAATATAATCGGATTTCCAGATTTCGATTTGAATATGCTGCGCCCGAATTTCCTGGCATATTTGCCTAAAATAGGTATGGGCCCCCGGATTTCCCGGATTTATGGTGTCCCCGGATTTCCGAGCCGGCATCCAGGTTGTCGATTGATCAAGGAATCACATCCCGTCCGAGCTGCG
>JADGAY010000154.1 GCA_015231775.1 Magnetococcales bacterium | reverse complement strand
TCAACGCCCCCCTCTCGCACGCCGCCGGACGGCTTTTCGATGCCTTTGCCGCGCTGCTCGGGGTGGCCCCCGAGCGGATCACCCACGAGGGACAGGCCGCGATTCGCCTGGAGTCCCTGGCGCGCACCTGTGGCGAAGAGGCGGAAGCCGCGCCGTATCGCAGCGAAGAACAACCGGACGGCCTGCTTCTGATCCACTGGGAGGAGAGTTTCGAATGGGGAGTCCGGGCCTTGAGCCAGGGCCATTCCCCGGCCCGACTCGCCCTGGGTCTGCACCGGGCCGTGGCCGGGGCGGCCTGTCGCATGGCGCGGCATGGCGCGGCGATAACCGGGGAGAAGACGATCTATTTAAGCGGCGGGGTGTTCATGAACCGGCTGTTGAACGACTGGCTGATCCCCATGCTGGACGAGGCGGGGCTGATCCCACGCACCCATGGCCGCATCCCACCCAATGACAACGGCATTTCACTCGGCCAGGCGGTGGCGGCGGGGAGAGGCTGAATTCAACCATCATACCCGGTGGCCAGCTTGATGGTCTCGAGCCGTTCCAACAGCAGCTTCACCGCCTGTTGCTGGATCTTGACCAGAATCTCCGGCGGGAGATCGGAGTAGTGTTTCTCCTCGAGCTGAAAGACCAGGGACTCCTCCAGGGCGATGACGCTGGTGGAGCGCACCTGACGGGAGACGAATTCGATCTCGCCGAAGATCGTGCCGGGTCGCAACAGGGCCAAATTCTTCTCCGGCACGAACCGGCGGGTCACCTTGGCCCCACCGGTGATCAGCACGAACATGGTGCGATCCACGTTCCCCTCGAGGATGATCGTCTCGCCAGCCTTGCAGATCTTGAAATGACCGTTATGATAGACATGGGCCATTTCGGCATCGGTGAAATCACGAAAAAAATCGATGCCGGCAACCGCTCTCTTGAGGGATTGCATCGCGTCCAACGCCTCCATCGTCCACACCCCACCCATGATTGGAATTGATAAGGATACGCTCTTGGAAAACGACTGGATCGCCCTGCCTCGGGAACGTCGCGCCATTCACCGTCCAACCGGATTGATACTGGAGTTCAAGGCCAGCACCGACGGTACCGGGAGTATGCGCGTCGATAGCCCCAATCCGCAAGTATTGCCGGAGTCATTTCTGGCCAATGCGGAAACGTTGGTCCGGGAGGGGTGGCTGGTCTATGCGTCGGCATCGGAGGCGGCCCTGGCGGAGGAGTGGGCCACCGAGGCGGAGGCAGAACGATCACCGCCGGTCACTCCGGCTTGACGTAGGCGGGACAGGAAACCTGGGTGATCGGCAGATCCGGGTGATCGACCCGCATGGCGGTGAGTTTTCCGCCGTAGACGCAGCCGGAATCCAGGCCGATGAAACGTCCGTTGCGACTCAACCCCGCGATCGCCCAATGGCCGTAGACGATCCGCTCCTCCACCGGCCAGTCGAGCAGGGCATGCCAGGGAAGATAGGGCGAGTCCGGTTCCAGCTTGAAGGCCGCACCGCCCGTGGCACCCGGAATCGCCCACACCACCCGGCCATCGGGCTGACAGATCCGCAGCCTGGTCATGATCGCCATGGCAAAGTGCAACCGGGCGGTTTCGTCCATCGAGGGGGATTCAGAGTCGGGCAGATTGGCCGGAGAACGGGCCAGAAACCGGCGCAAGGTGGGCTCGTCGTGAAGGATGGCGCTTAAGCGACGGGCGTAGGCCATCGCCTGGTCCAGGCTCCAGCCGGACCAGAACCCGGCATGCACCAGGCGCAGCTTCAGCTCCGGTTCGTGATGCACGAACGGGCGTTGCCGCATCCAGGCCAGGATCTCGTCCCGTTCCGGACAGGTGGTCAAGAATCCGAGATGTTTGGAGAAACCCTTCTCCGGAAAACCGAGGAGAGCGTTGATGGCGCGCAACTCGTGGTTGCCCATCAGGGCAACGGCGCGCTCCCCCTGATCGCGGACAAACCGGATGGTGCCCAACGAATCCGGACCGCGACTGATGATATCGCCAACAAAGAGCAGACGATCCCGACCGGGGCGGAAACCGACCGCCTCGAGCAGGGTCAAAAGCTGCGGCAGACACCCATGCACATCACCAATGGCATATACAGCCATGCCACCACCCTCGATTCAACGGGTCAATCGAACATGTCGGGGCCGCCCCAGAGCGAAAACGGAGTATGCACCAGATTGGCATTGAAAAAGCGCGTATCGGTGGAGACCTCCCGACCGATCCAGTCGGGCAGATCGACCGCCTGGTTCTCGTCTTGAAGCTCCACCTCGGCCATGATCAACCCCTGGTTGGCCCCGCGAAACTCATCGACCTCCCACACCACATCCCCGATCGGGATGCGATGGCGGGTCTTTTCGATCCAGGGACGCTCGCAGAGGTTATCGAGGATCGACTGGGCCTCCTCCCTGGGGATGGGGTATTCGAACTCCAGACGGGAGTACCCCTCGGAGACCCCCTTGAGGGTCAGCGTGGCCTTCTGCCCGGCGATGCGCACCCGCACCACCCGCTCCTTGACCGTGGACAAAAACCCCTGTTTGAAATCCACCCCTTCGCCCAGGCCGCGCCAGCCGTCACCCTTGACCAGAAAACGGCGTTCGATCTCCTTGCCCATTGTCCCCGAGTCCCTTGCCAGTCGCCATTCCCACCATCAAGCGAGCAGATCCTCGCTCCACGGATCATCCATGCCCTCTACCGGATCCTCGCCGCGCAACACCGAGGCAAAGGCCAGCATCGCCTTGCGGGCCGAGCCGATCGGGTAGTAACAGGCATCCCAGTTGTCGTTCCCCTCGCCGTCGTGCAGGGCGATCACATGATCGAACTTCCACGCCTCGCGCATGTCGGTGAGGGCGCTGGCGCACCGTTTTTCGATCTCCTCGAGGTCGCGCAGCGACAGATGCATCTTTTGGCGGGCGGCGCGATGCAACAGCTTGCGGCGCTGCACCTCGGAGATGAATTTGTTCAGATCCACGCCCAGTGGCAGGGATTTGAGATAGAGGATTTCATCCCTGGAGAGCGGGGAGAGGAACACCGAGACCGCCGGGAATTGACCCAGCAATCCCACCTCGCGCAGACGGGCCGGCAGAAAGGGGTTGCCCTCGAAGAAGGGGGTCTGGCCGGCATCGAAGATCCGTTGCACCTGGGCGATTTCGAGTGCCTGCAACTCGCCGCGCACGTCGGCGACGATGTAGCCGTCCTTGCCGCGCAAGGCTTCGATCTCGCCGCGCGGGCGGAAAAAGCAATCAACCCCCTCCTCCTCGCCGGGACGCGGAGGACGATCGTTGAAGAGCACCAGTTGTTTGAACCGCCCCATCAACTCGGGATAGAACATCCGCATGCCACGGATCAGGGGAGCCTTGCCGACACACGACGGTCCGGCGAGCAAGACGATACGCTGCATCTTTAACCAGAACTCCTTTTCAAAGTACGGCTCCAGCCGGTCGAGGGAGAGCGACCGGACCTGCCGCGCGCACCGGAAGAGTCCGGTACGCACGACCATTCTTGCGCCTCTGCCCGCGATCCTGAACATGGGCTACCGGCCATGGCCACCGCCAGGGATCAGGATGGCCGACCGGCGGTTGCGCCAAACGCTACAGATTGAGTTCGCGTTTGAAGATCGCCTTGTGGATATCGCCCAGGCTGACGATGCCCACCAGACGATCCCCCTCCTCGACCACCGGGATGCGGCGGAAGCGGTGGAGATCCATCTGGGAGGCGGCCATGAGGATGGGATCCTTGGGCGACACGGAGAAGACCCGCGCGGTCATGAGATCCTCGACCTTCTTGGAGAGGATCTCTTCATAGGACTCCTCCATGGACTCGAAATCCCGCTGTTTGAGCGGATCGTGCAAAAAGGTGCGATAGCCAGGCAGAAGACCGTTCAGGATATCCTTTTCGGAGATGATCCCCACCAGTTTGTCATCCTCGACCACCGGCAGGCCGCTGATCTTGTTGGTGCAGAGAATGACGGCGACCGAGCGGACGGAGTCGGTTTTTTTGGCGGTACGCAGATTGCGGGTCATGACGTCTTCGACAAGCATGGCGGTTCCCCTCGTTTAGTAGTTCTCGGGTTCTGGGAAGAGTACTCCCGGTACGGCCTCAAGCGTTGCCCATAATCTGAAATTTGTCAAGCAAGAATTAATTTTTCCAAGGTAATACCGTATTTTATCTCGCACCGCAACAGGCCATCACCAGCGCATCCTCGGGGCCGAACGGACCCTGACGGTAATAACCGCGCCGCAGCCCGATCCGCGCGAATCCAAGGCTCTCGTAAAGCTGACGGGCCGGAAGATTCGAGGCCCGCACCTCCAGCAACACCTCCGAACCGGTTCGCGACCGCGCCTCGTCAAGCAGGGCCGCGACCAGCCCGCGACCCAACCCGCGCCGCCGGAACTCCGGGGCCACGCCGAGGATCAACAGATGCAACTCTTCATGCAGCCAACGCCCCACCCCGTAGCCGACCACCGTCCGATCGGGAGCGAGCAGCACCATCCGCCACCCATCCAGGGACAACTCCTCGGCGAGCATCCCCGCGCTCCAGGGCGCGGTGGCGATCTCCCCTTCGAGCGCCGCCACGGCGGGCAGATGGATGGCCGCCATCTCCGTCAGACCAAACCCATCGATTGCGAAACGGGTCAACGGGTAGGCTCCTTGGCATCGGCCTTGCGCACGTAGACCGGCTCCAGGGATTCGACCATCCCGAGGGCCTCGGATGGGAGAGAAGCCCCCATTTCAGCCAGACGCCCCACATCCAAAGGCCAGCTTGCACGCGGGAGCATGGAGATCCCTTCCGCCTCCAGGGGTTGCCACGTCTCTCCATGCAACTCCAGGGCGTTGCCGGTCAGATGCAGCGCTCCGCCACACCCCTGATTCCACGCCCGCAGGCGCGCGGAAAGGGTCTCCGGATCGCACACCAGCAACTCCGAGCGCAACCGGGGGGCGGTTTGCTCCTGAATTTCATAAAGCGCAGCATACACCTCTCCCCGCCGCGCGTCGAGCATTGCCGCCACCCAACCCGAACAATTCGCCCCTGCCGCCACCACCTCCAAGGTGGAAAAACCGGCCACCGGCACCCGAAGCGCCGCCGCCATCCCCTTGGCCACCCCCAGGGCGATGCGGGCCCCGGAGAAACTCCCCGGTCCCAACGTCACGGCGATCCGCTCCAGATCGCCCATCCGCCAACCGACCCGCCCCATCTCCGCTTCGAGGGCGCGCGGCAACAGCGCCACATGCCCTTCCGGCCCCTCGAACCCCACCTTGCCCACCACCCGACCCGCCTCGAGCAGCCCCACGCCACCGCGGGGGAAACAGCTATCCATTGCCAGAATCTTCATGCAAAAAAGCGGCGCACCGCCTCCAGATCGTGGGTCACGGGAGCCGCCGGCAGGCTCTCCAGAAATAATCGTCCATACCACTTGCCAGTCAGACGGCGATCAAGCACCACCATCACCCCCCGATCGGCACTGGTGCGCAGCAGGCGACCCAGCCCCTGTTTCAACGTCAGAATCGCCTGAGGCAGGGAAAGTTCCCGAAAAGCGTTGCGACCGTTGGTTTCCAGCCAGCGTTGCCGGGCCGCCACCATCGGTTCGCCGGGAGAGGCGAAGGGCAAGCGGTCCACCACCACCAGGGAGAGGGTTTCGCCGGGGGCGTCCACCCCCTCCCAGAAGCTCGACACCCCGAGCAGCACCGAGGAGGTCTCCTTCTTGAAGGTATCCAGCAGCGACCCCTTGGCCGCCTCGCCCTGGGCCAGCAGACGGTAGGGAATCCGTCCCTCCAGTCCGGTCCGGGCCAGCTCCAGCATGCGGAAGCTGGTGAACAGACAGAGCGCCCGTCCGGAACTCACCTGCAACAGGGCGATCAACTCCTCGACCACGGCACTGGCGTACTCCACATCCACCGGATCCGGGAGATGGCGCGGCAGGTAGAGCAGGGTGCGATTGGGGTAGTCGAACACCGGCGGCAGACGGCAGGTCTCGACCCCGCTGTTCATCAGGCCGAGCTGCTCCATGAAGAAGGCAAACCCCTGCTCCCCCGGTCCCGAGGTCAGGGTCGCGGAGGTGAACACCGCCGTCTTGACGCGGGGAAAGAGCAAGGCGTTCATGATCGGCCCGGTTTCGAGGGGGGCCGCGGAGAGAAAGACCCCCCGGTTGCGGGTCTCGTACCAGTAAACCCGCGCCGGATCGTCCAGGGCGCGGATCGTCTTGATCGCATCGAGCATCTCCTCGACACGCCGTCCACAATTGGCCATGGCCGTGGAACGGGGTCGATGGGGTTCCAGGGCGTCCCGCAGCCCATGCACCGCCCATTCGACCTGATAGAGCGCCTGCCCGGCCTCCCCTTGCAGATCCTCGGGGGTGAGCGCGGCGCGCTGATCGTCGAAGGGGAAGGCGTTGCGCAAACGGAAGGTGGCCTCCTCCATGCCGACCAACGCCGCCAACACCGCGTCATCGCCGCCGCCCACCTCCTCGAACTCGCGGCGGGTGTCGCGGGTCACGTCACGCAGCTTGTAGTTGCTCACCTCGATGGCGAAAAAGCGGGTGGCCACTTCCGGAATGCGGTGCGCCTCATCGAACACCAGGGCATCGTACTCCGGCAGGATCTCCCCGAACCCACCCTCCTTGACCGCCAGATCGGCAAAAAAGAGGTGATGGTTCACCACCACCAGATCCACCGACCTGGCCCGCTCCCGCGCCCGATTCAAGAAACAGCCTTGATAATCCTCGCACTTGCGGCCCATGCAGAAATCCCCGCCCGCATGCACCCCCTGCCACAACCCCAAACTCTCCGGCATGTCCCGCAGTTCGTCCTTCTCGCCGGTTTCGGTCTCCCGCGCCCAGTTCTCGAGACGTACCACCCACGCCCGTTCCCGCTCGGGCACCGCCAACCCCCCAGAGCGAAACCCCTTCCAGCGATACAGACAGAGATAATTGGCCCTTCCTTTAAGGGCCGTGGCCGTGAATTCACGCTCCGTGGCGCGCCGCACCAGAGCCAGATCCTTGTCCATGATCTGATCCTGCAACGCCTTGGTGGCCGTGGAGA
>JADGAY010000153.1 GCA_015231775.1 Magnetococcales bacterium | reverse complement strand
CTCGCCGGACAATTTCAGCAGGATGCGCCGCTTCGCCACGCCAGGGTCACTCCATGATTGCGATGACGGATGGTTCCCTGGACCACGCACCACCCATCCGGGTGGGCCAGGGCCAAGGAACTCGGGGTTGCCCCCATTGCTTGCTCAATTTCGTGGGCGGGGGTCCGGGCCAAAAAGCCCGAACCCCCGCCCACGGCACGTCAACGAACGACGCGATGCCCCTTACTGGCCGATCTGCTTGGCCACTTCGGCGGCAAAATCGTCTTCACGCTTCTGCAAACCCTCGCCCATCATGAAACGGAAGAAGCCGGCCACGCGGATCGGCGCGCCCAGGCTCTTGGCCGCGGCATCCACCACCGCCTGCACGGTCTGATCCGGATCCATCACGAACGGCTGCTCCACCAGGCAGGTCTCGCCGTAGAACTTGGAGAGACGCCCCTGCACCATCTTCTCGATGATGCTCTCCGGCTTGCCCGAGGCGCGCGCCTGGTCGGCCAGCACATCGCGCTCCCGATCCAGATCCCCGCCCGGCACGGCTTCCCGGTTCAGATACAACGGCGTCGAGGCGGCCACATGCATGGCGATCTTCTTGCCCAGCTCGCGCAGGGCATCCTGATCCGAGGCGGCGGACTCCAACGACACCAGCGTGCCGATCTTGCCGCCCATGTGCAGATAGCCGACCACCACGCCCTGGGCCGCTTCCAATGCGGCCACGCGACGCAGGTTCATGTTCTCGCCGATCCCGGCGATCATGGCGGTCAACTCGTCGGCCACGCTGTGGCCGGCGCCCGGATACGGCAGGGCGGCCATGGACTCGATGTCGGTCACCTTCCCCTCCAGACCGGCCTGAACCGTGGTCTGGATGAAGTTCATGAACCGCTCGTTCTTGGCCGCGAAGTCGGTCTCGGAGTTGACCTCCAACAGCAGACCACGACGCCCCTCGGCAGCCACCGCCACCTTGCCCTCGGCGGCCACGCGGCCCGACTTCTTCGAAGCCGAGGCGATCCCCTTCTTGCGCAACCAATCCACGGCGGCTTCGAGGTCACCATTGGTCTCGGTGAGCGCCTTTTTGCAATCCATCATGCCAGCTCCGGTCTTCTCGCGGAGCTCTTTCACCAAATTTGCACTGACAGCGGACATTTCCTGAATTCCTTATCGTATCGAAAGTCTGATTTTGCTCAAGATTCCGTCGAAACCACCGTGTCGGCGGCATTCTCCAGCGGCACCGGGGCATCCTTGCGGGAATCGAACATGGCCTCGGTCACCTCCGGACGGCGCCCTTCGAGAATGGCATCGCCCATCTTGTTCAAGAAGAGCTTCAAGGAGCGGATGGCGTCGTCGTTGCCGGGCACCACCCAGTCGATGTGGTCCGGATCGCAGTTGGAATCGACCAGGGCCACCACCGGGATGTTCAGTTTGTTGGCCTCGGCCACCGCGATCGACTCCTTGTTGACATCGACGACGATGATCAGATCCGGCAGACGGCTCATATCCTTGATGCCGCCCAGGGAGCGCTCCATCTTTTCGCGCTGGCGATCCAGGTGCAGAACCTCCTTTTTCGGGAGATACTGCATGGAGCCGTCCTCGCGCATCTTCTCGATATCCTTCAAGCGGCGGATCGACTCCTGGATGGTCTTCCAGTTGGTGAGCGTGCCGCCCAGCCAACGGTGGTTGACAAAGAACTGCCCGGTCCGCTTGGCCTCCTCGGCCACCAGATCCACCACCTGACGCTTGGTGCCCACGAACAGCACCACGCCGCCACCGCCCGCCCGCTCGGTGACGAAACGACAGGCATCGCGCAGCATGTAGATGGTCTTTTGCAGATTGATGATGTGAACGCCATTGCGGGCCGAGTGGATGTAGCGGCCCATTTTGGGATTCCAGCGTTTGGTCTGGTGACCGAAATGGAAGCCCGCGTCCAGGAGTTCACGAATCGAAAATGTTGCCATGATGGTTCTTTGTCCTCTTTGTTCGGTTTAAGGTTCGGCTTGGTCCGCCGCGACAACCGGTTGGCAAGGAGATCCACACCCCCATCTCGTGGGGAGCCGGGACCGCCGGCGAGGTCGCGTGAGAAATGGGAAAAAGGTTAAAACCCGCACAGTGTACCCGCTCCGAGTCACGGATTGCAAGCAAAACAGACCGATCGACCGGAATTCTTCCCCACCCGACAGCCGTGCGGAGCGGATTCAAGTTTTTCTTTTCGACAGGCCCGCCATTTTGCTATTCTGACTCCTCCCCGAACCGATAGGGAAACCCGATGAACGGTATCATTCCTGACTTGAACCGGAGGTGTCCGCCCATGCACGCCCAGACCAAATGGTGCTCATGGGTCGTGGCGATCCTGATGCTCGGATCCGCATCCATCCCTCAGGCCGCCCCCTTGCGGGTCAGTGGCACCGGAGCGGTCATCTCCACGGTCCGGCAACTCGCCGAAATCCACCAAAAGGAGCATCCGGAGCTGGAACTGCGCTTCATCACCCCCCCCATGGGCAGCAGCGGCTCCATCAAGGCTCTGACCACCGATCAGCTCGACCTGGCCCTCACCGGTCGCCCCCTCAAGAAGGAGGAGGCGGACAAGGGGCTCGTGCAAACCTGGATCGGTCGCTCCCCCTTTGCCTTCGTGGTCCAACGCGATTCCGCCCTCTCCGCCATCACCCTCGTTCAGGCCGCCGATCTCTACGCCGGACGCCAGACCACCTGGCCGGACGGCTCCAAGGCGCGCATCATCCTGCGACCGCTTCAGGACGCGGATACCACGCTCCTGCAA
Source organism: Magnetococcales bacterium (assembly GCA_015231775.1). Taxonomy (GTDB): domain Bacteria; phylum Pseudomonadota; class Magnetococcia; order Magnetococcales; family Magnetaquicoccaceae; genus Magnetaquiglobus. The sequence continues at coordinate 4,295 of JADGAY010000153.1, read as the reverse complement.
TCCCTCTCCCCGAAGATGCACGAAGCCGTGAAATCCGCCCACCAACGCCGCCAACCCGGCTCGGCCATGGCCGATTCGGATCTGGATCTGGTGGAGATGGTGGAAAAGGTGCCCGGCGCCATGGGCAGCGTGGCCATGACCTTGATCATCGCTGAAAAGCGCCCGCTCAAGGGGTTGACCCTCGACGGCGTGGAACCGACCGTCGCCGCCCTGGAACAGAACCGTTACGCCCCCTTCAAACCCCTCTATTTCGTCACGCGCCAGGAGACCATGCCACAACTCGCCGGATTGATCGCCTTTCTCGGTACCGATACGGGACGGACGCGGATGCACGCCCTGGGACTCTCCACCACGCACCCCATGCCCTGATCGTTCACGTGAACCCTACCATCCCCCTGCTGAGGTTCACCACCCGTACCACCGCTCTCGTGGCGGTCGCCGCCATTCTCTTGCCCATCGCCCTTCACCTCTTCGTGGCCTGGGACAACATCGACAAACACCTCTCCACGGAACTGCGTATCCACACGCTTTTCTTGAATAAATTCATCAGCATCCAACCAAAGGGTTGGAGCGTGGCCGGCATTCGCATGCAGGCGTTGCTGCAAGACATCCACGAACCCGGCACCGCGGTACGGGTGGTGCACATCGCACCCAACCGGGAACTCGAGGTCGGCGTTTTCGAAGAGCCCCTCCCGTGGCCCCATCTGACCCGCGCGGGCACCCTGTACGATTTTGGCGATCCGGTGGGACGGGTGGAGATCACCCTCTCCCTGCGACCGCTGCTGCTGCCCTTTCTCTTCACCCTGCTCGGGGGTTTGGGTCTGGCCTGGCTGGTCTTCTTCCCCCTGCGCTATCTCACCTTGAAGATCGTGCGGCAATCCGTCTCCGCGCTGATCGAGGCCAAGAACATCGCCGAGAAGGCCAACCGCGCCAAATCCGACTTCTTCGCCAACATGAGCCACGAAATCCGCACCCCGATGAACGCCATCATCGGTCTGACGGAACTGGCGCTCAAGGGTGAGATCCCCCTCAAAACCAGGGATTATCTCTACAAAATCAACACCTCATCCCAATCCTTGCTGCGCATCATCAACGATCTGCTCGACTTTGCCAAAATCGACTCCGGCCATCTCCATCTGGAGATCATCCCCTTCCAGATGCACGACATCTTTGACCGGATCACCGATCTGTTCCGTCTGCAAGCCGCCGAAAAGGGGGTTGCCCTGATCCTCTCCGTGGCCGGCGCGTGTCGTACCACCCTCCTGGGGGATCCGCTGCGCATCGAACAGATCCTGATGAATCTGGTGGGCAACGCCATCAAGTTCACCCCCTCCGGCGGATCGGTTGAGTTGGGGGTGGAACGTCGCGCGACCGATTCCGACTCCCGCGTCGAACTGCGCTTCTTCGTGCGGGATACCGGCATCGGCATCCCCGAGGAACGCTCCGCCCAACTGTTCCAACCCTTTGTCCAGGCCGACCTCTCCACCACCCGCAAACATGGCGGCACCGGGCTCGGACTGACCATCTGCAAGCGCCTGGTCGAATTGATGGAGGGGCGCATCTGGCTGGAGAGCGCTCCCGGACAGGGGAGCACCTTCTCGTTTACCGTCACCCTGGGCACCACGGAGAGCCCCCAGTCACCGGATCCCCTTGCCTTACCCGAAGAGATGCACGGCATGCGCGTGCTCCTGATCGGCGCGGACAACCCGCAACGCCAGGCGGTGGAGGCGATGCTGCGACTCTTCTCGCTGCGTGTCGAGGTCGTCGTGGATGGCCGGCAGGCCGTCGAGATCGCCCGACTCACCTCCCGACCCGCCCAGCCGATCCGTATGGCGGTGATCGACGTGACCCGCCCCGACCAGAACGAAGACGAGACGCCGCGACTGCTGCGCAACTGCCAGACGTTGCGCGATGCGGATTGCAAGACCCTGCGTCTGATTCCACCCCAACCGGATGGCACCCAGCATCGCGCCTCCCGACCAGAAGACCAGGATGCCCTGCTGGAAAAGCCCATCAACTGCGCGCGCCTCCACGATGCCATCCTGCGACTGTGCGGACACGAGGCGGTCGTCACCGTGTCGCGCGACCAGACCGGACCCAGCCTGGCTGAACTCCGGACCAGACTGACCGGTGCCCGGATCCTGCTGGTCGAGGACAATGCCATCAACCGCCAGGTGGCCGAGGAGAATCTGCGCCATGTCGGCATCGAGGTGGATGTGGCCGGGAACGGGTGCGAGGCAGTCCAAAAGGTGGGCGAGACCCCCTATGACCTGGTGCTCATGGATATCCAGATGCCGGAGATGGATGGGCATGCGGCCACGCGGGTGATCCGCTCGGATGTGCGGTTCGCCGAACTGCCGATTCTGGCCATGACCGCCCACGCCATGGAGGCCGATCGGGAAGCGAGCCTGGCATCCGGCATGAACGGTCACATCACCAAGCCGATCCATCGCGCCGAACTGTTCGACACCTTGTTGCGTTGGATTCCCCCGCGCGCGCGGATCGGAGCCGAACGGGTCGCGACGTCGGATGAGGCGCCCGCCACCGCGGGCGCGTTCCAGGACAATTCAGCCTGCATCGATCTCGTGGAGGCCTTGGAGCGGGTGAGTGGCAATCAGCGACTGTTGATGAAACTGCTCGCCGAGTTCCGACGCGATCACGCGGATACCCCCGGACGGCTCCCACCCCTGTTGGCCAGCCATCTGCCGGCGGATCTGGCCAAGGCCTCCTCGATGATCCACACCATCAAGGGGATTGCCGGCAATCTGGCCGCCACTAGGCTCCATGCCGCGGCGGTGGAACTGGAGATTTCGGTCAAGAATCGGGTGCGGGTGCAGTGGCCGGAGTTGGTGACGCGACTGGAGCGGGAGATGACCGTTCTGGCGGAGGCGATCGATCGAATGACCCATCACGGGGTCCAGCCACCCCCCGAACGGCTGTCGGGATCGACGCCGGATCCGGAGCGCTGTCGCGCCCTTCTGGAAGCCTTGGGCCAGGAGATTCGCAGCCACGGCTTCCAGACCCTGGAGATCGCCGAGCGGTTACGTCCCTGCGCACCCCAGGGCGAGGCCCTCGATCTGCTCGAAAAGCTGATGCATGCCGCGGACAGCATCGATTTCGAGGGGGCGGAACGGCTCTGGGAGCCCCTGGCCCGCGCCATGGGGTGCACGGGGGATCCAACGTAACGTGGGTGATGAAGGGGAGCCCCCCTCACCCAACGTTCGCGGTGAACCGGAGCCACACCGCCACGATGCAACGCCAACCAACAGGATCATGAAACTTGGAACCACTCCCGATTCTTGCCGTCGGCATGGGGGCCGCCTGTGGCGCCTGGTTGCGCTGGTGGCTTGGCATGCTCCTCAATCCCCTCTTTCCCACCGTGCCCCTCGGAACCCTGGCCGCCAACCTCCTTGGGGGCTACCTGGTGGGGGTGGCCATCGCCCTCTTTTCCCACCACTCCGGCCTGCCGCCAGAGGCGCGCCTGTTCGTGATCACCGGATTTCTGGGGGGATTGACCACCTTTTCCACCTTCTCCGCGGAGGTGGTGGGACTGCTTGCGCACCAGGAGCTTGGCTGGGCCATGGCCACGGCAGGCGCTCACCTGCTGGGATCCCTGACCATGACCGCGCTGGGCATCTGGACCTTCAAGATTCTGACAACCTAAAACCCTCACGGACCGAGCCATGCACGGCATCACCCTGCTCTTTTTCGTACACGAAAACCAACGTCACCACGGCATTCTGCTCCATGAATGGCTGCTGGAACAGGCCAAGGCGTTCGGATTGCCGGGCGGATCCGCATTCCGCTCCATCGCCGGTTTCGGACGACACGGCACCCTGCATGAGGAGTCATTCTTCGAACTGGCGGGGGATCAACCGGTGGCGGTGCTGTTCATGGCCGACGAGAAGAGGCTGGACGCCTTCCTCGAACGGATCCGGCAGGAGAATCTCACCCTCTTTCACGTCAAACTGCCGGTGGAGTTCGGGATCCTGGGAAAATCGTGACCACGCGCCAGACACCTGGGGGCCTCGTCACGTTCGCGGGCGTGCCGGTGCCACGCGGGCGCGACGCGCACCACACTTGGCAAACCGGTTACCAGCCCTGGACCAACCCATCACACGTTTAAGATGCCTGCTCGACCTGCTCGAGAATCGCGGCGGCGATCTTGTTGGGCTGAAACTTCGGAATGAAGGCATTGGCCCCCATCTGTGTCGCCTTCTCCTGATTGGAGCGGTTGCTCAAGGAGCTGTGCAGCGCCAGATAGATGTTGGCCAGCTTGGGGATCTGCCGCACCT
>JADGAY010000152.1 GCA_015231775.1 Magnetococcales bacterium | reverse complement strand
GGCGGTCTTCGTCTGCAACGCCCTGGCCCCCGCCGAGGTGATGAAGGTGGTGATGGACGAGGACGAGACCCGCATCAAGGTGATCGTGGACGAGGACCAGTTGTCCCTGGCCATCGGGCGGCGCGGACAGAACGTGCGCCTGGCCTCGGAGCTGACCGGCTGGAAGATCGACATCATCACCGAGCGCGAAGAGGCGGAAAGCCGCGTCGAGGAGTTCGGGGCCATTGCCCGCGAGTTCATGGAACGGCTCGATCTCGACGAGGAGGTGGCCACCTCGCTGGTTCAGGAGGGGTTCACCACCCTGGAGGAGGTGGCCTACGTGCCCCTCGAGGAGTTGGCCGGCATCGACGGCTTCGACGAGGAGATCGCCCGCGAACTGCGTACCCGCGCACGGGATCAACTGTTGCACTCGGCGCTGGAGAACGAGGAGCGCAAGGCCGCCCTGTCGATCGATCCGCGCATCTCCCAACTGCGTGGCCTGACCGATACCATGGTGATCGCCGTCGCGGAAAAGGGGATCACCCAGTTGGACGATCTGGCCGATCTCTCCACGGACGAGCTTTTGGAGATGATCAGCAATGGCCTGAGCCGCAAGGATGTGGAACGGGTGATTCTGCAAGCGCGCGAGCTGGCTGGCTGGTTCGAGGAGTGAAGTGACTGCCTCGGGTCGCGCGGATCGGAACGGGAGCATGGCCCGGAAACGGGAGAAGCCGCGTCGCCGATCGGCTGGGACAGAGAGCCGGGAGCGTCCGAATGCTGGGACCGGACGGGCCGAGGTGGCTCGGGTCGGGACCACGTCGGAGGGTCCGAAGGTCGGGACCGGACGGGCCGAGGTGGCCCAGGTCGATGGTGTCGGAGAGCGTGTGGAAGGATCCCGTCCAATCGGTCGGGAAGCGCACGATTCCCCCTGGCGGCGCTGCGCGATCACCCGCAATCGGCGTCCCAAGGAGCAGTTGTTGCGCTTCGTGCTGGATCCGGGCGGTCGTCTGGTCGAGGATGTGGCATCCTGCCTGCCTGGACGGGGCATTCATGTGCTGCCGGATCGAAAACGGGTGACGGCGCTCTTGACCCGGCATAAAATGGGTCGTGACGAGGTGGATGCCGTGTTGACCCGTCTGGCCGGTGCCTTGGAGCGGCGTCTGCTGGATGGAATCGGGCTGGCGCGACGCACCGGTGGTTGTCGGGTGGGGATGCGCGAGTGCGAGGAGTGGATTCGGCGTGGAGCCCGTCCGTTGATCCTCATGGCCGAGGATGCCGAAGGGCTGCACGAACGGCTGGAACCGTTGGGTGCCCCCCACGGTGAGGTCGAGATTGTCCGGGTGCCCGGAACCGAGCGACTGGGGGCCTTGTGGTCGGGTCGAACGGTGGTGGTGATCGCGGTTCTGCATGCGGGTGTTGGCGCGCGGATTCGCGCGGATGCTGCCCGATGGTGGAGTTTTACGCGCGTAGAGGCTGGATGACTCCGCGGGATGGGGGTTCCCACCCACGCTCGAGCGCGTCAAAAAGAGGGTTGAGACGTTTAAACGACGATGCCGATGGGCATCGCACTGGTGGAGAAGGTTCGGTTGAGCGACTTGAATGACAACGATGGCGATGGCGATGGCGAGGGTTCGCGGTTGACCTTGAAGGCCCCGCGCCGCATTGTGCTGCGCAAGACGGTGGAGGGAGGCTCCATCAAGCAGAACTTCTCCCATGGCCGCAGCAAGAGCGTGGTGGTGGAGGTTCGCAAAAAGCGCACCTTTGTCAAGGGTTCCGGCGAAGAGGCCGATGCCCTGGACGCGGCCCGCGATGAGGCGCAACTCAAGGACAAATCGCGCCTGGGCGCGTCGTCTCCGGTCGCGACCGCGACGGATTTGGGCAAGGATCGCAAGCATCAGATCCTGACGCCGATGACCCCGGCGGAGCGACAATCGTTCCAGGAGAAGCAGGAACAGGAGCGGTTGGCCCACGAGAAGGCGGAGCAGGAGCGTCTGGAGGTGGAGCGGCGGCGTCAGGAGGCCGAACGTCAGGAGGCCGAACGCCGCGCCCGTGAGCGCCAGGAGGCCGAGCGGCGTCTGGAGGCCGAACGTCAGGCCGCGGCAGCGGCGGCTGAACCGATCGTCGAGCCGCCCCCCGCGCCGGTGAAACCCGAGCCCGAAGCGGTTCCCGAATCCCGTCTGGTGGTCAAGCCCGCCGCGGACAAAGTCAAATCCGAAACCAGGCCCTCGGGTCTGGCCGCCACGGTACGCATCGAGGCCGTCCGTCCGCGCGAACCTGTCGTGTCCAAGCCGGATGTGTCCGCCACGCCGCCCGCCGCCCGGCCCGGCACCCGTGAAACGTTGGTCCGTTCCACGGCCCCGCGTCCGGCCACCCCGGTCGCCCCCGCCCCGCCCCTGGTCTCCGACCCGTCCGAGGAGATGGTGGTCGAGGAGCCCAAGCTGGCGGTGACGCCCCGCGAGGAGAACCGGAATCTGACCCGCGCCCAGCGCGAGGATCTGGCGCGCAAGAAGACCGAAATCCTGGTGGCCAAGCGGCTCACGCAGCTCACCGAATTGCGCGAGCAGAAGCGGCGCATCGACGAACGCCGCGCGGTCGAGGCCGAAACCCCTCCCGCTGGCGAGGCCGCCGCGCGCGAGACCTTGAAGAGCAAGGGCAAGCGCAAGGGTGGCAAGAAGCTCGCGGTTCCCACCCTGCCGCAGGAAAAGCAACTCCCCACGCGTGGCAAGACCACCCCCATGGGGAACAAGCCGATGGCCCGTCGTGGCGCCGGCGGTCGTTTCGACATGCCGCCGCCGCAGCCGGTGCTGCGCGACGTGATCATCCCCGAGGTGATCACGGTGGGCGAGTTGGCCAGCCGCATGGCGATCAAGTCCTCCGAGGTGATCAAACGGCTCATGGCCCAGGGGATGATGGTGACCATCAACCAGGTGCTCGACCAGGATACCGCCGTGCTGGTGGTGGAGGAACTTGGGCACCGTCCGAAAACCATCTCCGAGGGGGCGGCCATCGAGGCCGAGTTGGCCGACAGCAACGATCTGGACAAGGATCTCACCATCCGGGCTCCGGTGGTGACCATCATGGGTCACGTGGATCACGGCAAGACCTCGCTTCTGGACGCCATCCGCAAGACCGATGTCGCGGCGCGGGAGTTCGGTGGCATCACGCAGCACATCGGCGCCTATCAGGTGTTGATGGAAAACGGCGCGATGATCACCTTCCTGGATACGCCGGGTCATGCGGCCTTCACGGCCATGCGTGCCCGTGGCGCCAAGGTGACCGATATCGTGGTGCTGGTGGTGGCTGCCGATGACGGGGTGATGCCCCAGACCCTGGAGGCGCTCAACCACGCCAAGGCGGCCAACGTGCCGATCATCGTGGCCATCAACAAGATCGACCGTCCGAATGCCAATCCGGATCGGGTGATGCAGCAGTTGGCCGATCAGGGGTTGATTCCCGAGGCTTGGGGTGGCGAAACGATCTTCTTGCAGGTGTCGGCCAAGGCCGGGATCGGCATCGAGAGTTTGAAGGAGATGATCCTGCTCCAGGCCGAAGTCCTCAATCTGCGTGCCAACTTCGGCAAAAAGGCCCGTGGTTTCATCATCGAGGCCAAGCTCGACAAGGGGCGTGGCGCGGTGGCGACCTGTCTGGTGGCCAACGGCGTGTTGCGCGTCGGCGATATCTTCGTGGTTGGCGCGGAGTGGGGCAAGATCCGTGGCCTGCTCAACGACAAGGGGTTGCCGGTGACCGAGGCTCCGCCGGCCACGCCGGTCGAGGTGATCGGTCTGTCGGGCGTCCCGTCGGCGGGTGATGATCTGATCACGGTCCCGGACGAGCGGCGCGCCAAGGAGATCGCGGCGTTCCGCATGCGCAAGAACAAGGAGCTGGAACTGGCCAAGCAGATCTCCACCACCAAGCTCGACGATCTGTTCGATCAGATCAAGCAGGGCGAGATGGACGAGGTGAAGGTGGTGATCAAGGCCGACGTTCAGGGCTCCCTCGAAGCCGTGTCCGATGCGCTGCTCAAGATCACCCACGACAAGATCCGCGTCAACATCATCCATACCGCGGTGGGCGGCATCACCGAGTCGGATGTGATGCTGGCGGTGGCTTCCCATGCGTTGGTGGTGGGTTTCAACGTGCGGGCCGATGCCAAGGCGCGGGAGTTGACCAAGCGCGAGCAGGCGGACATGCGTTTCTATTCGGTGATCTACGATCTGGTGGACGACATCACCAGCGCCATGGAAGGCAAGCTGTCGCCAATCCTCAAGGAGGTCACCCTGGGACGCGCCGAGGTGCGCGAGGTGTTCCGCATCACCAAGGTGGGGTTGGTAGCCGGTTGCATGGTGCTGGATGGGTTGATTCAGAAGAGCAATTACATCCGTCTGTTGCGTGATGAGGTGATTGTGTATGTCGGCACCATTCACGCCTTGAAGCGTTTCAAGGATGATGTGCGCGAGGTGCGTGAGGGGACGGAGTGTGGCATCAGTCTGGACAAGTTCACGGATCTGAAGGTTGGGGATCTGTTGGAGGCTTTCAGTCGCGAAGAGGTCAAGGCGACCATCGGCTAGCGTGGGCTTCACGGGGTGAGGTGAACGCCAACGGTCCCAGGGGAGCGTGGATCTAAGGATCCCGGTGGAGGTTCGGAGGAAGATCCTCCGAGGTTTTGCCCTCTCGTTGGTCTTTTTCGTTGCCTTTGCCTGTGCTTTTGGCGCACCCTACAAAAAAGTGCTGCTTATGGTTGTTACCGTGAACCTCCCGAAGGGCTGTCCACGGTTGGGGGTGCGGGGGTTTTCCCTCCATCCTGCACGTTGGTGAAAATTGCTTGCGCGCCGTCTCGAAGCGGTAGGCTGTTTTGCGACTGTTGCAAAACGGCCTACCGCTTCTTTGCCAGAACAAGGCCGCCAACGGCGGCTTTTTTTGGAACCTCCCGCCAGAACGGGCCCCGTGGTGGCGGATTGTTGGGACTCATGCTCACCGGGCTTGACCATGATGCGCGTCGGCATTCTCGAAGTACGTCTGGAACTGCCCGGCGTGCACTCCCTGAAAGAGAAACGTGGCATTGTCAAGAGCCTCCTGGAACGCATCCGGCACCGCTTCGAGGTGGCCTGCGCCGAGGTGGACGAACTGGATCGTTGGGATGGGGCCGGCTTGGGTTTCGCCGCGGTGGGTAACGAGACCGGGACGGTGCAAAGTCGGTTGCAGAAGGTCGCCAATTTCATCGAAGATGATGGCGAAACGGTGATGGTGGATTATCGATTGGAGATCGTGACGTGAGTGTGCGGATGGATCGGGTGCGGGGACAGATCCGCAAGGAATTGGCCGCCATGTTGCAACGGGGCGAGGTGCATGATCCGGGTCTCTCCTTGAGCATGATCTCGATCACCGATGTGGAGTTGAGCCGCGATCTGCACTACGCGGTGGTCTACTTCACGGTGATGGGGCAGGATGTGGGCGAGGTGATGTCCGCGCTGCACCGGGCCGCCGGCTTCATGCGGGCACGGGTGGCCAAGGCCCTGGGTTTGCGACTGGCGCCGGAGCTGCGTTTCCAGCCGGATTTGTCGTTCAAACGGGCCGATGAGATGGAGCGGTTGTTGAAGAGTATTCAAATTCCTGAGGACAAGCCGGGCGAGGGAGACCCCCAGGCGGGGGCGTGATCGATGGGGCAGGGAAAGCGTTCACGGAGCGCCGGCCCACATGGCTGGGTGGCGATCCACAAGGAGGTGGGCATGGCCTCCACCCGGGTGGTGGAGCGGGTCAAACGCATCATCCGGGCGGGCCGGGCCGGTCATGGCGGGACGTTGGACCCCTTTTCCGAGGGGGTGTTGCCCATTGCCCTCGGCGAGGCGACCAAAACCCTGGCCTCGGTGCTCGATGGGGACAAGGCCTATCGATGCTGGGTGCGGCTGGGGGCCGAAACCGATACCGGGGATCCGACCGGCCAGTTCATGACCGGCCATTCGAACCATCCAGATCGGGCGACGGTGATCGCGTCGATCGCCCGCTACCAGGGGGAGATGGAGCAGATCCCACCCGCCTATTCGGCCATCCATGTGGATGGCGAACGGGCCTATGAACGGGCGCGACGGGGCGAAACGGTGGAGTTGCCGGCACGCCGGGTGGTGTTTCACCAGGTGGAGTTGGTGGAGTACACCGAGGATGGGTTGATCATCCTGGACGTGCGCTGCGGCAAGGGAACCTACATGCGCGCCCTGGCCAGGGATCTGGGCCGGGAGTGGGGCTGTCTGGCCCATCTGGAACGACTGCTGCGAACCCGGACCCTGGGATTTTCAGGCGACGATTGCGTGACCCTCGATGAGCTGTCCAAAGCGGTGGCCGAGGGACGTTTGAATGAAGTGCTGTTACCCGTGGATCGGGCGCTGGACGACATCCCGGCGTTGCGACTGCGGCTGGAGGCCTGGAGCCGAGTCATGAGCGGTCAGGCGGCGTGGATCGACGCGGATGGGGTGGAACCGGGAACGGTTCGCCTGCTTTCGCCCGAGGGACACTTCGGTGCCATCGGCACGCTGGGTTCGGGGAGCGATCCCTCGGGCCGGCGATCGTGCACGCCCAAACGACTGTTTCACCTGACGTGAGAGCCACCGGCCATTTTTTTCATTTCACATCAAGGAAGGAGCTAACCGATGTCGATTACCCAGGAACGCAAGCAGGTCCTCATTCTGGAGTATGCCACCAAGGAGGGGGATACCGGTTCGCCGGAGGTGCAGGTTGCCCTGCTGACCGAGCGGATCAACAATCTGACCGAGCATCTGCGCGGCAACATCAAGGATCACCACTCCCGGCGGGGTCTGTTGAAAATGGTGGGGTTGCGTCGTCGCCTGCTGACCTATGTGAAGGGGCAGAGCACCGAGCGCTATCAGACATTGATCAAACGCCTGAATCTGCGCAAGTAACATGCATGAGGGGGTTCTTCCCCCTCTCCCCCCTTGCCGTGGGACGCCCTGGAGGCGTCCCACGGTTGAAATCGCGTGGCTCCGGCGCGCGCGCTCCTCTAAGAGGCTGTTTGGCAAATACCAAACAGCCGATGCGGGCCATGCATGGCCCGCCAAATTGCGCAGCAATTTGAG
>JADGAY010000151.1 GCA_015231775.1 Magnetococcales bacterium | reverse complement strand
CCGCCGGCGTGGGAACCCTCGCCTCCCGCCGGGCCGGACGGTTGCTGGCGACCGACCCCTCATCTCCCGGCACCGGGTCCGAACAGCCTGACGCCACCACGCCACGCAATCCTCCATGGAATCCTTGAGATCCGGAACATGAACCAGACCACCCCGCCTCCCGTTGCCTCGATCTTGAGGCCGGATATCAAAAAAATGGTCGGACTGGCGCGCACCCTGCGCCGTCTCGCCCTTGCCCATCCGCATCCCCTCCCCGACGCCCCGGAAACCGCCCGCTTCGATCCGGGTCACGAGGCGGTGATGATGGGGTATGATTTCCACCTCACCCCCGACGGTCCGCGCCTGATCGAGGTCAACACCAATGCCGGCGGACTGCTGATGGCCCACGAAACCCGCCATCCGGATTTCGCCGCGCGGGAGCCCTCCGGCACCCGCAACGACCGGCGCCTGAAACGGCTGATCGACACCTTCCGCGCCGAAATGGGGCTGTTCAGCGGCGATGGGGGGCGGGTGCCGCGCCTGATGGCGATCCTCGACGACAATCCCGCGGCACAATTCCTCTACCCGGAGATGGTCGTCGCCGCCCGACTGCTGGAGGCGGCGGGTCTGCCATGTCGGATCGTCGATCCCGGCCAGCTCGACTTTGGCGCGGATGGGGTGTTTCTCGCGGGTCAACGGGTGGAGCTGATCTACAACCGCCACTGTGATTTCTACCTGGAGAGCCCAGCCCTGGCCGGATTGAGATCCGCCTGGCTCAACCGCCAGCTCTGCTTGACCCCCAATCCCCGCGCCTATGGCCTTCTGGCCGACAAACGGCGCATGATCGGCTGGTCGGATCCGGACCATCTGAGCGCCCTCGGCTGTTCCGAGGCCGATAGCGCCCGGATCACCGCTCTGGTGCCCCGGACGCGCCTGCTTGGCTCCCTGGATCCCGAAATGGTCTGGAAGGAGCGGGCCCGCTGGGTCTTCAAGCCCGGCTTCGGCGGTTTCGGCGGTCGCGGGGTGCTGATCGGCGAAAAGATCAGTCGCGCCCGCTTCGCGACCCTCGATCCGTCCACCACGCTGGTGCAGCGCCATATCCCGCCAGCCCTGATCCCGGTGGCGGGGGCATCACCCCTCAAAACCGATGTGCGCCTGTTCATGTACCGGGACCAACTGCTCGGCGTCGGCGTGCGTGCCTATCGGGGCCAGGTGACCAATTTCCGGGAACCGGGCAACGGTTTTCTGTTGGTTCGCATCGATTGATGGTCTGGCAGGGTTTACCAGACCGAATAAAATCGGTAGACTTTCATGCTGGGGGGAGAAATCCCGCACCCCACCGTGGAACGCCCTTCGGGCGATCCACCGGGGATGAACCATCTCCCAATAAAATGCGCAAGCTCGTAATCGCGCGTCCGATGACACCCCACCGCGAGGTGAACCGATGCCCGCCCATGAACCGCCCTCCAGCGACGCCCACTTTCGTCTCCAGGAGCCCGTGCAACTCCTTGAAACCTATGCCCAGGAGGAGCTGCAACGCCGCCGGGCCGCCAATCCCTCCCTTGACCTGACACTCCATCAGGAGGCCGTGGATTTGTTGATGTCCCGGTTGAACGCCACGCGTCCCACCGTGGAGGCCGTGGCATGATCATCCGCCGTTTGCAATCCGAAAATATCCTCCGCTTCAAAAAACTCGACCTTGATGACCTGCCCGCCTCTGGACCGATCCTGATCACCGGACCCGACGAGGCGGGAAAATCCGCGCTCCTGGAGATCCTCTGTCTCGCCCTGTTCGGACGCAGCGCCAACCTCGCCGACGAGGCGGTGGCCAAGGCGGTCCGCTGGGGCGCGGAACAGGGCTCCATCCAGCTCGATTTCACCGTGGACGGCCAAACCGGGTATACCCTGATCCGCCATTTCGACAATCAGGGCGGTCAGGATGCCCTGCTCAAACGCACCGGCGAGGAGACCCCCCTGGCCCATGGCGCGGAATCGGTCGATTCGATGTTGGCCACCCTGCTGGGATTCGGGTTTGAAACCTACATCGATACCTTGTATCTCACCCAGGGACGCCATGCCCATCACGCCCGCGGCCTCGGCACGGTCAAGATGCTCGCCGGCGTGACCACCCTGGAAAGCCTGGCCACCACCCTCACCCAGGAGCGCATGGCCATCGGTCAAAAAATCGAAACCCGCGTGCGCCGCCAGGATGAGTTGAAAAACGAAATCACCGGATTGAATCTGGTCGAGGAGACCCTCGGCCAGTTGGAAAACCGTCTGAAGGCGGCGCGCAACCGGGTGGCGGTGGCGGTGGCGGCCATCGAACGGTGGTTGGGATTTGACGCCGGCGTGGTCCAGGCCGGTCGGCGCATCGAGGCGGCCTGCAATCGCATGATCCAGACCTCGCCGAATATCGGCATGGCCAGTTGGACAAGTCGCTGCCAACAGCTCGACAACAGCTTGAAGGAGATCGAAAGCATCTGCCAGGGCGGTCACTTGAGCGAGGTGGAGGTTCCCGCCGGTCAGGTGCGTCAATGGCATGCCAAGTCCCGTGCCCGGCTCGACTCCCTGGGCGGCATTCTGGCGACGGTGGTTTCCGAACAGAACCGGTTGGCCAGTTGGCTTGGCGAGCCCACCTCCCATCCGAGCGAGGCCCCGACCCTGGCCCATGAGAACGCGGAACTGGCGCAGGCGCGCAACAATGCCAGCCGTACCCGTACCCATCGTGGTTGGGGGGTGATGCTGTTTTTGATGCTCTCCCTGGTGGGCGGAATCTTCACGGCCCTGGCCTGGCAGGTGACCCACCATCCCGGCTTCGCCCCTGGGGTGAACGCCCTTTTGACCCGTCTGCTGCCCGCCTGGCCCCTCTCGCCCATGCTCCTGGGGGTGCCCACGGTACTGTTCATGCTCCTGATGTTCTGGAATCTCATCGGACGCTTTACCGCCGGCAGTCGCATCCACGCCCTCTCCCAGGTTGGTCAAACCGTCGAATCACGCGCTGCCCAGGCCCGCCAAACCCTGGAGACCCTGCGCGACGCGGCCAACCGACCCGTCAAGGAGCAGGTGGATATCCTGTTGGGCATGGAAGGTACCCCCTGGTCCGATGCCTTGAAGGGGTGGTCCAAGGCGGATGGCCAACCGTTTCTGGATGCCGAAGTCCTGGAACAGGAGTTGTGCGACCTTGGGGAGCGGTTGAAACTCTTTCAGGCCGAGCACGCCCTGCTGCGCGAAAAAAGTCAGGCGCGGGTGCGCATGGCCAAGGAGGAGCATGCCGCCCATCTGGCGGCGGTGGCCACCCTGGAGAGCGAGGTGGAGAACGAAAAGGTCAGACGTCGCGAGCATGCCCGTCTGCTGGCTGCGGTCGCCTCCTTCGAGAACGAGAATCTGCGCGATCGCCGCGCCATCGAGGTGCGACGTTCCGCCGAGTCCCTGTTGAGCGGATGCGCCACCCAGTTGAAGAGCGACTTTCTCCACGAAGCCAACCGGCTCGTGGCGCGCGGAGCGCCCCTGTTCACGGGTGGACGGTATCATCAACCGCGTCTGGACGGGGATCTCAATCTGGCGATCTTTTCCGTGGCCAAGAACGATTTCATGCACATGGAGGAGCTTTCCACCGGCGTCCGGCGCCAGTTGACCCTGGCGTTGCGTCTGGCCTTGTGTCAGGCGTTGGCCGCGCGCACCCAAGCCCTGCATTTTCTCGCCCTGGATGAACCCTTCGCCTATTTCGACCGGGAGCGGGCACGCGCCTCGCTGGCCGCCTTGATCCACTTCTCCGATTCTCTGCCGCAACTGTGGATCACCGCCGAAACCTTCGATGACGATCAAACCACCTCGGCCTGTCTCGTCGCCTGCTCCGTGGACGGCGACACCCTGACCCTTACCGCGAGGTCTGGCCCGTGACAATCGTTCCCACCTCTTTTCGCCGGCTCATCCCGACCCTGTTTTTTTGTCTGATCTGCGTTGTGCCGTTCCCGGCCTGGACCGGCGAGCCAGAGGGACATGGAAAGGTGATTCACATCAAGGGGTCGGATACCCTGATCAAGGCGCTCAAGGAGTGGACTCGCATCTATCAGGAAAAAAATCCCGGCGCGCGTGTCGAGGTGAGCGGTGGCGGCTCTGGAAACGGCATAGCCGCGCTCATCAACGGCCATGTGGAGATCGCCTCCTCCAGCCGCTTGCTGCGCGAACGGGAGATCCAACTTCTGACCCGCAAACGGGTGGGGCAGGTGCCGATCCCGCATGTGGTGGCCCGTGACGCGGTGTCGGTGATCGTCCATCCCGACAACCCCATCAATGGCCTGGCCTTGCACCAGCTCACCGATATCTACAGCAAGGTCCGCCGTACCCTCACCTGGGGGGATTTCGGGGTCAAGGTACCGGAGTGTCCGGATCAGAAGATCATGCCGATCAACCGCAAGAACAACTCGGGCACCTATGCCTTCTTCAAACAGACGATCTTCGAAAAGCGCGAACATTTCGATTCCCAGATGCTCAGCATGGATGCCTCGGACAGTCTGGTCAACATGGTGGGACAAATGCCCTGCGCCATCGGCTATGTGGGCATGGCCTATGTGACCAACACGGTCAAGACCCTGTGCATCTCCAAGGAGCAGGAGGTCAATGCCCCCTGCGTCCCCCCCACCACCGCCTCTACCGTGGATCAGGCCTACCCCCTGGCCCGTTCCCTTTATCTGTACACCCTCGGCGAACCGCGACCCGAGGTGATGAAATTCCTGGATTGGGTGCGCGGTCCCGAGGGTCAGGAGATTCTCACCCGTTCCGGATACATTCCGCCGCCTTGAGCCGTGGATAAGCCGATGAATCACGGGGTGTGAGATGGAGGTCCGTCTCTCCCCCTTCCAAGGATAGACGTTCGAGGAACCTGCGCATATGTTTGAGATCGTGGAAGGTTTTTTGCGGGATTACGGCTATGTCGTCCTCTTCATCGGCACCTTCCTCGAAGGTGAGACCATGGTATTGGTGGCCGGTTACCTGGCCAAGGCCGGGGTGTTGGATCTCAACTGGGTGATCCTCTCTTCGTTTGCCGGCACCTATCTGGGTGATCAGACCGCCTTTTTCATTGGTCGGCGTTGGGGTCATCTGTTGGTGAAGAGGACCAACAGCGAGAGTTGGAAGCAGCGCACCGAACGGGTGATGTATTTGTTGGATCGTTACAACACCTGGTTCATCATGGGCTTCCGGTTCATCTACGGGGTACGCAACGTCACGCCGTTCGCCCTGGGAGCTTCCCCGATTCCCGCGATTCGTTTCATGGCGCTCAACTTTGTGGCAGCGTTCGTCTGGGCCACCAGTTTTGGTTATGGGGGATACATTTTCGGCCACGCCATGGAGGGATTTCTGGATCAGATCAAGCACTATCAGATCTATTTCTTCGGCGGTTTGGGCCTGTTGCTGATCGGGATCTGGGTGCGGAAGCGGTTTTTCAAGCGTGCGGCAGCTCCGGCGGTGTTGCCTGGAGCCACGGAATTGGAGCGCGCCGAAAACTCACTGCCGTAATGGTCGGGATGCGGGGGGGCTCCACGGTTGGCAAACAAACCACACCCCGCCTGCCAACGGTTCGAAGTGCCGCATGCCCCGGAGCGTCGTCTCCCGCGTCATCACTCGCTCGCACGCTCCGCCGCACACCGCTCCAGATAGCTGGCGATCCGCTCCACCCCCACGCGGGAGCCCCCCACCGTCGATCCCGCACCGCTGGAGGCCGCCTGTACCTGGATCGCCTCGGCATTGCCCACCACCTCGGCCCGGCGCGTGCAGGTATAAACCGACAGATCCGCCACCCAGCCATCGGCCACCATCCGGCGGTACAGGCACTCGGAGAGCCCCTTGTAGTGTCCGGCATGGGCTACCTGATGCTCGGGAACCCCCGCACCACCCGCCCGCGCCGCGCAGCCGGACAATATCAACGATCCAACCGTTCCAATCAACAGCACCATGCGTTTCACAGGCGGATCCTTCCCGGAACACCCTTCAAAAGATCTGAATGACCCACGACCAAGCAAACTCAACTTACCCCGCTCCACCCGACACGCCACCCGATACCGAGCCAATCATTTATACCTTCAAAATCGCAACAACCCCGCCCAAGGCCCTGTTCAGGACACGCCCGCTCTGCCCCGAGCAACATGTTCGCGTTTCTCACCCCCCCTTGCCCGGCTCATACTCCGGACTCGGCAGATAGCGTTGATTTCCAGGCGCCGGCGGAGAGATCTCTGCGTCATCCTGCCTCAGCCCGAACACCACCTCCACCCGGCCTCCCACGGCATTGGGATTGGCAATGCAGACCGAACGTACCACCATCGCCCGCTGCCGACAGGAAGCCACATCCGCATAGTTACACTCGGTGCGCCAGCTCTCCACCAGGCAATAGGGGGCACCGCCCACGGGATTCATCAACTCGGCCTGGTTCAACGCGCACCCCCCCTGTCGGCCAGCCGCCTGGAGGCACGATGTCACATCCCCATAGCCGCAGTTCCGACCAGAAAAATCGGTCACGCAGAACAGGCCCGCCCATGCTGGTCCGCTCCAGAGCAGGGTCACCATCAATCCGACTAGAAGTTTCATCCCGAGGTCTCGCACGTGATGCGGGCCACCACGTCCATCTCCACCCGTGCCCCCTTGGGCAAGGAGGCGACCCCCACGGTGGCGCGTGCCGGATAAGGTGGTTTGAAGTATCGGGCATACACGTCGTTGACCGTGGTGAAGTCGGCCATGTCTGTCAGGTACAGCGTTGATTTGACCACGGATTCGAATCCGGACCCAGCGGAGGTCAGGATGGCGCCGATGTTCTCCAGCACCCGTGTCATCTGTTGGGAGAGATCCCCTTCGACCAGCATTCCGCTCACCGGATCCAATGGTATCTGTCCTGAAACAAACACCCATCCGTCAGCAACCACCGCCTGACTGTACGGCCCGATGGCCGACGGAGCGCGGGAGCTGGTTACCTGACTCAAACCGCTCATGTCAAAAATCCTCCGAATGTATCAGAACGCGCCAACTGGCGGGATCCAAGGGCCAGTGGCCCTTGGTGGGTTCCAAGGGCAAGGCCCTTGGTGGGTTCCAAGGGCAAGGCCCTTGG
>JADGAY010000004.1 GCA_015231775.1 Magnetococcales bacterium | reverse complement strand
CCGCAACAGGTTGGAGGTGGAGTCGGGCAGGGGGCCGAAACGGTCGGTCAGTTCGGCGCGCATCTCCCGCAGATCCTCGGCGGTCTCCAAGGTGGCGATGCGCTTGTAGAGCGTGAGCCGCTGGCGCACGTCCGGCACGTAGTCGTCCGGGATGTGGGTGGAGAGGTGCAGGTTGATGACCGGGGAGAACTCCTCCTCCGCCTTCGTTCCCGCCGGCAGCGGTTGCCCGTGACCGGCCCGCAGCGCCTCCACCGCCTCTTTCAACATCTGGTTGTAGAGATCGAACCCCACCTCCTCGATCTGCCCGGACTGCTCGTCCCCGAGGATGTTGCCCACCCCGCGGATCTCCATGTCGTGGGTGGCCAGGGTGAAGCCGGCCCCCAGTTCTCCCATGGATTCGATCGCCTCCAGGCGGCGCATGGCATCCTCGGTGAGGGAGCGGGGATCGGGAATGAACAGATAGGCATAGGCGCGGTGTTTCGAACGGCCCACCCGTCCGCGCAATTGATGGAGCTGGGCCAGGCCGAACCGGTCGGCGCGGTGGATGATGATGGTGTTGGCGGTGGGGATGTCCACCCCGTTTTCGATGATCGTGGTGCAGACCAGCAGATTGAACTCCTGCTGGTAGAAGGAGAGCATAATCTTCTCCAGCCGTCCCTCGCGCATCTGGCCGTGGGCCACGCCGATCCGGGCCTCGGGCACCAGTTCCGCCAGATCAGCGGCCAATTTTTCAATATCATCCACCCGGTTGTGGACAAAGAACACCTGTCCGCCGCGATAGATCTCCCGCAGTACCGCCTCGCGCACCTTCTGGCGATCGTACTGCAACACGAAGGTGCGGATCGCCAGTCGGTTCACCGGCGGGGTGGCGATGATGGAGATATCCCGCAGCCCGCTCATGGCCATGTGCAGGGTTCTGGGGATGGGGGTCGCGGTCAGGGTGAGGATATCCACCGTGGCCCGCAGTTGCTTGATGCGCTCCTTGTGCACCACGCCGAAACGCTGCTCTTCATCGATGACCAATAACCCCAGATCCTTGAACACCACATCCTTTTGCAACAGACGATGGGTGCCGACCACGATGTCCACGCCGCCGTGGGCGATCATCTCGATGGCATTTTTCTGTTCCGCCGGGGTGCGGAAACGCGACAGGATCTCCACCGTCACCGGATAGGCCGCGAGCCGGCGGACAAAGGTTTCGTAGTGCTGTTGGGTGAGAATGGTGGTAGGGGTCAACACCGCCACCTGCTTGCCATCCATCACCGCGCGGAAGGCGGCGCGCAGGGCGACCTCGGTCTTGCCGAAACCGACATCTCCGCACACCAGACGGTCCATGGGGCGCGCCGAGGCCATGTCGGCCAGCACCGCCTCGATGGCGGCGGTCTGGTCCGGGGTCTCCTCGAAGGGGAAGCCGGCGGCGAACTCCTCCAGGAGCGGATCGTGGGGGGTGAAGCCGAACCCCTTGTGCGCCTCGCGTTGGGCTTGCAGACGCACCAGCTCCTCGGCCATCTCCAGGATCTTGCGTTTGGCCTTTTCGCGGGTCTTCTCCCATTTGATCCCGCCCAGCTTGTCGAGGGGAACATCCTCGGCGCCGATGTATTTGGTCACCCGGTCGAGGGTCTCCACCGGGGCGTAGAGTTTGTCGGTGCCGGCGTAGTGGATGAGCAGGAAATCGTTCTTGATCCCGCCCACCTCCAGGGAGTGGAGTCCGCCGTAGCGACCCACGCCGTGGTCGGCGTGCACCACCGGATCCATCTCCTTGAGATCGGCGAATCCGGCCAGGAGTTGATCCAGATAGCGGGGATCGGTTTTGCGACGTTTGCTCTTGATGCCGAAGATGGCGCTGTCGGTGAGCAGCAGGATCCCCATGCGGCCATGGATGAAGCCGGTCTCCAGGTCGCCGACCGCCAGCCAGCAGGTGGTCGAGGCGGGACGGGAGGCCAGTTCGCGCCAGTGGGCCACCATGCCGGTGGGGATTTTGTGATCCTCCAACAATTCGCGCAGCCGCTCCCGTTGTCCCATCGAGGCGGCGGTGATGCACACCTGGAACCCTTGGGCCTGGGCCGCGCGGATCGTCTCGCCGGCCAGATCCAGCGGCGGACGGGGCGGGTCCGGGTGGTCGGGATCAGGCGGCAGGATGAAGCGCGGGGACGGATCGAACCCGAGGGAGATACCCCCTGGTGCCGCCTGGGGGGAGGTGGCGAAGGTGGCGAAGCGGTTGAGCTGTTCCGAGAGGGCGTCCGCGGACAGATAGAGTTCACGGGGGGGCGCGGGATGGAACGGGTCGCGGGGCCCCTCGGCATCCAGTTGGGCGAGCCGTTCGTTGACTTCGGCCTCGAAGTGGCGCGCCTCGGCCAGGGCGTCGCTGTCGAGCAGAAAGAGGGTGTCGGGCGGCAGATAGTCGAAAAAGCTCTCCGCCGGGCTGTAGAAGAGGGGGAGATACTGCTCCATCCCCTGGGCCTTCTCGCCCTTGGAGATGGCTTTATACAGCTCGTCCTCGGCGGCGCCGATGCCATTGGCCTGGCGGAAGGCGGCGCGGAAGTCGCGAATGGTCTCCTCGGTGAGGATCACCTCGCTCACCGGCAGCGCCTGCACCCTCGGGATGCGGTCGGTGGAGCGCTGGGTGATGGGATCGAAGAGGCGCAAGGTCTCCACCTCGTCGCCGAACAGCTCCAGGCGGACCGGATCCTCGCGACCGGGTGGGAAGAGGTCGATGATGCCGCCGCGAATGGCGAACTCGCCGGGCTCCTCCACCTGGGAGACGGCGCGATAGCCCGCCGAGGTGAAGAAGAGCCGCAGGGCGGCGATGTCGAGTTGATCCCCCTTGGCCACGGAGAAGCCGTGGGTGGCCAGATAGCGATGGGGCACGGTGCGCCGCATGAGCGCCGCCGGGGTGGTGATCAGGGTGGTCAGGGTGTGTCCGGCGACATCCCCGGCGCTGATCGGTCCCCCCCCCAGGGTCTGGGTGAGGCGGAACAATGCGCGGATCCGTTCGCCCATGATCGGACCATACGGGGAGAGCCGCTCGAAGGGGAGGGTCTCCCAGGAGGGAAACGGCAGCAGCGTCAGGGCGGGTTGGTGCTGATCGGCGAAAAAGAGCAGCTCCCGATACAGACTTTCGGCACGAGCCGTGTTGCCGGTGACGACCACCACCGGACCTGGGATGTGTCGGGTACACTCCACC
Source organism: Magnetococcales bacterium (assembly GCA_015231775.1). Lineage (GTDB taxonomy): Bacteria > Pseudomonadota > Magnetococcia > Magnetococcales > Magnetaquicoccaceae > Magnetaquiglobus. The sequence continues at coordinate 46,436 of JADGAY010000004.1, read as the reverse complement.
GCCAACCAGGCGAGCGCGGCTCCGGGCGCGTTGCCCAGAAGCGGATGGGGAGGGCCACGGCGATCCATCAGGGGAGCGAGCGGCGCGAGCAGGGGATGTTTCACGAGATTTTCAGGAGATGGTGGTAGCGGGTGCTGGGCGCGGTGTATCGGACGATTATTTGATTGTGTATTTAGGATCAGATAAGATCCGCTGTCAACTCTGTTCGCGATGTTTTTTTTCATGAACGGGCACGCGGGAGAAGGATAGGCAAATCGGGATGGCTTCGTCTGGGGATCGGAATAAAAAGAATGACCTGGGAATTGCGTGTGATGGTGGATCGCCCATGGGATGAACCCGTGGCCGAGTGGTTGGCCGACGAGGGCTCCATGGGGGTTTCGACCAGCCTGACCGGCGAGCGGTTGCTGGTGACCGGTTATTTCGAGGAGACGGTGGACCGGGACGATCTGGAGATCCGTTTGCGGTTGCTGTTGGCGGCCCACGATGTGGCCCTCGACAGAGCTGCCGTGGCGTGGCAAGCGCTTCCCGACGCGGATTGGGCCGAGGCGTGGAAGGTCGATTATCACCCCTTGAAGGTGGGGCGGCGGTTGTGGATCGTGCCGTCGTGGCTGGAGCCCCCCGGCGATGAACCGGAGCGCCTGGTGATCCGCATGGATCCGGAGATGGCCTTTGGCAGTGGCACCCATGCCACCACCCGTGGCTGTCTGGAGCTGCTCGAGGCGTTGACCGACGCGCGACCGTTGGGGCGGGTGCTGGACATGGGGAGCGGTTCCGGGATTCTGGCGATCTGGGCGGCCCTGCTTGGGGCCGAGTCGGTGCTGGGGACCGATCTGGATCCGGTGGCGGTGGAGACGGCGCGGCGCAACGTGGAGATCAACGGGGTGGCCGGACGGGTGGCGCTGTTCGAGCGCGCCGACGTGCCCGAGGGGCGCTTCGGGACCGTGGTGGCCAACATTCTGGCCTCGGTGCTGCTGGAGAACGCGGCGCGGCTGGTGGCGGCGGTGGCGCCGGGGGGTGGGTTGATCCTCTCCGGGATTCTGCGGGAGCAGGCGCGGGAGGTGCAACTGGCCTTTGAAGGGGAGGGGGCGCGCCTGGAGCGATCCCTGTTCATCGAGGAGTGGGCGGTGTTGTTGTTGAGGATCTAAGGAGAAACGATGACCGTTTTCGATGTGGCTGTCTGGAAGGATGGCAAGGTGCGCATGCTCGATCAACGCCTGCTGCCGGCAGAGGTGATCCATCTGGAGTTCGCCTCCGCCGCCGAGGTGGCCGAGGCGATTCGCGCCATGGTGGTGCGCGGTGCGCCGGCCATCGGCTGCGCGGCGGCCTTCGGGGTGGCGGTCGAGGCGTTTCGTCTGGCCCGCTCGGGAACCCCGGCCTCCTGGCCCGAGGCCATGGCCGAGGGGTTGCGCCTGTTGCGTCAGGCCCGTCCCACGGCGGTCAATCTGGGCTGGGCGTTGGATCGCCTCGAACCCCTGCTCGCGGGGGATCCGGTCGATCTCCCCGAGCGGCTGCTGCGGGAAGCCGAAGCGATCCGCCGGGAGGATATCGCCTCGTGTCGGGCCATGGGTCAAGCCGGGGCCGCGATCCTCCCCGAGCCCCCGGCGGGGCGTCCCTTGACCATCATGACCCACTGCAATGCCGGGGCGCTGGCCACCGCCGGGTATGGCACCGCCCTCGGGGTGATCCGCGCCGCCAGGGAGCGTTTCGGCGAGGTGCGGGTGTTTGCCACCGAAACCCGTCCCTTCTGGCAGGGGGCGCGGCTTACCGCCTGGGAGCTGGAACAGGATGGCTTCGAAGTGACCCTGATGACCGACTCCATGTCCGGACACGCCATGAGTCGCGGCCTGATCGATGCCGTGGTGGTGGGCGCCGATCGGGTGGCGGCCAACGGCGATGTGGCCAACAAGATCGGCACCTATGGCCATGCGGTCCTGGCGCGACGCCACGGGCTCCCGTTCCTGGTCGCCTGTCCCCTCTCCACCGTCGATTTCGCCACCCCTACCGGCCTGGAAATCCCCATCGAGGAGCGCCCCGGCGAGGAGGTGACCCATGTGCGCGGCCTGCGCATCGCCGCCGAGGGGGTTCGGGTGTTCAATCCCGCCTTCGATGTCACCCCGGCGGAGCTGGTCACGGCCCTGGTCACCGAACGGGGGGTGGTCCATGCGCCGGATGCCATCCGCATGCGCGCGGTGCTCAAGGCTTGACAGATCGCGGCTTCGCGATGAGAATTGGAACATCCCTTGCGTGATTTTCATTGATACGAATGATCTGACAGGATACCGGCGCCATGGATTTCGCAACGATAATCGGCTTCGTGTTCGGGTTGGTGCTGATGATCGGCGCCATCCTGATGGGTGGCCAACTGGGCATGTTCGTGGACATCCCCAGCATCCTGATCGTCTTTGGCGGGACCATCGCCTCGCTGCTCATTCGGCATCGCATGAGTGAAGTGTTCGGAGCCTTCAGCATCCTGATGAAGGCCTTTTTCGTCAAGTCCCACGACATCCACAAGATCATCAAGCAGATCGTCGAGATGTCGCAGATCGCCCGCAAGGATGGCATCCTCGCCCTGGAGAAGGTGAAGTCGGATGACGAATTCCTGCAAAAGGCGATCAACCACTGCGTCGATGGGGCGGATCCCGCCTTCCTGGAGAAGATCCTCGCCAAGGAGTTGAGCTGTCAAAAGGATCGCCATCGCAACGGCGTGGGGATCTTCGAGGGGATCGCCGAGGCGGCCCCCGCCTTCGGACTCCTGGGTACCCTGATCGGTCTGGCGCAGATGCTCGGTCACATGGAGGATCCCTCCGCCATCGGACCCGGATTGGCCACGGCCCTGGTCAGCACCTTCTACGGCATCCTGATCGCCAATCTGGTGGCGATTCCGATCTCCTACAAGCTGGTGGCCTACAGCGAGGAGGAGCAGATGGTCCGTCAGGTGATCATCGATGGCATGATCAGCATTCAAAAGGGTGTCAACCCGCGCATGCTGATGCAATCCCTGATCGCGGTTCTGCCCCCCTCGGCGCGCAAGATCGACTGATGCCCGGTGGGTGGGTTGGATCCGTCGCGAGGGGTGGTTGGCCCGGTCGCCCACGGGTGGGTTCAGCCTCGGTTTTCGTGCCCGGTGGGTGTTCCAGGGGTGGGTGGGGAATCTCCCCTCCTCTATGAAGTTTTCAGGATGGTGTCATGGCGGACACGGATGAGAATGGATCCACGGTGACGGCCAGGGGGCCGGGGTGGCTGATGCCGCTGGCGAGCACGTTGGCCGTGCTGCTGGGGGTCTGCTTCATGCTGCTCTCCATGTCGCGTCCGGATCCGGTGCGCATGGCCGCCGCCCTGTCGTCGGTGCGCGCCTCCCTCGGTCTGGATGCCATCGAGTTCTCCTTCGAGGGCGGGCAGGGGGGCGACTCCCGGACCATGCTCGAGGCGATCGAATTCACCCAGGCGGTGGAGCTGGTGCGCATCAAGGAGCGACTCGAGGCCATGCGTGGCCGTCTGACGGATGCCAAATCCCTGGAGGCCAGACCCATCGAGGAGGGGTTTTTGATCCGCATGGGTCGATCCACCCTGTTCGTCGAGGGTGGGGTGACCCTGCGTGACGAGGTGCGACCGGTTCTCAAGCAGTTGGCGGCGCAGTTCTCCCGCATGCCCAACGTGGTGCGCATCGACAGCTTTGGCGAAAAGGGTGGCTCGGGGGGTTCGCTGGGGAGCGTCTGGGCCATGACCGCCGCCGAGGCCGCGGTTCTGGGTGAGTTTTTCGTGGCGGGTGGCATGGATCCGACCCGTCTGGTGGCATCCGGGCATCGGCCCGGCGAGGTGTTGGGAACCACGCCCACCGAACGGGGCCAGGGGGCGGGAATCGAGATTCTGCTGACCCGCGAGATCCGTCCCGTGGCTGAAAAAACGGAGCCGGCGGTGGCGGGGCAGGCTTCCACACCCGCGACATCAACCCAGGGCGGTTCCCATTAGCGGCGGTTTGGCCAATGCCAAACCGCGCAGCAATTTGAGAAGCGCGCATCGATTTGTTCGATTCGCGCAGGTTTGGTGATCCCTTCATGGCATCACCAAACAGCCTCTTGGAGCAGTGATCAGGAGCCAGCATGGCGCAGCAGACCAAGCAACCCTCGCAACCGCCGCAGCAGCGGGAGTTTGTCCGGGTGGACGATCATCTTCCCCTGGCCTGGCGCAAGATCGACGAAGAGCGCTTCAAGGCGATGATGACCTATTTCGAGCAGCATCGCACCTTTCCGCGCAAGAGCGACGACATCCACCAGGCCATCGCTGTCCTGGACATCACCGAAGCCCTGAAGAAGCTCGAACAGAGCGAACCCCTGCTGGCGCGTGTCCTGACCCGTCTGGATCAGAAGCTCAACCTGCTGCTCCGGCTGTTCCATCCGGGGGAGGGGGAGCGGCCCATGATCCTGACTCCGGTCAACTTGAGTGGTGGCGGCATCTCCTTCGAGGACAAGGATACCGGCCTGATCGTCGGGGATGTGGTGGAGATGCGCCTTTCGCTTTCGGTGGACACCTTGACCGTCATCGAATGTTTCGCGCGGGTGATGAAGATTTTCGATCTTGGCGATGGGGGGATGACCCGTGTGGCCTGTCGTTTCGAGCCGATCCTCGATCCGGATCGTGAGCGGTTGATTCAGCACATTTTCTTGCGGCAGTCCGAACTGTTGCGCGCCAAGAGCGGCTATTGAGCCTTCCGTGAGCCATGAGGGACAGGGCATGGACGGGAAACCGCCAGGAGTGGGATCCAATGTGATCGAGGTGCCGCTATGGTGGCGCAAGCTCCAGCCGGTGGAACTCGATGCGGTTGCCCGCGCCCGTCGTTCCCGAACGGTGCCCGTGGCCATGCATCCCGGCTTCGGGGATGAGACCCTGGCTCTTCTGGAGCGGGAGCGGGAGATCATCGACTCGGGCGGCATCGAAGCCGCGGAGCGGTTGCCGAGGCTGTTGGTCCTGGAGTTTCTGAACGCCAAACTCAACCGGGTCGTGGAACAGGCCCTGCCTGGGGATGATCGGTATGTGCCCCATCCGATTCAATGGCACGACTCCGGCGACGGCCTGACCTTCTGGACCCAGGAGGCCGATCTGGCGATCGGGGATCGGGTCGAGTTGCGATTCTCCCTGTTTGCCGAACAACCCATGCCGATGCACGCCTATTGTCGGGTGCACCGGTTGCGGCGCGACTGGAACGGGTCCGCCATCCGCGTGGAGTGCCGTTTCGAAACCATGGATTCGGCCAAACAATCCCCTTTGTCCAGGCCCAAGGTCACCCCGTCTTCCGTCGAGCCGACCCCATCCGCGTCGCCGCGGGAGCCGGTCATGGAGAGGTCGGAGTTTGTGATGCCGGCCCGTCCCGAGACCTCCGCCTATTACATCACGCCTCAGGTGCAAGGTGCCTTGCCCCGCGAGATCATCCCCCCTGCCCCTGACCTCACCAAGCCTGCCCTGCCACCCGCCCAGCCCGCGGAGGAGCGTCACGCCCGGATGGCGCGCAAGTTGGCCGAAGGCAAGGAGATCGTCGAGGCCGAGCCGCATCACGCCTCGGCCTATTTGAGCGATCATCCCGCCAATCGTGCCGGTCTGATGCCCAAGCGTCAGGATTACCGGCTCAACGATCAGTTGCCGTTGGCCTGGAAGATCATGAGCTTGAAGAGCTTCGATCAGGCGGTGGCCTGTTTTGCGGAGCGTCAGCACTTTTTGTTGCGCGAGGCGGTGGTGGCCCAAAAGCGGATGTTGTTCGAGGCCGACACCCTGCTCAAGGCCATGCGACAGCAGAATGCCCGTGCCCGGCGGCCTGCCTTGTGGGTGCGGGAGTATCTGGATCACCGTTTTCGTCAGGCGACTGGCGAGGAGGAGGAGAGCCGGTTCCAGGCCTGTTTGGGGTTGTTTCTGACGCTCCTCAAGGCATTGATCAAGCGTCCGCCTGGCGCCGCGGACGCGGCGCAACTGATGGCCTTTTTCAAGGATGAGCTGGATTTGCGCATCCTGAAGATCCAGTTGGATCCGGTGGCGCAGAAGTTGGCGTTGTTGAACACCGAGCGTGATTTGTCCGAGGTGGCGCGGCAGATCGATAAACGGGTCGAGGGGTTGCGGACCACGGATCCCGAACTGGTCGATCCCCTGGTCGGGATTCGGGCGACCCTGGCCGGGATTGATCTGTCCACGCTGGATATACCCAAGCAGTTGACCCCGGAGGGTGATGCGATTCTTGGGGTCAACTTGAGTGCCACGGGGGTGGGTTGGCGCACGTTGCGGCAGCGGATTTACAAGGGGGATCTGGTTGAGATCCGTTTGGCGGTTGATCCCGAGGGGCAGGGATTTGAGACGCTCTGGGCCTATGGTCGCATCGTGGTGGTGCAGGATCCCGACGAGTTCGGGCGGCGGCGGGTGGCCTGTTCGTTCGAGCATATGTCGCCGTTGCATCGGGAGCGGTTGCAGATCCACATCGCCCGGCGGCAGCGCGAGGAGTTGGGGCGTCGGTCAGGGGGTTCGTGAGGTTTTGGGAGGCGGGGGGAACGACTCCACGATCCGCCACGCCTGCCGGAAGGTGATGGCGCGGATCTCCCCGGCGTGACGGCGCCACAAGAGATCATGAAACCGCTCCAGGGCAGCCAGATGCCCGGCATGAATCCCCTTGGGATGGATGTTCAACGCCACGAAGAGCGGTTCCTTTTGACCGTTCCGGTAGCCGCTGGCACGCAGATGACCCTCGAAACAGGCCAGCAACGGGCGTGGATCGGTTCCCAATTCCAATCGTTGAAAATCGTTGGCCAGCAGCGTGTTGACACGCCACCAGGCCCGTTTGAACCGACCAGCCGCTGGGGTGGTGGAGGCCGGTTCGTTGCAGGGTTGACCACGGGAGAGGGGCGCGTCCTGGTTGATCAGGATCCCGAAAGCCTGGCGCAACGCCTCGGGCAGACGCACGGCCCAGCGGTGCCGACGGCTGAAACGACAGGCGCCGATCGGGATTTCGAAAATCCCTTCTCCTGCGGGCGCGGGCTTGTTCAGACCGGATGGCGGGGAGAGCCAGTAGTTCCCTTCCGTCGGTACACGGGTGAAATCAACCCGTTGCACGGGTGTGTTGAGCGAAAAACCCGGAATGATGCTCGAATCGATGCGATAGCCGGTCTCTTGCAACGCCGCGAGCAGCATCGATTCGTCCGGTTGCAGACCATACCCCCCGGCGCGAAAGGCGATGCAACGGTAATCGGGGGCGTGGGGGGTCAGCAGTTCGGATAAATAGCTGGCGGCACGCTGCAACCAGGCCGTGGTGCGCTGTCTGCGCGCCTCGGGATCCGGGGAGCAGGTGCCGCAAAGATAGCTCTCGGGATCGAAACGAAAACGACCCGCCTCGATGCGGGTTGCCTCCCAGTGGGGGTGGAGATGGCTCTGAACATCGTGACCACCCTGGACCGCCTCCACCAGTTGCGCTTCGGCCCGATCCGGGAAACGGTCCAAACCCAGGGTACGATAGCGCCACAGACAGGCGACATCGGCAAAGAGGGTCAGAGGTATCCCGAGTGACCCGCACCCTTCGAGCAGACGCGCGGTCGGCTCGATCAACACCGCCTCCTCGGGACGGTTGATCCCCCCCAGAAAGAGTTCGTAATCCGCGGAGTAGAGCAGGTGGATCATGCGCGCGTTGAATGGGTTCAGCCGGCGTGGTTGGCAGGTTGCGGGCTGGAGGCCTTTCCCCGCAGGAGCACCCACATCCAACCTGGCTCGCGCTCGACCTTGAGCACCGAGCGGAAGTGTTTGAGCATCATCTGGAAGACGACCGCCTCGTTCTCCCAACTCACCGCCTCGAACGGGCCGCCCATGGACGATGCGCCTGGGCTTCCGAGCGACAGATCGTAGAGAGCCAGTCCGTTCGGCTTGAGGGCGCGGGCATGCTCCCGAAAGAAGGCATCCAGGTCGAAGGCGTGGTCCACGCAGTTGGAGTAGATGAGATCCAGGCTCTCATCCGCCTCTTGCAGATGCATGAAATCACCCGGTTTTACGAACGGATTATCGGGACCGGGATTCAGATCGATGCCCCAGGCATCGTGGAAACCGATATCGCGCAACACCTCCACTTCCGTGCCCTGACGGGCGCCCAGACAGAGAATGGTCGCTTCGGGCGGGAGCAGTTCGCAAAGCGGCGCAAAGCGACGGAAAAAAGTACGGCGATAGCCGGCCAGAACCTTGCGGTCCAACCCACCCTTGACCTTGAGAATTTCATCCCACTTCGTCTTTTGATGGGTGAGATATTCGTCATAATCGGCGTAATCCCGCGTCGTGATCCCGCCACTGGAGCTGGATTGCCACCCTCCCTGACCATGGTGTTTCTGACGCACGGGATGTTTGTCCCGTTCATGGTTGTAGCCGGGATCCAGGAGTTGTTGCCAGGCGAGCATCTGTCGGGTGTGATAGAACGGGAGACGCAAGGCAAGGGTCTTGATCCAGAATTTTACGAACATTCGGGACTCCTGGTTGTTCGGCGAGGTTGGGCAAAATCTTGATGCGAATAGTTTAGCACGCTTTGTCCAGGATTGGCCATGCCCTGCGGTAAACCACGCTGGTCACCCGTCAATCTGGATCCGGCGTTGGAAGGTGTCGTTTTTCCTGTTGAAAAAAAAGAGAGCGTCTGGGAGATTCCTCTCCCAGGGTTTTGGTTTTGATGTTGATTTGAGCGCCAGGCAGCGCGGCCTCGCCGAAAACGACGCATCCCAAAACAGGTGCGGTTTAATAGCTTGCCGAGGCACCAGGCAGACGCCGTCAGTCGATGGTCCCGTCTTCGTCAGGCTGCACAAAATTGTCTTTGCAACGGGATGATTCGGTTGCATGATGGTGTGTGACGTCGATTGTCACCCGGTCGGACGGGGGGCGGCGGGGGAGTCAAATCGACGCCATGGACTTGATTGCATGGAAATGGATGAGGGAAGCCGGCCATGTCGGGGATGCGAGGGGTATTGAGCGGGTTGCTGGCGAAATTCCCGCGCCGTTGGCGCGAGACGCTGGGCGAAATGGTGGCGGAAGGGTTGCATGACGATCCCTTGCGCGGGCTGTTGGCCCGGCTGGCCCAGACGCGTGCCGAAGCCCTGCCACCCGGCGACGCGCTGCGTTTCCTGTTCCGGCTCGATGATCGGCTGTACAAGGTTCAGGGCGAGCAGGCGGTGCGACATGGGGGGGGCGTGCATCCCAAGCATCGGTTGATGGCCTATCATGACTTTTTCGTGGGTCGTCTGGAACCGGGAGAGCGGGTGTTGGACGTGGGGAGCGGCAACGGTGCGTTGACCCGCGACATGGCCGCCAGGGGCGGGTGTCGGGTGGTGGGGATCGAGTTGGACGCGACCAAGGTGGCGGAGGCCCGCCGCTTGCGCCCCCATCCCGATGTGGAGTACCGGGTGGGCGATGCCACTTCGGACGAAGGGTTGAATGGTCCGTTTGATCTCATCACCCTCTCCAATGTGTTGGAACATCTGTCGGGAAGACCGAAACTCCTCAAACGTCTGATCGCCCGGTGTGGGGCGCGGCGTCTGTTGATCCGGGTGCCGCTGTTCGAGCGCGACTGGCGCGTGGCCCTGAAACGGGAGGTGGGGGTTGAGTGGCGACTGGATGCCACCCATGAGACCGAATACACCTTGGAGTCGTTTGACGACGAGATGCGCGCCGCTGGTCTGGTCATCACCCATCTCGAGGTGCGCTGGGGGGAGATCTGGGCCGAGACCAGACCGGATAGGCCTCAAGAGGTGGCCGCATGAACCCCCTGGCACACCTGGTCGATCCCCTGGTTTGGGAGGTGCGCGGTCGGCTGCGTCGCCAGGTTCATTATGTCTCCGATTCGGCCAACTGGTCCTACAAGTGGGATGCCCATTACATCGCCACGGGGTTGGAGCGGCGACTGGGGGATGTGGTGCCGATCATCACCGCCCCCTGGCGTCTGCGCCATCAGGTGATCCTGTTCGGGAACCGTGCCGCTTGGTTTTCCGGTCCGAGGGAACGGCTGCACCCCTCCAATGCCCTGTTTCTCACCTGGTTCCACGGTGAACCGGGCAGTGGCGAGCCGAAAATGGAGGAGATGTTCGTCATGATGCCGGGCATTTTCCAGCGGATGCGCAAGGTGATCGTATCCTGCGTGGCCTCGCGCACGGTGTTGATGGCCCATGGCGTGCCGGGGGAGAAGATCGAGTTGATCCCCCTCGGCGTGGATCTGACCCGCTTCCGCCCCGCGGATGCCGCGACCCGCGCCGGTCTGCGCGATGCGCTGGAGATCCCCCGAGAGGCGTTCGTCATCGGCTCGTTCCAGAAGGATGGGGTTGGCTGGGGCGATGGCGAGGAGCCCAAGTTGGTCAAGGGGCCGGATCTCTTTCTGGAACTCCTGGAGCGGATCCGGGGGCATCATCCGAACCTGATGGTGATGCTGACCGGTCCGGCCCGTGGGTATGTCAAGCGCGGACTCGAGCGGTTGGGCATCCCGTACCGACATCGCTTTTTGGAGAATTATCTCGATATCGTCTCCTGTTACCAGATTTTGGATCTCTATGCCATCACCTCCCGCGCCGAGGGTGGACCCAAGGCGTTGATGGAGAGTTGGGCCTGTGGGGTGCCGGTGGTTTCGAGTCGCATGGGGATGCCGGCGGATTGGATCCTGGATGGCCAGAACGGCTATTTGTCCGATGTCGGCGACACGGCGGACATGGCCGGCCAGGTGGGACGTCTCCTGGAGGATCCGGCGCTGCTGGCCACGATTCGGGCCGGCGGGATCGAGACCGTGGGGGGGCTGGACTGGGATCGGATCGCCGGGCAGTACCATGCCATGCTGCGTGAATGCGCTGTGATTTAGGGTTGCCCTGGAACGGGTCAGTTTGTTACACTTTGGTGTGCAAAAAATGACTTCTTATTATCGAAACTCAGGGAAAGGTCTCGATCCATTCGGAAAATCGCCATCGAGGCGCGATTTTTTATATTAATGTAATGTACTCCAAGGAAAGAACGACATGACCATAAAAGCGCAGTTTGCCGGGTGGATCAAGGAATCGGTCAATGAGATGTTCGCTGCCTATCTGGTCATGGAAGTCGAGCCGGGCCCGACGGTCCAGAAGCGGGAGGATGACGACTACCGTCCACCGAGTTCCGAAGTGACCGTGGTGATCAACTTTTCCGGCGGTATCAATGGCGGCATCCATCTGGCCGCGCCGTTGCATGCCGCCATTGAACTGGCCGCCGCCTTTTCGGGCGAGAATTACGATAGCATCTTCGGCGAGGCGGGTGACGGTTTCGGCGAGTTGGCCAACATCATCGCCGGTGGCGTGCAGACCCGTCTGGGCACCGGTTACGGCAACATCAACCTCACCCCGCCCACGCTGATCACCGGCACCGACTACAAGATGCAGTACAAAAGTAACTTTGATAGCGTCAAGCAGTACTTCAAGTGCGAGGCCGGGCTGTTTTTCGTCGAGTTCTTCTTCTACGTCCAGCAGTTCAAGAAGCGCTGAGCGGTTGCGCTCCCGATGGGAGGCCAGTCACAGGCTCTCATCGGGAGATGGATTCGTTGGACCCGCGACACCCGCCAGCCATCCCATTCTCCCGCCGCACCATTCTTCTTAAGCATCATCCTTCCGGAACTTCATCGTCAGCAGGTTGGTCCGTGGTCATCGACCAACACATTGGTCAGATGGGCGAACTCCGCGATCGAAAGGGTCTCGCCGCGTCGTTCCGGATCGATGCCGGCACGGATCAACCAGGCGCGCGACTCCGCGTGGATCGACTTGAGGGCGTTGGCGAGCACCTTGCGGCGCTGCCCGAAGGCGGCATGCACCACCTGGGAGAAGCGTTCCAGATCCCGCGTTTCGGCCAGGGGGGCCGGACGGGGGGTGAGGCGGATCACCGTGGAGTTGACCTTGGGGGGGGGACGGAAGGAGGTGGGGGGTACCTCCAGCACCGGCTCGACGTCCATCCACATCCCGCAAACCACCGACAGGGCCCCATACGCCTTGGATCCGGGGGTTGCCGCGAGTCGTTCCGCCACCTCGGTTTGCAACATCACGGTCATCCCCGCGATCGCCTCCCGCTGCTCCACCAGATGCATCAGAATGGCCGTGCCGACGTTGTAGGGGAGGTTGGCCACGATGGTCAGTTTCCCTCCCAGGTGCTCTGCCAGGGCCCGATAATCGACCCGCAAGGCGTCGGCACGCTCCACATGCAGCGCTCCCAGCCCCTTGACCCGATTCTCCAGCAGCGGCACCAGGGAGGCGTCGAATTCGATCGCCCAGACCCGCCCACAAGCGCGCAGCAGCCAGATGGTCAAGGCGCCGGGTCCGGGACCGATCTCCACCACCCGCTGGTCCGGCCCCACGCCGGAGGCGGCGACAATCGCCTGGGCGATGGATTCGTCCGCGAGAAAGTGCTGTCCCAGCCGCTTTTTGGCCTGGGGAAAGAGGGGGCGCTTGGCGTCGTGCATCGTCTCTAGCCCAGGAAACGGCGCACGCGGGGAATGAACTCCATCGGCGTGAAGGGTTTGGTGATGAAGTCGTTGGCCCCGAGTCGGAAGGCGGTTTCGCGGGTTTCGATGGCATTGTCTCCGGTCACCAGGATCACCGGGATCTGGCGGGTTTTCGGATCCTCGCGCACCCGGCTCAAAAATCCGAAGCCGTCCAGACTCGGCATCTGCACGTCGCAGATGATCAGATGGCAGACGTTGGATTGCAGGGTGGCGAGGGCATCCAGACCATCGGCGGACTCCACGGTGCGCACCCCCTCCTGATGCAGAAAGGCCACCAGCAGTTGGCGGAACTCGGCGTCATCGTCGATGATGAGCGCCTTGGGCACCACCTCCGGCAGTTGGGCGTAGAAGATACTGCCGATCCCCTCCTTGGACTCGACGGTCAGATCGCCGTGATGGGCGCGCAGCAGGTCGCGGCTGAAGGGGAGCCCGTAGCCGGTGCCGTGTTCGCCGGCGGTGCCGATCGTGGAGGTCTTCTCCTCGAGGTTGAAGAGTTTGGCGATCCGTTTTTCGCGGATGCCGACGCCGGTATCGAGCACGGCCAAGGTCGAGGGCTTGCCGTTGGGACGCAACAGGGTGATGCGATCGCCCCGACTGCAGAACTTGACCGCATTGGTGAGCAGATTGTGCAGCACCTCGCCAAACAGGGCTGGATCGGCATGCACGCGGAACGACTCCGGCAGCGTGTTCAACAGTTCGATCCCCTTCTGGTCGGCCATGGGACGGATCGAATCCAGGGCCTTGTCGCCGAAGAAGCGGGCGTTGAAGAAGCGTGGTTCCGGGACGATCTTGCCGGTTTTCAGACGGCTGATGTTGAGGATTTCGTTGATCAGGTCGAGCATTTTTGCGCTGCTTTCGCTGATCCAGTTCAGATACCCCTTCTGTTTTTTGCTCAGGGGGTTTTTGGGATCGTTGTCGAGCAGTTCCAGAAAGCCGAGAATCGAGGTGAACGGACCGCGCAGGTCGTGGGCCACCAGGGAGACGAACTGATCCTTGAGCCGGGTGGCCTGCTGGGCGTCATCGCTGGCGCGGCGCAAGGCGGCCTCGGTCTTGCGGTGCCGGGTGACGTCGCGCAGGATCACCACCACATGCCAGACACCCCGGATCTGGACCGACGAGCTGGAGGCCTCCGCTGGAAAGCTCTTGCCGTTCTTGCGCTTGACCACGAATTCGGTCACGCGACCGATCATCGTCCCTTTGCCGGTGCGGCTGAACCCCTTGAAGCTGTTTTGCAGACGGGTGGCGAATTCGCTCGCGGGCAGCAACTCCAGGACCGAACGTCCCAGGATCTCCTCCGGGGCATGGCCGAAAACCCGCGCGGCGGCGGGATTCCAGAAGGTGACCCGCATCTGATCGTCCAGGATCATGATTGGATCCAGGGCCGCCGAGGCGATGGCATCGAGTCGTTCCCGCGCCTCGCTTAAGTTCTCCGCTTCGTTTTCAACCCGCTTTTCCAGCAGGGACTTGGCCTTTTGGAGTTCGTTGAGGGCGGCCTCGAGATTCCGGGCACTGCGACATTTCTCCAACACATGATGGATCGCCCGGTTGAGCACCTCGATGCTCAACTCGCTCTTGCGCAGATAGTCGTCCGCGCCCACCCGAACCGCCTCCAGAAGCGCCTCGTCCCCTTCCGTGCCGGTGAACAGGATGCATCCCGCCCGACTGCCCATCCCCTTGAGGCGACGGATCAGATCGATGCCGGATTCATGGTCGAGTCGGTAGTCGATGAAGGCCAGATGGGGGTCGCCGTGGCGCTCCACCTGTCGGATCGCTTCATCCACGGTGGCGCATGCGATGGGGGTGATGGTCCAGCGGGTGAGTTTTTTGATCAGCGCGGACAACAGAGTCCGTTCCATCAGGTTGTCGTCCACGACCAGGGCGATGAGTGTCTCATCCATGGTTTTGATAATCCGTGCCTCTTTTTGGTTCAGGTGTCCCCAATCGCATCATGTTTCAAGGTGTATTGCATGTACGATACCACGTTTTTCGCGATTGCGGAAAAGTTGGTGTGTGAAAAGACGATTTTTTTGCCGTTCAAAGGGCCGCGGAGATCTGGGGGACGATGGGCCAAGCGCGCCATTCCGGTGGTCGGATCGGATCTGGCACGGCGCAAATGTTAACATATTGTAAATGAAAAACCGTTTCTTCAATTCGAAGTAATCGAATTCGTAGGAGGTAGCGCGTGAATGGTTGAGTAATCTTGATTGTTCATTCCGGGTGGGTATAGACTGATTGGAATGATTCCCGGTGGCATGAGTCTTATTGGTAATATACATGGAGGGCATTGTCTGGACATGGTGTCGGAGTGTAACAAATTGTCATGAATGGGTCCGCGCATCTGTTGGTCGTCGAGGACGATCCCGTGACACGGGAGTTGCTTGCCGCCTGCTTCGAGAAGGAGGGGTATGCGGTCTCGCGGGTCGAGAGCGGCGCCGCCATGTGGGAGACCCTGGAAGAGCAGGCGATCGATCTGGTGCTGCTGGATATCAATCTTCCCGATGAGGATGGCTTCTCGTTGACCAGGGCTCTGCGCCGGCGCTCCGAGATCGGCATCATTCTGGTGACGGGCCGGGGGGAGAATGTGGACCGGATCGTCGGCCTGGAACTCGGCGCGGACGACTATGTGGTCAAACCCTTCAACGACCGCGAACTTCTGATTCGGGTCAAAAACCTCCTGCGTCGCACCCGCAAGCAGCGTCTGGAAGAGGATGCCGCCATCACGCGGCACCTCTTCAAAGGTTGGACCCTGGATACCGAACGGCGCCGTCTCACCTCGCCGGAGGGCGAGGTGGTCCCCTTGACCAATGGGGAATATCTCCTGCTGTCGGTGTTCGTGCGCAAGCCCGGTCGGGTCTTCACCCGTGACCAGCTCCTCGATGCGGTCAGCAGCCGCGACTGGATGCCCAGCGATCGCACCATCGACGTGATGGTCAACCGCCTGCGCCGCAAGCTCAACGAATCCTCCATGCCACGCATGCTCGTCACCGTGCATGGTGTTGGCTATCAGTTTCTTTCGGAACGTGAATGAATCGTCGTTAATGATTTCGCTGTTCATAGGTATTTTTTCTTTCAATCTTGAGGCGTGACGTGTAATCTCTTGGCAAGGTTTGCTGGTTTCCAAGATCGCTTTCAAGCACGGGGAGCGCCGCGATGTCCACGACGATTCAAATCTCCGATACCCTGGCTGCCGAAGCGCGGCAACATGCCCAGGTGTTTCAACGCTCCCTGCCTGGACAGATTGAATTCTGGTCTTCGATCGGAAAGATCGCGGAAGAGAATCCTGATCTGAATTATGCCATTATCAAGGATATTCTTCTGGCGCGTCAGGAAACCGAACTTCAAGAATATCAGCTCGGATGATTGTGCTGTTTCAGACCCGTCTGTTCCAGCACCGCGTCAAGAGACTTCATCCGGTGCAAAAACAGGATCTGGATGAGGCTCTCCTCAAATTGCGAGCCGACCCGACGCTTGGTGAAGAGAAAAAAGGGGATTTGCTTGGCGTGCGGGTACTGAAATTCCACATGGGCGGGCAATTGACCCTGTTGGCTTATGAATGGCGCGAAAACGATGCGCAATTGCGACTCCTGGTGCTCGGAAGTCATGAAAATTTCTATCGAGATCTGAAAAGACATTAGGAGTCACCAGGATGGATGAGAGACGCATCGCATCATGGTTAGGTCTGCTGTTCGTGCTCCTTACGTTTTTGGTACTGTTCCACGCCCCTCTCCACGCCGCGGGAAAACACCGCATTCTCATCATCAGCAGCTACCATCGTGAATACCTCTGGTCCCAGGATACCCAGCGCGGGGTGAATCACGCTCTGCTGGAGTTGGGGTATTTCGACCAGCAGGCCCAGATCGACCGCTTCGTGCGCGAGGATCGGGTCGAGACCTCGCGGGCGGTGCTGCGCAAGCTCTGGATGGATACCAAGCGCAAGAGCGGTCCGGAGGAGATGGCCGCGAGCGCCCGACGTGTCATCGAGGAGGCCGAGGCGTTCGCCCCCGACCTCCTGCTCCTGGGCGATGACAACGCCACCAAACTGATCGGTTCCCACTATCTGGACACCCCCATCCCCGTGGTTTTCTGGGGGGTCAACATCTGGCCATTGAAATACGGACTCCTCGACAGCATCGCCCGACCGGGGCACAACGTGACCGGGGTCTATCAACCCGGTTACATGCGCGAGGGGTTGGAGTTTCTGATGCGCCTGGTACCCGGAATCCGTACCCTGGGGGTGTTGTCGGATGATTCCGAGACCAGTCTGGCCAAGATCAAGGATCTGCACCGACTCGAGGAGGCCGGCAAACTGCCGGTCAAGCTCGGGGGAACGGTGGTGACCAACGACGAATCCGCCTGGAAGAGCGGTGCCCTGGCGTTGGCCACCCAGGTGGACGCCATTTATCTCACCAACCACAACACCATCCGCGACGCGACCGGACGACCGGTCGATCAACTGGCTCTGGGTGCCTGGTATCTGCGCAACATCGCCAAGCCCGACATCGGCGACGAAAAGCAGTTCGTGGAGGAGGGGGTGTTATGCGTGGCCGACGATTCGGGCTACAAACAGGGCTATGAGGCGGTACGCATGGCCCATCGGATCCTGGCCGAGGGGCTGGATCCGGCCACCACGCCGCCGGTGGCCCCATCCCGCGGGGCCCTGATCGTCAACCGCACCCGTGCCCGCCAGCTCGGCCTCGAGGGTCGCCTCAAGAGCCAGCCCGGCATCGAGGAGATCATCGATCGCTCCGTGGCCCTGGATCGCCATCCGGTCGGGCCATGATTCCGCTGGGCCGCTCGATCTTTCACAAGCTGCTCGCCTGGTTCGTGGGGATCGGGGTGGTGCTGATCCTGATCTTCGGGGGCGCGCAGTTCGTGATCGTCAAGCGCCAGATCCAGCAGGAGTTGGAACAGTCGGCCCGCCATGCCCTCGACGAGGCGGCGGATACCTTTGAACGTGGGGTGGTGATTCCCCTGGAAAGCTCCCTGCGCATCCTGGAAAGGCTCTCCGGTCTCGATGAGATGCTCCAGGCCTGGGGCGACAAGTCGCTGCTGATCAAGCCGAATGTGGAACGGAGTTTTCTGCATGTCGCCTCGGCGCATCGGGGGCTGTTTCTCTCGATCCGCTATTTCGACAGTCGCGGCGCGGAGCGGGTGGCGGTCGGGGATAATCGTCGGCTGCGCGACCTGGTGAACCTGGCGGATTACACCGGAATCGACCCCTATTACGCCGAGGCGCGGGCCCTGCATGCCGCTCTGATCCGGAGTCCGGAAGGTGCGTTGCGCTTTCGGGGGCCGTTTTTGATGGCGGATGGGCGCTGGACGCTGTTGGCCGGCATTCCCAAGCGGGATCCGGAGATCGGCGAGTTGGCCGGTGTGGTGCTGATCCATTGCGATCTGGCGGATTTTCTGCGCCACGTCACCGATCTGCGGGTCGGGGGCTATCATGGGGCGCGTCTGTTCATCGCCAGGGGGCGGGGGTTCGAGCCCATCGACGGCGGTGGCGTTCTGACCATGGACGAGATGACCGGGATGGTCACCCGTGAGATCCGGTTGGGGGGCGACGAGCATGCCATGCACTTCCGGGTGGCCTTCCCGCTGACGGCGGCGATGTTGAACGATCATGTCACGCGGGCCATGCATCAGGCGCTGCTGCCGCTGTTCCTGCTGCTGCTGATCATCACCGGCGTGGCCTATCGGATCTCGCGTCGTCTGGCCGCGCCGATCATCGCGTTGCGTCGGGGCATGGACGCCATCGGACTGGGCCGTTTCGACACCTCGATTCCGGTCACCACCCGCGATGAGATCGGCGAGCTGGCTGAAACCTTCAACCGCATGGGACGGGATCTTCAGGAGATGACCCGGGAGCTGTCCAATTCCAGGGCCGTCGCCGAAGCGGCCAATCAGTCCAAAAGCCTCTTTCTGGCCAACATGAGCCACGAAATCCGCACCCCGATGAACGCCGTGATCGGGCTGACCGATCTCGCGCTCACCCAGGAGGTCTCCCCCAAGGTCCACGACTATCTCCACAAGATCGCCCAGGCCTCGCGCTCGTTGCTGCGCATCATCAACGACCTGCTCGACTTCTCCAAGATCGATGCCGGACGCCTGGAGCTGGAAAACATCGACTTCAAACCGCGTGAGCTGTTCGATCATCTGATCGAGCTGTTCCGGGTTCAGATCGCGGGCAAGCGGATTACGCTGCTGTTCTCCGTGTCCGAGGCGTGTCAAAGCTCCCTGCATGGGGATCCGTTGCGCCTGGAGCAGATTCTGATGAACCTGATCGGCAACGCGGTGAAGTTCACGCCCGAAGGGGGTGAGGTGGAGGTGTCGGTACAGCGGCTCCACCATGCCGGCGAGGTGCCGATCCATCTGCATTTCAAGGTGCGCGATACCGGCATCGGCATCACCGATGAACAGGCTGGACGGCTGTTTCAGCCCTTCTCCCAGGCCGATCTCTCCATCACCCGCATGCATGGGGGATCGGGTCTGGGGTTGGCGATCTGCAAGCGGCTGGTGGAGATGATGAACGGTCGGATCTGGCTGGAGAGCCGGCCAGGGGTGGGGAGTACCTTTCATTTCACCGCCAGTTTCCAGCCCGCCGTGCTCGGCGATGCGGTGGATCTGCTCCTGCCACGGGAGTTGCGTGGTCTGGCGGTGCTGGTGGTGATCGCCCACGCGGCATTGCGCGCCGCCGTGGCGGCGATGTTGCGACAGTTTCAATGCACGGTGGTGGCCGTGGCGAGCGTGGAAGCGGCCTTCGAGGGGATCGGGCAGGCGCGCGGGATGGAGAAACCGATTCGTCTGGTGGTGGTGGATGACGAAATGGCCGATTGGGGTGATGGGGAGATGGCACGTCGGTTCCGGGAGCGCCTGATCGCCGGGGAGCCCTTCCTGGGCGATCCACCGTCGGGGGACGCTGGGGGGCGCTCCCCATCCTCCAGAGCGGGCGGATGCGGGGTGGTGAGACTGGTGCATGGCCGGAACGGAGAAGGGGATGATCCGGAGGCCGAAGGGGAACGGGTGCTGGTCAAGCCGGTGGGCTGCACCCGGTTGTTCGAGGCGGTCCTGGAGCTTTGCGACCCGGAGCGGG
Source organism: Magnetococcales bacterium (assembly GCA_015231775.1). Lineage (GTDB taxonomy): Bacteria > Pseudomonadota > Magnetococcia > Magnetococcales > Magnetaquicoccaceae > Magnetaquiglobus. The sequence goes on along the minus strand of JADGAY010000004.1, from coordinate 26,850 downwards.
TCCGTGATGCGCGCGCCGTGCGTCATGAGTCCGATCCGAACCACCTGGCGGGGTACCTGTCCGGCGTGCGGGTGTTGCTGGTCGAGGATAATCTCATCAACCGGCAGGTGGCCGAGGAGAATATGGCCTGTGTCGGGATCGAGGTCGAGGTGGCCGGCAATGGCCTGGAGGCGGTACGGATGGTCTCCACCCGCGCGTATGACCTGGTGCTGATGGATGTGCAGATGCCGATCATGGACGGTTTGGCCGCAGCCCGGTTGATTCGCGCGGATGCCCGTTTCAACGCCTTGCCGATTCTGGCCATGACCGCGCATGCGTTGGAGGAGGATCGACGCGCGACACGGGAGGCCGGGATGAATGGCCATATCAGCAAACCGATCCAACGCGTGGAGCTGTTTGCCGCCTTGAGCGAATGGATCCCGCCCCGGCCTGGATCCCCCCGTCATCTCCGATCCAGTGCGGGCTCCGAGCGTGACGCGATGCGGGTGGACGGATCCGCCGAACTCCTGGATCGGGCCGGGCTGCTGGAGTTGATCAACCATAAACAGGGACTGCTGCGCTCCCTGCTCGGGGAGTTCCTGCGCCATTTCGTCGCTCTCCCGGCAACCTTGCGCGATCTGCTCGACGACAGTCGTCCCGAAGGGGTCGATCAGGCGCGAAGACGGGTGCATGCCTTGAAGGGGTCGGCGGGCAATCTGAACGCCATGGCGCTTTTCAACGCGGCTCAGGCGTTTGAATACGTGTTGAAACAGGAGCGGGGCCCGGCATGGTTGACGGGTCTGGAGCGGCTGGAGGAGAGTCTGGAGCGCACCTTGGAGGCGATCCGGCTCTGGTTGGGGGAGTTGGACCGCGCGGAGTCCGCGGACGGGGATGCGCCTCCCGTTCCCGAGGCGCCGCTGGATCTGACCTGGGTGACCGCGCTGATGGGGGAGCTGGATGGCCTGTTGGCGCGCCAGGATCTGGCCTCCCAGGATCTTAAGGAGGCGTTGATGCCGATGTTGGGGGGGCGGGAAGAGGGGTTGCGTCTGGGCCAGGCGATCGATCGGCTCGAATTTGGCCTGGCGCGGGTGGAACTGCATGCCCTGGCCGAGCGGTTGGGGGTGGTGCTGGAGAGGTGATGGAAGGGGTGGGCGTGGCGCCAACGACAGGGCGGCGACCATGCCCGGCCACATGCGCCGCCCCAGGCGCTGGCGCCGTCACCCCTCCTCGCGATCCTGAAACACCTCGACGAACAACGGACCGTTGGTGGTCATGAAATAACAGCGGGTGCTGGCCTGGGAACTGGATTGAAGTTCCGCCCGCTCCGCGCCTTCCAGAACCCTGGGCGGGGTGAGGTTGATGTCGTCGTTGATGCGGCTTTTCAGGGCGCCGGCGATGATGTTGGTCAACTCGCCGAGGGCGTCGCGGGCGGTGTCGTTGAAGCTCTCCAGCGGTTCGCCCCAGAAGGCCGATGCCAATCCCACCGCCGCGTGCATGGGCGCGGAGATATGCACCCCACCGTTCATCCCACCGTGAAAGGCCACCATGGCGGTGACATCCGCCTGGGGGGTGACAAACGGTTGCCCATCGCGCTGGATCATCGCCGGGCCCACCTGGATGCCGATGTCGGTGGCAAAGAAGGCCAACGCGGTTTCGTGCATGGTATCGCGGATTGCGTGGATCAGATTACGTTGTGGATCAGTCGAGGCACGGTCGGTGTCCATGGTTGGTTTTCCCTGGGGAATGATTTTTATTCTACCAGTTGACAACGAAGAATTGTTGATTGTTGATTGCCATTTATATTCTAAAATCCAATCAAAATCGCCCACGAGCATAATCGGATGAAATACAATAATCAAGCAATTTATTTGCATGAATAACAAGATTTTCCGAATTTGGCAGGCCGGGAACAGCGGGAGGCGCGGATATCCTGCCTCCCGCGGCGAGGATCGGGATCAGTCGAGCAGTTTCAAGATCAGCGCCTGGACGGCGGGACGCCACTCCGGCATGGGGATACCCAGGCGGTCGTGAATGCGCTGGCAATCGAGTCGGGAGTTGGCCGGTCTTTGGGCCGGGGTGGGGAATTGCGCGGTGGGGATGGGGCGGATCTCACGCACCGGCAGTTCGATCCGTTGGCGGGCGGCGGCGACGATGACGTGGGCGAAGGCGTGCCAGGTGACCGCGGGGGTGCCCTGGTAGTGATAGGTGCCCCAGTCGGAGAATCCGGGCTGGAGCGCCTTTTCCGCCACGTCGAGGAGCATGCGGGCGATGTCGTCGGCGGCGGTGGGGCCACCGGTCTGATCATCGACCACGGCCAGGCTCTCCCGTTCACGGGCCAGTCGCAGGATGGTCTTGACGAAGTTCTTGCCGTGCATGCCGAACACCCAACTGACACGGATGATCAGATGACGGGGCAGCAGGGCGCGGACCGCCTCCTCGCCCTCCCATTTGCTCACGCCGTAGCGTCCGAGCGGGGCGGGTGGATCCGCCTCGCGGTATGGGGTAGACTGGCGGCCATCGAAGATGTAATCCGTGGAGAGGTGGATCAGGGGGAGGCCGATGGCGGCGCAGGCGCTGGCCAGATGGCGGGCGCCGTCGCGATTGACGGCAAAGGCCGCCTCGGGTTGGCTCTCCGCCAGATCCACGGCGGTGTAGGCCGCGGCATTGATCACCAGATCGGGTCGATGGGTCTCGAGGGCCCCCTGGACCGCTTGGGGAGCGGTGATGTCGAGATCGTTGCGGCCCAAGGCGGTGAGATGGATGTCGCGTTGGGCCGCGAGGGCGACGATTTCGTGGCCGACCTGGCCCTGGGCACCGGTGACGAGCAGTTTCATGGGGTTTCTTTCATGGATGGGGTGACTCCTGGCATGGATTAAACCCGGTCCGACACCAAAAGGAAAGAGCGCGTGATTGAGGAGACCCGCATGCGGGAGGGGCGTGAGATGCGTCTGGCGTTGATCCGTCAGCGTCATACGCCGTTTGGCGGCGCGGAGCGGTTTCTGGAGCGGGCCATGGGGGCCTTGCGGGCCCGTGGGGTGGCGATCACCCTGATCGCCCGGCGTTGGGAAGGGGGGTGCGACGGCTTGGAAACCGTGCGTTGCGATCCCTGGCATCTGGGGCGCTGGTGGCGGGATGTGGCGTTTGCCCGTTGTGTCCACGCGCGGCTGGCCGAGCGGCGTTTCGACCTGGTGCAGAGTCACGAGCGCATTCCCGGCTGCGATCTCTACCGGGCCGGGGACGGCGTCCACGCCGAGTGGCTGGAGCAGCGGGGACGGGCGCGGGGCGGGCTGGCCCGCTGGCTGGATGGGATCAACCCCTTTCATCGCCATCTCCTGCGCCAGGAGCGACGCCTGTTCGAGCATCCGGATCTCAAGGCGGTGATCTGCAACGCATGCATGGTGCGCGAGGAGATCCTGTCCCGTTTCCGGATCGCGCCGGAGAAGCTGGTGGTGATCTACAGCGGGGTGGATCTGACGCGGTTTCATCCCGAGACCCGGCGTCGGGAGCGCGCGGTGGCGCGCGCCGCCTGGGGCATCGCGCCGGATGAGACGCTGTTGTTGTTCGTGGGTTCGGGTTTCGAGCGCAAGGGGGTGCCGGCGCTGCTGGCCGCCCTGGCGCGTCTGGATCCGGGGACGCGGCTGGTGGTGGTGGGGCGCGACAAGGCCCAAGGCCGCATGGAGGCGTTGGCGCGACGTCTGGGGGTGGCCGAACGGGTGATCTTCACCGGCGGACTGCGTGACGTGCTGCCCTGTTACGCCGCCGCCGATGCCGTGGTGCTGCCGACCCTCTACGATCCGTTCCCGAACGTGGCGTTGGAGGCCATGGCCATGGGGTTGCCGCTGGTGACCAGTTTCAAGTGCGGGGCGGTGGATCTGATCGAGCACGGGGTCAACGGTCTGTTGGGCGATGCGTTGGATCTGGCCACCCTGACGGAGAACCTGCGGATCCTGCTCGACCCGGAGCGGCGTCTCCGGATGGGGCAGGCGGCACGGGAGACGGTGGCCGGCTTGAGCCTCGAGGCGATGAGCGCGCGGCTGCTGGCGCTTTATCAGGGGTTGTTGGAGCGTTGAGGCTGGAGACGCTTCCCGATGGGGTGGGCGCGACCGGATGCGCTCCTTGCCGAGTCCGCGCGTAAACCGTGTCTGGATGATGCGGGCGCGCAGCCGGGACACGCGCCTGTGGGAACGGTGGATTCGAGTGGACGGAACCGTTTGGATCGGATAAGATTTCTCCATCAGGCACACTGTCTTCGAGGAGTACGCGTCGTGACCACCCCGTTGCTTTCGCCAACCTTTGATACCTTCGAGTTTATTGAACAGTTGAAGGCTTCGGGTGTGCCGGAAGAGCAGGCTAAAAGTCATGTAAAATTGTTGGCAACGGTGTTGCGGCAGGTGGATCTCCGAGTGGATGATCTTGCGACCCGGCGTGACAAACAGGTTGATGACCGCTTTAATTCCTTGGCGGAACGTGCCGATCAGCAGGTCAAGGGGAGATTGGATGGTTTGGCGACCCGGCAGGAGATGGATTTTCGTCTGGCCGCCCTGGAGGCTAATCTCAAGCGGGATATCGAGATCGCCAAGGTTGAGACCGTCAAGTGGGTGATTGCCACCGGGATCGTCATCTTGGGCGGTGTTGCCACGATCAATCGCTTTTTTCCCAATCCCTCCTATCTTCCCGCCACCCCAGCGGCCCAGGTTCAGCCCTATTCCCCGCCGCAATCCCCGCTTCAGCCCTCATCCGCACGGTAGCTGCTCCTCCTCCCGGATGGTCCATTCTGGCCAGACTCCCGTGCCTTGGCGTACTTGGAGAAGCTGTTGAAACAGCCGATCAGGATGTGGACCAGCCCTGGCGTGCCGTCGAGAAATCCCAACCGCAACAGATAGAATTTCAAGAAGCGCAGCAGCGGACTCAGCACGATGCGCGCGGGGCTGGGGCGTTTGCCGTCGGCGATCAACCGTTCCGCCTGCAAGGAGGTGTAGCGGTTCTGTTTGGTCAGGTAGTTTTCCAGGGTTTGGGCCGACTCGTGCAGCAGGTCGCCGGCCAGGGTGCCGACCGGAGCTGGCGTCTCCACCCCTTCGTGGATCGGATCCGTGCGCCACTGGGCGTGGTCGCGGTGGAACAGTCGCACCTGCCAATCCGGATACCCCTCTCCATGCCGCAGCCAGCGACCCATGAAGCGGTTGCGACGGGCAAAGCGGTAGGCGTGGAAGCGTGGGGCCGCAAGCTCCTGTTGGATGGATGCGGCGAGGGCCGGGCTCAACGACTCATCCGCGTCCAGGCACAACACCCAGTCATGGTTGGCCTGTTCGACGGCGAACCGTTTCTGGGGGCCGAAGCCGAGCCAGGTCTGGTGCACCACCCGCGCGCCGTGCGCCTCGGCGAGGGTTGCCGTGGCATCGCGGCTTCCGGAATCGACCACCAGGATCTCGTCCGCGAACGGGACGCTGGTCAGACAGGTTGGGAGTTGCGTCGCGGCATCCTGGGTGATCACCACCAGCGTGAGGGGAAGACGGGTCACGGGCGGGCGATCTCCTGGACGGTCTGCCAGGTCTGATCCGGGGTGATGGCATGCATGCAGCGATCCGGATCCTCGTGCAGAGGGCAGTTTCGGCGTCGGCAGGGGGCTTTGGGGCAGCTACCCACCAGTCGTGTGGCCCGTTCTCCGACGATGCCGATCCGTTCCGTCGGCGTGGGGCCGTAGAGGGCCACGGTCGGCACGGCCAGGGCCGCCGCCAGGTGGGCCGGACCGGTATCGGTGGCGATCACCGCCCGTGAGCCGGCCAGTTCACCGGCCAGTTCGTTCAAGGTCAGTTTCGGCGTCACGCGGCAGTGATCGGGCGCGACCGCGGCGATCCGTTGCGCCCGTGTCTGTTCGTCGGAATTGCCCCAGGGCAGGACCACCTCCAATCCGGCGGAGGTGGCTTTTTCGGCCAGGGTGCGCCAATGGGACTCCGGCCACTGTTTGGAGGGCCAGGTGGTGCCGTGCAGGAACACCAGGTAGGGTTTCTCCGGGGTGTGGTTGATGAAATGTCGCGGGTTGAGTCCGAAATCCGGCGGGTCGTGGGGTTCCGGGTACTCCAGGGCCTGGGCGAACAGGCTGCGCAGGCGTGACACGGCGTGTTGTTGTTTGGAGACTTCGTGGGCGTAGTGGTAGAAAATCGAGGCCAGGGGTTCCCGTGCCGAGGCCTGGTCCAGGCCGTGGCGATTCCCGTGGGCCAGGAGGGCGATCAGGGCGCTTTTGAGGAGTCCTTGGGCATCGAGGATGGCGTCGAACGGTTGGGCGCGCAGGTGGGTGAGAAAGGTGGTCGGGTCGCCGGAGCGCCAGGCGTTCAAGGGGTGTTTGCGCCAGCGGCGCCAGGCGATGGGGAGCACCTCCGTGACGTTTTCGGCCCAGGTGGGGATTTGGGCAAAGGCCTCCTCGACCACCCAGTGGACGCGGATCTCCGGGCGGGCGCGGGCCAGGTCGCGCAGCGCTGGCAGGGTGTGCAGCACGTCGCCGAGGGAGGAGGTCTTGATCAGGAGGAGGTTCATGTCATCACGGGGGTCCGGGGGCGATTATCGCCCCCGGCGGGGGCGGGGCAGCGCCCCGCGACGTTGTTTTTGATTTTGTTTTTGACTTTAAGCGCGCTCTGCAAAAAAGCGTTTTTCACGTTTTTTGTGAAAAACGCTGCGCGCAGCCAAGGCCCCAAACTGGCCGCCGGAGGCGGCTATCCTGTCGCGAGCAATTCGCCATGAGTCGTTGCCCAAAAACGGCAACGACTCATGGCACATGAGACCCGCGCGCTTGCGCCATTTTTCGCAAAAAAGCGCGAAAAATGGCTGATCGTGAAAGGCGCGCGAAAGTCAAAACCAAAACCTCGGAGGCGCTGCCTCCGAACCACCGCCAGGGAGCGAGCCGCTCCCTGGACCCGGCGACCGTTGTCCTCTACGCCCACCTCAGTGCTTGAAATGACGCACCCCGGTGAACAACATCGCCATGCCATGCTCGTTGGCCGCCTGAATCACCTCTTCATCCCGAATCGATCCCCCCGGCTGAATGATCGCCGTGGCCCCCGCCGCCGCCGCCGCGTCAATCCCATCCCGGAACGGGAAGAACGCATCCGAGGCCATCACCGATCCGGCCACCGGATTGCCGGTCCGCCCGGAGGCCAGAGCCGCGTCGTTGGCCTTGGCAATGGCGATGCGCGAGGAGTCCACCCGACTCATCTGCCCGGCGCCAACCCCCACCGTGGTCAGATCACGGGCGTAAACGATGGCGTTGGACTTGACATGCTTGGCGATCTTCCAGGCAAACAGCAGATCCCGCCGCTCTTCCGGCGTGGGCGCACGCTGGCTGACAAGCTTCAAATCCTCCTCGCGCAGCTCGCCGACATCCGGTTGCTGCACCAACAACCCTCCAACCACCCGCTTGAGATCCAGTTTCAGCAATCCCTCACGGGCGACAACCGGCGCCAGCGGCGAGGAGGTCTCCAGCAGACGGAGATTGCCCTTGGCCGCCAACACCTTGCGGGCCGCCTCGGTGAACCCCGGCGCGATGATCGCCTCGATGAAGGTGGTGGCGATCTCCTTGGCCAACGGCTCGTCCACCGGACGGTTGACCGCGATCACCCCGCCAAAGGCCGAAACCGGATCCGTGTCACGGGCGCGCAGGTAAGCGGTGAGCAGATCCGGCTCCGTGGCCACGCCACAGGGGTTGGTGTGCTTGATGATGGCGATGGTCGGCTCGGAGAACTCCCGCACCAGTTCGAAGGCGCCATTGGCGTCGTTGATGTTGTTGAAAGACAACTCCTTGCCCTGCAACTGGCGGGCGTGGGCGATGTTGCCGCCGGGGGCGGAGCCGTCCCGATAGAAGGCGGCACGCTGATGGGGATTCTCACCGTAGCGCATCTCCTGCTGCTTGACGAATTGCAGGGTGAGCACCTCGGGAAAGAGCCCCGGCTTGTTGTCCGGATCCAGGGCAGTGAGCCAGTTGGCGATGGCGGCATCGTAGGCGGCGGTGCGCGCGAAGGCCTTGCGGGCCAACTCGGCGTTGGTGCGTGCCGATACCGCCCCATGATTGGCGCGCATCTCGGCCAAGACCCGGACATAATCCTCGGGATCGACCAGCACCGTCACCCAACGGTGATTCTTGGCCGCGGAACGGATCATCGCCGGACCGCCGATGTCGATGTTCTCGACCGCCTCATCCAGCGTGCAGCCAGGACGGGCCACCGTGGATTCGAAGGGGTAGAGGTTGATCGCCACCAGATCGATGGGCTCCAGATTGTGTTCTTTCATCTGGGATTGGTGCTTGCGGTTGTCGCGCACGCCGAGCAGTCCACCGTGAATGCGCGGATGGAGGGTCTTGATGCGTCCGTCGAGCATCTCCGGGAAACCGGTGAAATCCGAGACCTCGGTCACCGCCACGCCATTGCCTTGCAACGCGCGCGCCGTGCCGCCGGTGGAAAGGATGCTCACGCCCATGGCGGCCAATCCCTCTCCGAGAGTGGCCAGTCCGGTTTTGTCCGATACGCTGATCAAGGCGCGTTTGATGGGGATCATGCTCATGTGCTGTTCTGACAACCGTTAACGGTTCCTCTGCAAAAGGGCGGCGAAAAAGCCGTCGCACCCGGCGACGTGCGGCAGGATCACGAGATCCTGCTCCTGAAAGTATAATCCCGCGTACCCTTGCGCCGCCAGGGGCGACATGGCGGGTATTCTGCGAAAGTGCTGGTTTTCATGAATGAATTGTTCCACCACCGCCTGGTTCTCCTGACGCAACAACGAGCAGGTGGCGTAGACCAGCCGTCCGCCCGGTTTGAGCAGCGCGGCGGCGGCATGCAGCAGGGCGCTCTGTCGGTCGGCCAGTGTGGCGATCTGGACCGGGGAGAGGTGCCATTTGATCTCCGGATGGCGGCGCAGGGTGCCGGTGCCGCTGCACGGGGCATCGACGAGCACGGCATCCACCTTGCCGACGAACTGCTTGAACCAGGGGTCGCGCTCATGGCGCAGGGTCTGGACATGCACCAGGTTGGTTCGGGTGCGGCGGGCGCGCTGGGTCAGACGGTTGAGGCGCCGGGCATCGGTATCCGTGGCCAGGATGCGGCCCTGGTTGCGCATCAACGCGGCCAGATGGAGGGTCTTGCCGCCCCCGCCGGCGCACAGATCCACCACCGTCTCTCCCGGACGCGGCCCGAGCAAGGGGGCGATCCACTGGCTCCCCTTGTCCTGGATTTCGAACAACCCCTCGTGAAACGGCTCCAGGGTGGTGACCGGCGGGTGACCGGTGAGACGCAGGGCGTCGGGGGTGTCGTCCAGGGGGGTGGTCTCGATGCCGGCGGCCAACAGGCGCTGGAACAGGGCCTCCCGGTCGATGCGGGCCCGGTTGACGCGCAGGTCGGTGGAGGCCGGCTGGTTGAGGGCCAGGGCCAGGGAGAGCGCCTGTTCCTCGCCCCACTGGGTGACAAACGCCTCCCACAGCCAGTCGGGCAGAGAGCAGCGCAGGGGAGGGGGCAGGGAGGGGGTGGTCGCGACCGGGGTGTCCAGGTCGGCGGCGGCGAGGGCGACGAGCCGGGTCACCCGGTCCGTGATCCCGGCGGGTTCGGCGAGGGTCTCCAGGCGGCGCAGATGGCGCAGGGCATGAAACACCAGATCGCCGACCCGGCCACGCTCCGAGGAGCCGGAGTTGCGTTGCGAGAAGAGCTGCCGCAAGGCCCCGTCCGCCGAGGCCTGATGATCGAGAATCTCTTCCAGGATGCGCGCGGCCAGACGGTGGGTGAGATCGGGGGTCATGCGTCCAGGACCTGGGTGTCATTGGCCACGGTGACCTCCAGCACGCTGATCACCAGCACCGCCAGGGGCACGGCGAAGAAGACCCCGGCCACCCCCCAGAGGGAGCCGAACAGCAGCACCGCCAGCATGATGGTGGTGGGATGGACGTGCACCGTCTCGCCGAGGATCATCGGGGCCACCAGGTTGCCATCCACCAGTTGCAAGATGCCGTAGACCACCAGCGGATGGGTCGATTCCCAGGTGATGCCCCATTGCAGAATGCCGAGCACGATCACCGGGATGGTGACCGCGGCCAGACCCAGAAAGGGAATCAGCACCGACAGGCCGGTCAACACCGCCACCAGGAAGGCGTACTGGAAGCCGATGAGCACGAAGCCCAGATAGCTGGCCGATCCCAACAACAGCATCTCCCAGAACTTGCCCCGGATGTAACCGCCCACTCCGACGTTGACCTCGCGCAGCACCTTGACCAGCAGGGTGCGCTCCCTGGGCAGATAGCGGGAGAAGGCATGCAGCAGTTCGGTTTTGTCTTTCAAGAAGAAAAAGATCAGAAACGGCACCAGAAACAGATAGACCATCATCGACACCAGACCCGGCAAACCGCCCTTGAGCAGCATGGAGATCGACTCCGCGGCCCACCCCTGGGATTTTTCCACCAGCCCCAACAGCATGCTCTCCGCGAACGGGGTGTCGATGAGTCCGGAGGCCGAGAGGGTGATCTGGTGCATGAGGGCTTTCAAGGTATCGGTAATTTTTGGAATCTCGGTCGAAACCCGGGACAGCTCCTGGACCAGGGCCGGGACCAGGCTGAAGAAGAAGGCGATGCCCAGCAGGATGAAGAGGCTGAAGACCAGCAGCACCGCCAGGATGCGCGGCACCCGCAGCCGTTCCAACGGGCGCACCATTCCCTCCAAAAGATAGGCCACCACCACGGCGGTCAGATAGGGAGCCAGGGCCGAGCCGAAGAAGGTGATGGTCAGCACGGCGCCGAACAGCGCCAGGAAAAGCCCCATGAATTGGGGGTTGTGGAGTTTTTGCAGGTATCCGGCGAGCAGGGGGGGCATGGTGTGCGGGTCTCTCCTCATCAAGCATGCCTTGAAGGCTGTTTGGTCATGGCCAAACAGCCGACGCGGGCCATGGATGGTCCGCCAAATGGCGCGGCAATTTGTTCAAGCGCGGTTCGAAGCGTTTCGAACCGTGCGCGTTTGGTGATTCCGTGGATGGCATCACCAAACAGCCGACGCGGGCCATGGATGGCCCGCCAAATGGCGCGGCAATTTGTTCAAGCACGGTTCGAAGCGTTCGAACCGTGCTTGTTTGGTGATTCCATGGAGGGAATCACCAAACAGCCTCTAAAAATTCGGTTCGACCATGGTATGTTTCAGAATGTACAGAATGGGCCATTCGCCACGTGGTTGCAAAGAAATATCGTGCTGGTTCCGCGCATGCGGGTTGTTGGGGAAGGGTGGGGATCATGGATCCAGGGGGATCCGATGGATGGCCCCCCCTTTCAATCGCCGTTGACTGCCTTGGCCGTCCCCAGCGGCAACCGTCCGTGGAGCAGATCCAGGAACGACTCCCGGCCCAGGGGCGGGCTGAAGAAGAATCCCTGCGCCTCATCCCCGCCCTGCTGTTTGAGGATTTGCAACTGCTGATCGCTCTCCACCCCCTCGACCACCACATGCAACCCCAACTGCCGGGCCATGGAGAGGATCGCCGAGGTGAACGAGGCGTTGCGTCCATCCGGTGTCAGATCCTTCACGAACGACCGGTCGATCTTGATCACCTGGATCGGCAACCGTTTCAACAGCGCCAGGGACGAAAAACCGGTGCCGAAATCATCCATGGCAATGGAGATGCCCAGATCGCGCAGTTGTCGCAAGGTCTCGGCGGCCTGTTCGGGATTGCCGAGCATCATGGTTTCGGTGATTTCAAGCTCCAGATTCCTGGCGGGAAAGCCGGTCTCCGCAAGGGTCTCCTCGACCATGCTCACCAGTCGCTCCCCGTCGCGGAACTGCAAGGCGGAGAGATTCACCGCCAGTTTCAGATCCGCGAACCCCTCCTCGATCCAGCATACCGCGTCGCGACAGGCGGTGCGCAGCACCCAGGCCCCCACCTGGGTGATCAGACCGGTCCCCTCGGCCAGGGGGATGAACTGCTGCGGAAACAGAATCCCCTCCCGCGGATGGTCCCAGCGCACCAGCGCCTCCATGCCGGACAACCGTCCGGTGGCCATGCGGATCTTGGGTTGATAATCGATGAAGAACTCGTCGTTCTGAAACGCCAGCCGCATCTCCCCCTCGAGGGTCATGCGCTGATGGGCCTGACGATCGATCTCCTCGGAAAAAAAGCGGAAGGCGTTGCGACCCGACTGTTTGGCCAGGTACATGGCCGAGTCGGCGTTGCGGGCCAGGTCGTGAGGGGTGGTTCCGTCGTCCGGGAACATGCCGATGCCCACGCTGCCGGAGATGGCCACCTGCTGCCCCTTGAGCACGAACGGGGTGGAGAGTTGCTCGAGAATCTTGCGCGCCACCAGCTCGGCCATCGACTCGTGGAGGATGTCGGAGAGGATCACCGTGAACTCATCCCCGCCCAGGCGGGCCACGGTATCGGACTTGCGCACCACCGACTTCAACCGTCTGGCCGCCTCGATGAGCAGGGTATCCCCGGCGTCGTGACCCAGGGTGTCGTTGACCCACTTGAAGCGGTCCAGATCCACGAACAACAGGGCGAAGTGGCGTCGTCGGCGTTCGCCCACCAACACCGCCTGCTGCAACCGGTCGTGAAAGAGCTTGCGGTTCGGCAGGCCGGTGAGGGCATCGTATTCCGCCTGCTCCCGCAGTTGAGTTTCGAGCTTCTCCCGGCGCCGGATCTCCTCCTGGAGGCGCAGATTGGTCTTCTCCAGGATGTCGCGCTGCCGCTTCAAGGCCAGATGGGCGGCCACCCGCGCCCGCACTACCGCCGGATTGACCGGCTTGGTGAGAAAATCCACCGCTCCGGCCTCGAAACCACGCGTCTCCGCATCCATGTCGTTCAACGCGGTCACCAGAATGACCGGAATCCCACGGGTGGTCTCCTGGGCGCGCAGCCACTGGCACACCTCGAACCCATCGATTTCCGGCATCATCACGTCCAGGAGCACCAGGTCGGGACGGTTGGCCACCGCGCTCTCCATGGCGGCCTGGCCACTGGTGGCGAACAGCACCCGGCACTCCCGCAGGAGAATATTCCCCAGCAGACGGATATTGTCCGGTGAGTCATCCACGACCAGCACCGTGGGTAGCGCTTCGACCGGTTCCATGGGCATCTCCTTGCCTTCGTTGATGATCAAAGGTTCAACAGGTGCATCAATTCATCCACGGTCTGCTTCGCCCGTGCCATCTCCAACCGATCCATGTGCCCGCGCAACCGGGTTACGACCTCTTGGAACGCATGTAATTCATCCAGTTCCCGCTCGATGCGCCGATAGACAACATCGCAGCGAATATCCCCCTTGTCCAACAAGATGCCTAATTCCAGTAATGATTGCAACAGATTTTTTTGATCGATTGAACACCCGTTCATCTTGCCGGAAATCTTCTCGGACCTCCCGGAGGTGCGCTCGATCTCCTGGAGCACCGCCAACAGCGTCGCATCGAGCCTGGGGATCCACGCCAGCGCGGATGAGGTATCCCCTTTTCGCAGCGCGGTTTCCAGCGCACCGGCGACACGGGCCAATGTCACGGCATCGATGTTGGCCGCGGCCCCCTTGAGCTTGTGGACGCGGCGCATGGCGTCGTCCCACTGGTTCTGGTCCAGCGGTTCCCGGATCCACGTCGAGGCGGACCCGAACTCGCGGCGGAAGTTGGCGATCAGCCGCTCCTGCAAACCGGCATCCCCCTCGCAGCGCCGCAAGCCGGAAGCCCAGTCGATGGGCGTGTTGTCTGGAACGGGCGGGAGATCTGTCTTGGGTGGTGCGGTCGGTTCGGCCTCCGATGGGCCTTTGCACCAGCGGAGCAGCTTTTTCAACAGCTCCTCGACCATGACCGGCTTGGCCAGGTGATCCCGCATGCCGGCCTCCTGACAGGCCTGAACATCCTCGGAGAGCACGCTCGCGGTCATGGCGATGATCGGGGGGGAATCCGGGAGGGGCGCGAGGAGTCGCGCGGCCTCCAGTCCGTCCATGACCGGCATCTGGACATCCATCAGCACCAGATCGAAGGGGCCCGGATTGGCGTTTTTCACCCGCTCGACCGCCTCGCGACCATCGCGGGCCTCGATCACCTGGATGCCCCGGCGGGTAAGGATCTCCCGGATCAGTTCAATGTTGTCCGCCAGATCATCGACCACCAGAAGCCGTTTGCCGCGCAGCGCCTCGATGCCCCGTGGATCCTGGAGGGGGTTTTCGACCGCCGCGCGGGTCACCGCCTTGCCGAACCGTGCCATCATGGCATCAAAAAGGGCCGAGGGGGTGACCGGTTTGTGGATGAAGCTGCAAATGCCGGCATCCTTGGCCGCGGCCATGACCGTCTCGCGCTCGAAGGCCGAGACCATGATGATCACCGGATGCAACGGAATTTCCGGATCCGCGATGATGCGGCGGGCGGTTTCGACCCCATCCATGCCCGGCATGGCCCAGTCCATCAGCACCAATTCCACCGGTTCCCCGCGGCGGGCGGCACGTCGCAACGCCAACAGCGACGCCTCCCCGGATTCGACCGCTTCGTGGACAAACCCCATGGCGCGCAGCAGGCCGGTGAGAATCTCCCTGGAGACCGGATTGTCATCGACCACCAGGACCCGGCGTCCCCGCAGATCCTCGGGGGGTTGGAGGGTGCGACGCTGGAGGTCCGGGGCCACGGGAAAGCGGATCGCGAAGGAGAAACGGCTCCCGGAGCCCGGTTTGCTGGCCACGGTCAGCTCACCGCCCATCATCTCCACCAGGTTGCGACAGATCGCCAATCCCAACCCCGTGCCGCCGTAGCGTCGGGTCGTGGAGCTGTCCGCCTGTTGGAACGGCTGCATCAGGCGGTCGATCTGTTCGGTTTCGATGCCGATCCCGGTGTCGCGGGTCACGAACGCCAGTTCCACCCAGTCGTGCCCCTCCGCCCGTTTTTCGATCGCCAGCACCACCTCGCCCTGGGGGGTGAATTTCACCGCGTTGTCACACAGGTTGGTCAACACCTGTCCCAGTCGCACCGCGTCCCCGATCAACAGGCGCGGTACATCCAGGGGGATCGACACCAGCACCTCGAGGGCCGGGTTGACGTTCGCCTTGGCCAGCACCCCATCCGTGACCCGCTCCACCACCTGGTACAGATCGAACGGCACCATTTCCATCTCCAGTTTGCCGGCGTCGATCTTGGAGAAGTCCAGCACGTCGTTGATGATACGCAACAGGGACTCCGAGGCGGCCTGGATCTTGGTCAGGTATCCGAGTTGCTGGTCGTTGAGCGCGGTCTGTTTCATCAGATGGCCCATGCCCAGGATGGCGTTCATCGGCGTGCGGATTTCGTGGCTCATGTTGGCCAGGAAGGCCCCCTTGGCGCGATTGGCCAGCCGGGCCCGCTCCTCGCTGGCGCGCAGGTCATCCTCCATCCGCTTGCGCTCGGTGATGTCCCGCGCCGCCGCCACCAGCCCATCCACGCGACCATCCCGACGCAGGTGGGGGAAATAGGAGACATCCATCCAGCGCCGTCCCAGCGCGGGGAATTCGAACCAGGCCTGATAGTTGATGGACTCTCCGGCCAGGCAGCGATCCAGATTGGCGCGAATTTTCTGAAAGGTCTCCGCCCCGAGCAGATCGGCGATGGAACGTCCAACGATTTCGCCGTGTTGAGCGCCATGGGCGCGCAGATAGGTCGGGTTGACCGCCCGATAGATGTAATCATGTCCAATAAAGGACAAGTGATCCCTGGAGGCGGCCACGATGGCCGCGTATTGAAGCAGGCTCTCTTCCACCTGGCGCCGTTCGGTGTAATCGACCAGGATCAACCGATGCTCGACGATGGCGCCAAGGAGGTCCATTTTGGGGGAGACGGACAGGCTCACCCAGAGGATTTCGCCGGTGGATTTCTTCAGAGCCACCTCGCGATCCTTCACCCCAGGTCCGGCGAGCAGGAACATCGTCGCCGCATCGACCACCAGATCCTGGAAGCGGGTGCCATCCATTTGTTGAAAATTCCGTCCGAAGAGCGATTCAGCGGCCCGGTTGCCACGCAGGATGCGGCCCGAGCCGGCATCCACGGACAAAAAGGGCACAGGGGCGTTCTCATAGAGATCGCGCATCAACTGCTCGGAGGCGCGCAGACTCTCCTCGGCCTGTTTCTGTTTGGTGCGGTCGTTGAATACCGCGACGATTTCGCCGGACTCGAGCCGATAGACATGGTTTTCCAACCAGCCATGGAGATGTTTGTCCTGATAGTGGGTCACCGGGTGATACTCGGAGACGCCGCTGCGATGGACTCTCGAGAGCACATCGAACAGACCGAAGGCGCGCACGCCCGGAAAGATATCGCTCACCTTGCGACCCGTCACCCGGCGGGGATCGGTGCGGGTGATGCGTCCGCCAGCCTTGTTGAGCTCCTTGAGCAGAAAATCCTCCCCATCGTTCCACGCCTCGTAGACCGCCACCCCGCTGGCCATGGCGTCGAACAGGAAGCGATAGCGGCGCTCTTTGGCGGCGAGATCCCTTTCCAGGCGCTGTTTCTCGTTCCGTTCGCGCAGGTTGCGGATCCCCTCGGCCATCTGCGCGCCCAGTTCGCGCAACAGGTCGATCTCCATCTCGTCGAACGCCCCGGCCTGGGCCGCGTGGATGGTGAGCACGCCGATGGTGATCTGATCGATTCGCAACGGCAGGGCGATGCAGGCGTGCGGAGCCGCGTGACCGGACCGGGAGGGGGGAGACAGGACGGCCTGATGGGCGTGCAACTCCTGGATCACGCACGGACGACCGGTCTGGAAGGCCAAGCGGGTGGGACTCTTGTCGTTGGAATATTCGTCCCAGCGGATGGGACGATCCAGGGAAAAATGGGTCGTGAAACCGTGGGAGGCCACCGGTTGGATGCCGGTGTCGTCATCCGGAGCGATCATCCCCACCCAGGCGAAATGATATCCCGTTCCTTCGATCAGCACCCGACAGAGACGCTCGAGCATGACCCGTTCATCGTCGTTGGCGGCGAGGATCTCGGAGAAACTCAACCGTCCGCGCAAGGCGCGATTGGCCTGGGCCAGACGGCGTTCGTGCTCGCGGCGCTGGGTGATGTCCTCCTGCACGCCGATGAAATGGCAGATCTCCCCCTGAGAATCGCGCACCGCCGCCACCGCCACCGATGTCCGGTAGGATTCACCGCTCTTCTTGCGGCTCACCAGTTCGCCCCGCCAGGGTAGATCCGGGGTGCCCTGCGTGCCGCCCCGCGTCCCCTCGCGCAAACCGAACCGTTCGAGTCCGTTGGCAAGGCCGATCAGTTCCGAGCGGGCATAGCCGGTCAAGGCCTCGAAGCGGGCGTTGACATACTCCACCATCCCCTGGGCGTTGGTGACGATCACCGCCGACGGACTCTGTTCCACGGCCACGGAGAGTTTGCGCAGTTCGATGGTTTGGCGGTCCTGGGCCTCCAGGGCCCCTTTGGCCGTCCACAAGGTGATGGTCACGCTCCAGATGGCGAACAGCACGTAGAGCCGGTTCATCAAGGCCAGCCAAACCGAGACCTCCTGCATGGGGGTCAGCCAGAAATCCAGGAGGACCAGCAGGGTGAGTCCGGTGGCGGTGTAAAAGAAGCGGTTCCGGTTGCCCGGAATCCACCAGCCCAGCAGCAGCACGGCCAGATACAACACCCCATCCGCGGAGTCGAGGGGCTGCATGATGTCGAAGATGAAGATCACCCCGGTCAACAGCACGGACAGCAGGGTGATGCCCGGTCGTTTCTGGATGGTTCGGACGGATTCCGAATCCTGGTCGCTGGTCATCCCGCTACCTCGCGCGTGCGCTGGTTGGCTGAGGTGATGGGTTCGGGAGGATCTCCCCACGGGAACTGCTCGGGTGGGTGAGGGGCTCCCCAACAGGCAAAGTCAGATAGAAAAAATATTGCGTGACAAAACTCAATTTTGAATTTTTTGATTGCATTGCATTGCAATATGAATTATGATGCACTGCAACGATCACGACAAGTGAGAATTCATGCGTATTCGGGAGAACCCAGCCATGCGACTCGCCCTCCACCACGGTACCCTGCTGGAACCGGAAAACTGGACCATCTTCAAGAAGATCCGGCCTTCGGCCTTCATTCCGGCACTGCCGGTCTCCTGGCCGGTCTCCCTTCCGGCCAAAAGCGACGCCCTCAAGCCGACCGCCCGGAAACAGCGCGCCGCGTCCCTCGACACCCTTTTCATCCGTTGGATGCGCGTGGCCCTGATCGCCGCGCTCGCGGCGCTCTGGTCCCTGGCCGGTTGGGTGATCGTCGATGCCCTGCGGATGATCTTCGCCTGATTTCGCCTGGTGACCCGTCATGAGGCTGGGAACGGCCCGATCAGCCTGGAGATCCCTTGGGGGTTCCAGGCTGGTCGGTGAAGAGCCGGATACCCTGTTCTGTCCCGCCGAGTTGCCTCCATTGCGTTACCGTGGAACGCCCAAAGGGAGGTCAACGGTTGGGGTTAGGGGCCTTCTCCTCCCATCATGCAAGTTTATCAGCGTTTGCTTCAAATCATTGCCAAGCCGCGCAAAATCAGCCACAATACCACAAAGCACACGCCTTGCACCGTAAAACTCCCGTGGGGAGGCGTTGGTGCGGGCTCTGCCCCGATTAGGTAACTATAACCATTCCAACCTTGTTCAAGAAGGATCCGTCCATGAAAAAACAGCTCCTCGCGGCGACGCTGGGGGTCGCGCTGCTCTGCGGAACCGCCACGCTCCAGGCTGCCCAGCCTCAGGAAACCAAACCCTTCACCCAAGCCGAACTGGATCGCTTCGTCGCCGACTATCCGGGACTGGTGCAGTGGATCGGCAAGCAAAACCCCCAGGTTGACATGGCGCGCACCCCCTGGATGGTCTCGAGCATGCGCGGCGATCCGAACTTCAACGCCCAGTTGAAAGAGAAGAACTGGGAACCGGAGCGCTTCCACTACCTGCTCAACCACATCAACACCGGCTTGTCGCTGGTGGAGTCGGAAAAGGGTCTGGCCGAGTCCCAGGCCCGCCTGGCCAAGGAGCGTCAGGAGATCGAGGCCCGTCTGGCCAAGGAGCGTCAGGAGAACGAGGCCCGTCTGGCCGAGGGGCGCCAGCAGATGGAAAAGGAGATGGCCGCCGCCAATGCCCGCATGCGCGAGCAGCTCCAGGCGCAAAAGGAGCAGATCCGCGCCAACCCCTACATCCCGCCGTATGAGAAACAGCGCATTCTCGCCCAAATGGAGCGCAACGTCCAGAGCAACCCCGCCCCCGTGACCGCCAAAGTCGATGCCGTGGAAGCCTCACGCAAACGGCAGGCCGAATGGATCGATGCCCAGGAGCGGCAGATCCGCGCCAATCCCTATATGCATCCCATGCAGCGCCAGCAGGCCCTCGAGCAGCTCAAACAGGCGAAAAAATCCCTGACCCCGCCCGCGCCCAAGGCCGTTCCTGCCGCCGCCGCGTCCAGCGACCCGGAGGCCATGCGCGCCGAGATGGAGAAGATGCACAAGCAGTGGTTTTCCAACCAGATGCAGGTGATCAACAACGCCCCCACCATGCCGCCGGCCCAGAAACGGGTGGCCCTGGAGCAGCTCAAGAGTTCGGAGAAGCAGTTCGCGGAGAGCATGGCCAAACAGGCGGATCTCCCCGGCATCCTCCCCAAGGAGGAGAAGTCGCTGATCGAGGCCCAGCAGCGCAAGCTCACCGAGCTGTTTGCAGTCAAGTAGTCATCGCTTCATGGGCGGTGCGGCGATCGCCGCACCGTCGGCACTCCGGTCGTGGCTGGTATCACGGTCCACATCCCCCTTGAAATGGGGTGTGGACCGTTTTTTTGGTTCATCCCGTCCGGATCGCGGGGGTGTCCGTTTCCCGCGCATCCCGTCGGTGGGCCGGAGGCCGCGCCCGACGGAGCGGTTCGGCATCATCGGGTTCAAGGGTTCAAGAAGACCGACAACGCCTTGTATACCGGGCCGAACTGGGCGCGCACCCGTCCCAGTTCGGCCTCGGCCTCGCTCCATTTCCGCCCCTTGATGCACTCGTGGAGTTGCCGGGTGTGCGGTTGCAACTGGGGAAAGATGGTGTTGGCCATGCTCCCCTTCAAGACATGCGCCGTGGCACGGGCCGCCTCGTGCTCCCCGCCGATCAAGTCCCGCTCCAGGCTGTCCAGCAACTCCGGAATCTGCGTGATCAGAAGACCGGCCACATCGCGGAAATCCTCTTCCGGCAGGCCGATCGACTCCATGGCGTCCAACAGGATCTCCAGATCGTTCTTTTCGGGGACGACAACCGTCTTCGGTCCGGGTGAGGCGACAGTTCCGACACCGGGCACCGAAGCGGGAGACGACCCGCTCTCCGCAGGCTTGAGATGGCGCTCCAACACCCCCCGCAACTCTCTGAGGGTCACCGGCTTGGAGAGAAATTCGGTCATGCCCGCTGCCTCGCCGCGCTGCCGGCTTCCCGTCGTCACATTGGCGGTGAAGGCCAGAATCGGCACGGGCGACAACTCCCGTTCCCGCTCCCACGCCCGAATCCGCC
Organism: Magnetococcales bacterium; assembly: GCA_015231775.1. Taxonomy (GTDB): domain Bacteria; phylum Pseudomonadota; class Magnetococcia; order Magnetococcales; family Magnetaquicoccaceae; genus Magnetaquiglobus. The sequence goes on along the minus strand of JADGAY010000004.1, from coordinate 6,422 downwards.
GGCTCGCCTCGTATCCGTCCATGCCGGGCATCTGGCAATCCATGAGCACCAGATCGAAATCCTGCTCCATGAACCGCTCCACGGCCTCCTGTCCGTCCCGCGCGCCGACCACCTGCTTGGCCGCGCACCCCAGGCGGGTCAGCATGCCGCGCGCCACGGTGACATTGGCGGCGTGATCATCCACCACCAGGATGCGGGCGTCGTACTGGAGCGGTGCCGCCTCTTGGCGCTGGGCAGGGGTCACCACCGGACAACTCGCCCCCTCCCTGGGCAGCAACAGCCACTCGATGGCCAGACGCAACCGTTCGGCGCTCACCGGCTTTTTCAGGCAGATCGAGGTTCCCGGAAGCTCCGAGGCGTTGTCCCACCCTTGATCCAGCATGTCGGTCAACAGGATGAATTTCCAACTCGACTCCCCATCCCGCAACACCCGATAGGTGAGGGGGTTCTCCTGGCCCGGTTTCTGATTGAGCAGCACCAGGTCATACGGATGCCCCTCCTGTTTGGCATGCCGCAGCACCGACAGGGCGGTCACGGTCTCGGCCACGAAATCGAAACGCGAGCCGAACAGCTCGAACACATCCTCAAGAAACAGCCGTTGCAGGCCGTCGATCTCCACCCCCAACACGCGCAGATGCTTGAACAGATCCCGTCCCGGCTCGACGCCGGCCCCGTGGGGTTGTTGATGGAGCTGAATGGTGAAATGGAAGATGCTGCCGGTGGCGGCATGGGGGTTGTCGTCCACGCCGATCTCGCCACCCATGCGCTCCACCAGACGCCGGCTGATGGCCAGTCCCAGTCCGGTGCCGGGAAACCCTTGCGCCCGATGCTCCTCGGAACGGGCGAACATGTCGAAGATCCGTTCTCGATCCGACTCGGGCACCCCTGGTCCGGTATCGCGAACCTCGAAGAGATACTCCGTGCGCCCTTCGCTTCCAGGCCCCACCGGACCACCGTGCAACTCGACGCCGCCGCGCTCCGGGGTGAACTTGATGGCATTGCCGAGCAGATTGGTGAACACCTGCCGCAGTCGGTTCACATCCCCGCGCACCGCCGTGGGCATGCCGTGGGGAAAGAACGGGGTCAGCTCGATCTCCTTGGTATGGGCCAGGGTGGCCAGGATCAGGGCGGATTCATCCACGAGGGCGCGCAGATCGAAATCCACCTCGTCGAGTTCCAGCCGGTCGGCCTCCATCTTGGAGAAATCCAGCACATTGTCGATCAGCGCCAACAGGGTCTTGCCGGATCCATAGGCCAGGCGCACCTGCTCGCGCCGCTCGTAATCCAGGGGGGCCTCGCGCAACAGCTCCAGCATCCCCAGCACCACGTTCATGGGGGTGCGGATCTCATGGCTCATGATGGCCAAAAATTCGCTCTTGGCCCGGCTTTCGGACAGCGCCCGCGCCAGGAAGGTCTCGAGGATGTCAATCTTTTCGGCGAGCAGGCGTTCCGCGGCGGATGGCGTGGTGGCCTCCGGTCCGGGCACGGGGGGTACGTCGATTCGTTCCGGCGGCATCACCATCGCGAGGGGTGGAAACGGTTCGTTCCGGCGGGCGCCAATGCGCAGGCCCACCCCGAAGGCCAAACCCAAGGCCAGCGCGGTCGCGCCCGCGACCGGACCGCCCGCCACGGCTGATCCCGCCGCCACAGCGATCCCGACCAGCCAGACCTTCCAGGACGACAGATCCTGGTTCATGTCTTCGCGTCGATTGCTCACCGGTCCCCCCCTTTTCGTGCGTGGCGAACTCCGGTCGCTCACACGAAAAACAGCTCATCGAAACGGACCACCGTCTCCAGCATCCGGGCCACGAGTTGGGTCTGTTCCGTCTCGTCTTCGGACTGCTCGATCCCGCGCAACACCACCAGAAGCTCCATCCAGGTCGTCAGATGGTCATGATCGATCTGCGCGGCGAGGGTTGCGAGGGACTGCATGGCCAACAACCGCTCCCGGGCGACCGTCTGGATGGAGATCCGGAGTTCCGGGTTCAACCCTTCGGCGCGCAGGGCGTCGATGGCGGCTTGCATGATCTGGGGCTCGGGCCACCAGGTGCTGTTTTCGGGCATCTGCGCGGGTTTCCAGGTCGCGAGACAGGGATCCACCAGCGGGGCCAGGAATCCGCGGAGTGTCCCTTTCCACGCCTGCCGGGTATCCACGGTGGCCCGTTTTTCATACAGGGCGAACAGCACCACCAGAAATCCACCCTGCATGCAAAAGCCGATCAGTTGCGGAAGCAGGGTCCGGGTGATGCTGGTCTCCGAGTAGAGCCACAGTGTCAAAAACGGGGCCGCCGCGAAAAACATCACCAGAAAGAACAGGTAGAACAGAAAAAATCCCTTGAGCCAGGTGACCTTCTCTTCCAAAAACCGGATGCGCATGTCAGCCCTCGTCAATCATTAGATAACCCCCACGCTTCAAGATGCCAGAATCCCGGCATCTTGACCATCGTTCCCGCGCGTCTCATGCATCGAGTCGCGCGGTATCCAGCAACACCGTCTGAATCTCATCCCCGACCAGCATCACCACCCCCTCGTGGATCCGATGAGCCGCCTCCAGGTAGCGGAAGGCGTAGATGCGTCGGAGTTTCAACCTGCCGTGCCCGTCCCGCGCCACTCCCAGCGACTTCAAGGAGACCGTCTCGTCGAGCCATCCCCAGGCCATGCGTTGGCAGATGGCGCGCGCTTCGTCGCAGGCGATCTCCCGCGCCCGCATGGAGCCATGCCATACCCATGCCAACGCCACCAAGGCGAGAATGGCCCAGTGTTCCATGGGCGTGGCTCATCCCAGCCAGTCGAGACCGGCATAGATCTCATCCAACGTCACCTCCAGCTCCAGGGGGTCCAGACGCAAGCGGGTGTGGCGTCCGATCAGGTCAAGCACCCGCCATCCCGCGCCGTCACGCCGCCAGTATTCCACATGACAGGCCACCGAGGAGACCAGCAGGATGGCCTGGACGCTGGGTATGGTGCGGTAGTCGGCCAGCTTGACGCCGCGATCGTGGGATTTGGTCGTTGGGGAGAGGATCTCCACGATCACCAGGGGATTGGTCCCTTCACGCCCATCGGGGGTCAACGGGGTACAATCGATGGCCAGATCGGCCTGATAATAGATGTCGTCGCGCTCTGGCGGATGGATGCCGGCCTCGACCAGTACCATGCACGGCGGACGCAGCCTGTTTTCCAGCCTTGCCGCTAAATTGGCGGTAACTCTGGAATGGACCCGCGACGGCGGCGACATGGCGACGATCTGGCCATCCACCAGCTCATGGCGCGTATCCCCTTCTCCCTCCCAGGCCAAAAAGGCCTCGATCGTCATGGGATTTGGTTCTGACTTGACGTGAGCGGACATGGTTAGATCTCCTTGTTGAAGAAAATCACAAAATCGATTCACCTTTCAGACCATCTCGGCGTATCATACCCGATTCCCACTCCTTGCAAACCGGAAATCCAAGCAAACATGGCCGTGATCGGTACTCGCGACGTGAAACTCGCCTTCGGTGGTCCGCTTCTGCTGGATGAGGCGAGCTTTTCCATGGACAAGGGCGAACGGGTCTGCCTGGTGGGTCGCAACGGCACCGGCAAATCGACCCTGTTGCGTCTGCTGGCCGGCATCTACCAACCCGACGATGGGGAGGTGATCCGCGCCAAGGGGATCACCATCGCCGCGCTGGAGCAGGAGGTGCCCGGCGATCTGGATGGGGAGACCCGCGAGGTGGCCCTGCCGCCGTCGGCCCTGATCCATCCCGAGGATCTCCCGCGGGTGTCGGCGCGGGTCGAAAGCCTGTTGGCCCTCCTCGGCCTGAACGGCGACGCCCCCTTCGCCACCCTCTCCGGCGGACTCAAACGGCGGGTGCTGCTGGTCCGCGCTCTGGCCGCCGAGGCCGATGTGCTGCTGCTCGACGAGCCCACCAACCACCTGGACATGGCCACCATCGAACAGCTCGAGGGGGTGCTCAAGGGGTATCGGGGGGCGCTGCTCTTCATCACCCACGATCGGATGTTCCTGGAGCGGATCGCCACCCGCATCCTGGAACTGGATCGCGGACGGCTCACCGACTGGCCAGGGGATTACCGGCTCTACCAGCAGCGCAAGGAGGCGGCCTTGGACTCCGAGGCGGTCACCCAGGCCCTGTTCGACAAGCGTCTGGCCCAGGAGGAGACCTGGATCCGCCAGGGGATCAAGGCGCGCCGCACCCGCAACGAAGGGCGGGTGCGCGCCTTGCAGAAGATGCGCGTGGAACGTCGGGCGCGGCGCGAGCTGGAGGGACGGGTCCGTCTGCGCGCCGAATTGGCGGAGAAATCGGGCAAGCTGGTCGCCGTGGCCGAGGAGGTGGCCTTTCAGTACGATGGGGTGCCCACTATCCGGAATTTCTCGACCGTGGTGCAGCGTGGCGACAAGATCGGCATCATCGGACCCAACGGGTGCGGCAAGACCACGCTGTTGAATCTGCTGCTCGGACGGCTCGCCCCGCAAGGCGGCTCCATCCGGCTCGGGACCAACCTGGAGGTGGCCTATTTCGATCAGTTGCGCGCCGGACTCGACGAGGAGAAGACGGTCGCCGACAACGTGGCCAACGGACGCGACATGGTGAGCGTCGGCGGTCAGACGCGCCACATCATCGGCTATCTGCAAGATTTCCTCTTTCCGCCGGCCCGCGCCCGCTCTCCGGTGAAGATCCTCTCCGGCGGGGAGCGCAACCGGCTGCTGTTGGCCAAGCTGTTCCTCAATCCCGCCAACATCCTGGTCATGGACGAGCCGACCAACGATCTGGATACCGATACCCTCGACCTGCTCGAGGAGCTTCTGGCCGATTACGCGGGCACGTTGTTGCTGGTGAGCCACGACCGGGCCTTTTTGAACAATGTGGTCACCAGTTGTCTGGTCTTCGAGGGGGAGCCGGGGGAGATCCGCGACTATCCCGGCGGTTACGACGACTGGATGCAACAGCGCCCCCCACCGCCGGTGGTCGCGGCCCCGGCGATCGTCAAAAAGGTCGCCCCCAAGCCATCCGCATCGCCGGTGAAAAAGACGCCGGGACTCTCCTACAAGGAGCGGCGCGAACTGGAGGGGCTGCCGGCCCGCATCGAATCTCTGGAGGCCGAACAGGCCCAACTGCACGCAGCCATGGCCGAGGCGACCTACTATCGGAATCCTCCGGAGCGGCTGGCCGCCGATCAGGCGCGGCTGGCGGCCCTGGAGTCGGAGTTGAGCGCGGCCTATGCCCGCTGGGAGCTTTTGGAGGGGTTGGATCCGTCGTGATGACGGGCTTGGGGGAGTTTCAAGCGACCCAATGGATCCGGAATCTGTCCGTAATCACCATGTGCAGGGACTATGAATAAAACGCGTTGCTTGTGGTCTCAGGGATGAAGGATCCTGATTATTTCCTTTTCGATAGAATCAACTAATTCTTTGGCCCGATCAAGTTGCATCTTATAGAAATCCTTTTGGATATAGTAATCTGCATCAACGCGTAGGCTGCGCAACTTATCCAGGTTTCCCCCGATTTTCCTGAGTTGTTCAGATTCTTTCAGACCGTTACAAAACGCTTTATGCATTCCATAGTTGCCTGGTTTCGATAGGCTTGGCCATATGGATTTACAGAGATGGAAAGCATAGTAATAATGTTTGCTTGCAGCGGTTCGACGCCCTGTCTCAGATTCATGTCTTTCATGTAGAGCTTGAGCTTCATTCTTGATATCCGTGATTTTGACGGCCATTCGTCAGTTCTCCAAATATATTTTCAGCATAGAATGATGATATTAAATAAATATTTATTAATTAAATCATTCTTATAGTCGCGACTTTCATAATATTCCATGACAGATTATGTTTTGAAATTATCCTTCTGCTGGCCAGGGTTCAAAGAAAATGGATTCAATGCTATTCGTGTCCTTGCTGCACTGCTCAAGCCATCGATCCTCGATTGCATAAACACACGCTGGCGTTCCTTTGATCGCAAGCGTTTTAAAGAGGCTGTCTTGTTCTGGTGGTACAGAGATTGAATATCCACCAATTAGCATTTTTTCTTTTGATAGAAAGCGTAATGCTTTATTGCTGATGATGTATGATTCTTCTTGAGTGGTGAATTTATTAATAATATTCTTGACAAGAGTAAAATTTTCCTGCTCGATTATTGCGGATTTAGTGTGTGTTTTCTCTAATAGCGTGAGCGCTTCTGGGATAAGGTGGTACATACCCATTATGTATGCTGCATGAATTACATTTTTTATGTCGAGGGAAGTGGAGGGATTGTTACGAATATGTTCAAAAAAGTGTATAATAACCTGCTTGTCTAAAGCGCAAATTCTCTGTTTATCGGCAACGTAGTCACCGAAAAATAATGTTTTGTTTGAAATTTTATTGTAATTATTTTCTAATAATTGAATATCGTGACTAATGCAGCCAACTGTCATGTTTAAATAGT
>JADGAY010000150.1 GCA_015231775.1 Magnetococcales bacterium | reverse complement strand
CCATCTCCTGTACGCCCGCTTCTTCCACAAGGCGCTGCGCGACGTGGGGGAGGTGGCCTGCGACGAACCGTTCACCCGCCTGCTCACCCAGGGGATGGTGCGCAAGGATACCCACCGCTGCCCGGAACACGGCTGGCGCTACCCCAGGGAGACCCTCGAGCGCGAGGGTCGTCTGCTGTGCGCCGAATGCGAGGCGCCCATCGTCATCGGTCGCAACGAGAAGATGTCGAAGAGCAAACACAACGTGGTGGATCCCAACGACCTCATTCAGGGGTACGGGGCCGATACCGCGCGGGTGTTCATGCTCTTCGCCGCCCCCCCGGAGCAGGATCTGGAGTGGAACGACAGCGGCGTGGATGGGGCCTGGCGCTTCCTCAACCGCATCTGGCGCCTGGTGTGGCAGATCGTCGAGCGGGCCCCGGATGCCAGGCCGGCCCGCGCCATGCCCGAGGGGCCGGCGGCCCGCGCCCTGCGCGGCAAGATCCACGAGACCATCGACAAGGTGACCCGCGACATGGGACGCCATCAGTTCAACACCGCCATCGCGGCGGTGATGGAGCTGATCAATGCCGGAAGCCTGCTGCTCAACCAGGCCGGGGAAGCCGCCCTCTCCCCCGAGGAGGGCTCCACCCTGCGCGAGATGGCCGAAACCGTGGTGCTCCTGATGAACCCCTTCGCCCCGCACCTCACCGCCGAGTTGTGGGAGGAGCCGTTGGCCATGCCGGGTCGGCTGCACGGGGCACAGTGGCCGGCGGTCGATCCCGACGCGCTGGTGCGCGAGACGGTCACCGTGGTGGTTCAGGTGAATGGCAAGTTGCGGGCGCGCATCGCCGTGCCCGCCGACGCCCCGACCGCCGAACAGGAGCGACTCGCCCTGGCCGACCCCAACGTCCAACCCCATCTGGCGGACAAGACGGTGGTCAAGATGGTCACCCTGCCCGGCAAGCTGATCAACATCGTGGTCAAGCCGTGAGCCGGGCCACCCGAAAGAGCCCATGGACACCCAGGGAGAGAAACCCAGCATGAACCGCCCACTCCACGCCCGCGCCGGTCTGACCGCCGCGTTGCTCGCCCTCTCCCTGCTCGCCGGATGCGGCTACCGCTTCCCCGGCGAACGGCTCTCCAGCGCCGAGCCGGGCCGCTGGACGAAAACCGTGCTGGTGGTGGAAGATGTCAGCCAACTCAAGGAGAGAGACAAAATCAAGGTCAAATCCCGCGCTGATGCGGTTTTGACCCGCATCCTGCACGAAAACCTCTCCACCCGCATGGGCCCCTTTGCCTCGGGCTCCTCCAGCGCGGAGGGCTCCAAACGGCTGCGGGTGCAACTGGAGGCGGTCAACCGGGATCTGGTGCTCGAGGACAGCTCCGGGCGCGCCAATCAGTATCGGGTCATGTTCACCGCCCACCCGATCCTCGAGGTGGACGGCAAGCCCCAGGAGCCCGGCTATCCGGCGGTCAAGGGGGCGGCAACCTACTACGAGCCGAGTTCCGGCACCGCCAGCCACGCGGCGCGCATGCGCGCCGAAACCGAGGCCATGAACCAACTCGCCGACGCCCTGGTGGCGTTGCTGGCCGAGGATTTTCAGCCAAAAAAACGCTAGAGGCTCGCCCCATGTCCATGACCATCACCCTCTCCGACCACACCGCCGCCTTGATACGCGCACAACTGCCCCATTTCGGCGGCTCCGAACAAGAGGTGGTCGATGCAGCCATGACCCTGCTGGCACGACATCAGGAAGCTGACGACAAATTGGCGTGGTTGCGTCAGGCCATCGCGGAGGGTCTGACGCAAGAGGCTCGACCGTGGGATCCGGATGAACTCAAACGAGAGATCGCCTCCGAAGCGACAACCCCATGACCGGACGCATGGTCATCAGTCCGGCGGGTCGTCGGGATCTCAAGGAGATCTGGCGTCACATCGCCATGGACCATCTCCGTCGCGCCGATTCCTGGTTGGATTCCATCCATCACACGATGCGACTGCTGGCCGATCATCCGCACATGGGGATTGCACGCCCGGAACTGGCCGACGGGCTACGCAGCCATCCGATCGGTCAATACACGATCTTTTATCTGCCCATGCCGAATGGTATCCACATCATCCGTGTCATCCACTCCGCCCGCGACATCCCGGCATCCCTGGGCGCGTCGGATCATCTCATCCATTGATTTTCAGGAGGTCGCATGGTTTTGCTCCGTTTCCTTTTGGTCGTCGCCGCCGGATACCTGATCTATCGACTGGTACGCCACTTTGTCGCGCCGCCGGGTCACGACACCCTGACCCCCCCAGGGGGAAGCGGTTCCCGGCTGGTGCGCTGCGAGCGCTGCGCCACCCTCATCCCACCGGAAAACGCCCTGGTACGTGGCGACCAGTTCTTCTGCTCCGAGCAGTGTCGCACCGCTTCCTGAGGCCTGGCACCGCCTCAAGAGGTTATCTCGCCAATTTTATTACTTAGATAATAATAATCCGCACAAAAAAACCGTGTCACGCTGGTGCGCGACACGGGCTGTCATGGACTCTCCGCGACGGAAGCGGGAGATTCGATTCCCCCGCGGGTGATTCAAATCTCCCAGCGACCATCCGGACGGCGGCAGGCGGTTTTGACCACCGTCTCGCGCTTGCCGTTGATCACCGAGGAGATCTCCGCCTGGCGGCAGTCACGGCCATCGACCTGATAGGGGGCCTGGGGGGTGACGGCATATTCGGCGCGGGTATCGGGATTGACCCAGGTGGTGGTCTGACGCGACGGCATGCTCTCCAAGGCGTTGTTGAGCTTGGTCTTGTCGTTCTTGTCCATCTCGTTGCCGACGGTGTAGCCGATAAGGCCGCCGACTGCCGCGCCGATCAGGGCGTTCTGTTCCTTGTTCTTGGAGGGGCCGAGCAGACTGCCGGCCAAACCACCACCCAGGGCGCCGATGCCAGCCCCCTGTTGGGCACGGCTCTCCATGCAGCCGGTCATGAGTGGCGTGGCGAGCAGCATGGCCGCCAGAGAGAGGATCCAGGGCCGACCGGCCCGCGCGACGTGACGCTTGACAGACGAAAAAGCGGTCATAAGAATTCCCCATTCCATGAAAATGTTCACACCGGATTGATCTACCTTTGGATCACCGGAGCTTCGGATACGAAAATTATCGAAAATGATCGCGCATATACTTGCAAAAGTCAAATCAAATTTGTAAAGAATGGTATTTGGCCGGATGCTTCGAATGAGATCCGTTCCCAATTGGTAAGGTTGATCGGCCATGGCCGATCAACCTTGAGCAACGCGTCACGATCGAAGAAAAATCGACCCGCTTCACCTGGGTGAAAGGGCATTCATGACCGACCGGCATCCCATCGAGCTGTTGCTGTCCGACCCGACGACCCATCCGACGCCGGCTCCCTGCACCCAGGATCCCGGTCCGCGTCGCCCCGAGGGGCCGTGGACCATTCTGATCGTCGATGACGATGCCGACATCCATGCCCTGACCCGCATGGTGCTGCGCGATCTGACCTTTGCCGGGGTGGGGGTGACCTTTGTCAGCGCCCACTCCGCCGCCGAGGCGATTCCGATTCTCGAATCCAACCCGGCAATCGCGGTCATGCTCCTCGACGTGGTCATGGAGACCGATCAGGCCGGCCTTGATCTGGTACGCCATGTACGCGGGGCGATGAAGAACGGCTTCGTGCGCATCATCCTGCGCACCGGCCAGGCTGGCCAGGCCCCGGAACCGCGGGTGATCACCGAATACGACATCAACGACTACCGCGACAAGAGCGATCTGACCAGCCAGAAGTTGATCACGGCGGTGACCGTGGCCCTGCGGGCCTGGCGCGATCTCAAGACCATCGAACATCTGGTCCATTCGCTGCGCCGCGAACGGGAGAGTCTGGCCCGGGCGCAGCGCATCGCCCATCTGGGCAACTGGGAGTGGGACATCGCCCGTGACGCGATGATCTGCTCGGAGGAGGCGCGCCGCATCGTCGGCATTCCCATGCACTCCGACATTCACGGGGCCCTGGAGACCTTTCTCTCCATCTCCCATCCCGAGGATCGGGCACGGGTCGAGGAGACCATCCAACACGCATTGCTTGAACTCACCCCCTTCGAGTTCGATCACCGGGTGTTGCGTCCCAACGGCGAGATCCGCTGGGTCCACGAGATGGGCGAGGTGATGCGCGATGCCGAGGGCAAGCCGATGCGCGTGGCCGGCACCATGCACGATCGCACCGAGCAGCGCGAGGCGGAACAACGTTTGAAAATCGCCGCCTCGGTCTTCGAGGGGGCGATGGAAGAGGCCGAATCCCACATGCTGCTCACCGCCAAGGTGTTCGAGAACGCGGTCGAGGGGGTGATGGTCACCGATCGAAATGGGCGGATCGTCTCGGTGAATCCGGCCTTTTCGGTGATCACCGGCTTCGACGCGGACGATGCGCTGACCAACACCCCGGCCATGCTCAAATCCGGGATCCACGACGAGCTGTTCTATTCGCGCCTTTGGCATGACCTGCTCGGCGAGACCGGCTCCTGGCGCGGCGAGATCTGGAACCGGCGCAAGAACGGCGAGGCCCATCCGGTGTGGGAGACGATCACCGCCATCCGCGACCGCACCCAGACCATCACCCATTTCGTGGCCGTGTTCCAGGATCTGACCGCCATCAAGCGCAGCGAGGAGGCGTTGCACTTCCGCACCTATCACGACAGCCTCACCGGACTCCCCAATCGCGCCCTGTTCCACGACCGTCTGCGGCAGGCCATCGGCCAATCCGGACGCAGCGACGACAAGGTGATGGTGCTGATCTTCGATCTGGATCTCTTCAAGCACCTCAACAACAGCCTGGGCCACACGGTCGGCGACCGTCTGCTCAAGGGGGTGGCCGAACGGCTGCGCCACTTCGTGCGGGAGGGGGACACGGTCAGCCGACTGGCCGGGGATACCTTCGGCTTCATTTTGCGCGGCATCCGCAACTCCCAGGATGTGGGCGTGGTGGTGCGCAAGCTGGCCGATGCCCTGGCCAAACCCTTCTACATCGACGATCAGGAGCTGTTCGTCACCGCCAGCATGGGGGTCACCCTCTGTCCCGAGGATGGGGACGAGGCGGATCTGCTGATCCGCAACGCCGACATGGCGGTGGCCCGCGCCAAGACCGCCGGACGCGACAACTGCCAATACTACGCCCCGGCCATGGGCGCCGAGGCGGAACGGCGTCTGGCCCTCGAACACAGCCTGCGCCAGGGGTTGGAACGGGACGAATTCCTGTTGCACTATCAACCCAAGGTCGATCTGCGCACCGAGCGCATCTCCGGCATGGAGGCCCTGGTGCGTTGGCGTCACCCCAGGGATGGCATGGTGTCGCCGGCGGAGTTCATTCCCGTGGCCGAGGAGTGCGGGTTGATCCTGCCGCTGGGGTCGCGGGTGCTCAAGCAGGCCTGTCTGCAAACCAAAAAATGGCACGATGCCGGTTTCGTTCACCTGCGGGTGGCGGTGAATCTGTCGATCCGGCAGTTTCGTCAAGCCGATCTGTTGGACGAGGTGCGCGCCGCCATCGAGGAGAGCGGCCTCCCCCCCGATTCCCTGGAACTCGAAGTGACCGAAACCCTGATGATGGAAAATCTCGACGACATCGTCGCCATTCTCACCCGTCTCAAGGCCCTGGGCCCCACCATCGCCGTGGACGACTTCGGCGTGGGCCACTCCTCCCTCACCTACCTGAAAAAGCTCCCCATCGACGTGTTGAAGATCGACCAGTCGTTCGTGCGCGATCTGACCCTCGACTCCGACGACGCGGCGATCGTCACCGCGATCCTCGCCCTGGGTCGCAGCCTGCGGCTCAAGGTGGTGGCCGAAGGGGTCGAAACCCCGGAACAACTGGCCTTTCTGCGCAACGAGGGGTGCGATCAATTCCAGGGGTATCTGTTCAGCCGTCCGCTCGAAATCGAGCCCTTTTCCCAACGACTCGCCGAGAGCCACCCCTCCCCCTGAAGCGGGGGTCCACGCCATGAAAAACACCATCCGATTCGTACAAATGCCGTCGCGCGAACGCGCAAAGCGTGATAGTATTTCACCCATGGATCACCATGGAACGATTCATCGATGGCGATGAACCGGGACTCCCGCCATCGGGATCGATAGAGATACGGTCCAATGCGTTCACCGTCGCCTGGACCGAAGCGGCATAGCCTTCAACAAAACCAAATCATAGGGGATTACCATGCGCACGCATTCTCGATTCACCCTCTGGTCGGTCGCCGCCCTGCTCGGCTTGGGCGTGACCTTGGCCAATCCGTCCTGGGCGGCTGCTCCTGGCGGCGCTCCGGGTGGCGCGGCGGCCAACGCCCCAGGCGGGAGCGGTCGCGTCAGTTTCGCCGAGGATGTCTTCCCCATTCTCCAAAACCGCTGTCTGGAGTGCCACAAGACCGGCGCGCCGGGTCTGGCCTTTTCGGGTCTCAACCTCGAAACCTACGAAGGGTTGATGCAGGGAACCCGCTTCGGACCGGTGGTGGTGCCAGGTAACTCCATGGTCAGCAATCTCAACGTTCTGGTCGAGGGACGGGCCGGCATCCGCATGCCCCACAACCGCAAACGCCTCACCGCCTGCGAGATCGAGATCCTGCGCAACTGGGTCAATCAGGGAGCCAAGAACAACTGATGATGAAACTTCGTACCGTCGTGATTCCGGTGGCGGGTCTGGGAACCCGTTTTCTGCCCGCCACCAAGACCATGCCCAAGGAGATGCTCCCGGTCGTGGACAAGCCGTTGATCCAGTACGCGGTCGAGGAGGCCTGGGCCGCGGGCATGGAACGGATCGTCTTCATCACCGGTCGCGGCAAGAAGATCCTGGAGGATCACTTCGACCACTCCCCGGAGCTTGAGGAGACCCTCACCGCGCGCGGCAAGCTCGATCTGTTGGCCGAGGCCAAATCCACCATCCCCGAAGCGGCGGGCAACCTGCTCTTCACGCGCCAGAACCGCCCCCTCGGACTCGGGCACGCGGTCTGGTGCGGTCGCAACGTGGTCGGCGACGAACCGTTCGCCGTGATCCTCCCGGACGACCTGATCGATGTCGCGGATGGCGAACCGGTGCTGCGGCAGATGGCCCGCCAGTTCGATCAGCGCCAATCCTCCATCGTGGCGGTGATGCCGGTCGATGCCGATCAGACCAACAAGTACGGCATCGTCGCCCCGCTCGACAAGGATCTCGAC
>JADGAY010000149.1 GCA_015231775.1 Magnetococcales bacterium | reverse complement strand
CCCACCCGCTTGGATCCACGGGTGCCGGCGGCGATGAACAGCGGTTCGCGGACCCGGAGACTCTCCATCCCAGACGTCATCCCCATGGGGTCACAACCACGACTTGCCGGAAGGGGCCGGTTCGGATGGGGCCGGTGGCGTGGATGGGGCCGCTGGCACGGAGGGGGCCTGGGGCACGGAGGGAGGCGCGGCCACCGCGCCACGCTTGGCCGGGGGAATCAACCAGACCGTCACCCCCTCGGCGCTCTTTTCCCGCTGCACGGCCAGTTTCGCCAGGGCCGCGTCCAGTTGCTCGTCACGACCCGAGAATTCGCACTCGAACAGGCTCTCCCGCGCGGTCGCCTGGACCATGCGGGGTTCGGCCATGCCCGGCACGGCGCGCAGGCCGGTCATGAATTCGGTCACTTTGGCCACCTGGACATCATGAATCACCCGCAGACGCAGGGTCCGTTTGTTGCCCGGCTGGATCACATGATCCGCGACCCACTGTTCCAGGAGTTGCTGGGCCAGTTTGCCCGCCACGGCGGGATAGACGGCGTTGGCCGCCTCGGCGGCGGAGGATGCCCCCTTCTCCTCGCTGGCCTGGATCTGGACCGGAGCGGCATTGGGTCGGGCCACGGTCAGCGTGGCCGCCACCTTGACCCGCGCCCCCTTGCCACCGGTGACCGGCGTGGCGTTGGCCCGCGCCACCCAGATCTCGCCGATGCCATAGCGGTTCGTCGCCCACTCAAGCATCCCGGCATCCCCCTTCGCGACCCGGTCGACGGAGAGTTGGGTCAGATCCTCCAGATCCCCGAGGGGTTGCATCACGTTGAGTCCCAGATCACGGGCGGCGTTGGGCATGGCCTTCCACACCAGGGTCGCGGCCCCCTCGCTCTTCTCTTCCGGGGCGATCAGCAGCACCAGCGGATAGGCCGCCTCGGTGAAGGGGATCTTCTCCTTGCCCAGGGCGGCGGTGACCTCCTTGCGGGCGTAGTGCAGATCGAGATGGAGATTCAACCGCTCCCCGACCTGTTTTTCGGAGCGCACCACGGTCCGTTCGATCAGCCGTTTGGGATCCTTGGCCAGGGTGGCCAGATACTCCTTGCGGGTTTCGCGTTCGGTCTGGGTCAACATGCGCAGGAGCAGGCGTCGCAGCCCTTCGCGCTGCGCCTGGGTCACCCCGGCCTCATGGGTGGCCTCGAGCCCCTTGCTCATCGGCACCGACACCTCGATGCCGCGCACCTCGTAGATCGAACCGCCCCCGCCGTCCGCGGCCCAGGCCGGCACGGCCATCCACAGTGCCATGCACGCCCAGATCCAAGCGCGCCATCCGGCACCACTCCGTTGGTCGGGATCCCTCGTTTGACTCATGATCGTCCAGACTCCCACAATTTTACCATGGAACGCTCCCGCGAGCGTTCCGCGGTTGGGGGGTGTGAGGGGGTTCTTCCCCCATCGATGTTTAAGTTTGTATTCTTCGCGCATTCCCCATCACGCCCGGCTAGTGTAACCTCTCTTGGGAAAAAAGAGCAAACCCCCAAGCACGTCGAGGATAATCACCCGTCATGTCCAATCCAAAAAATTCAGCCATGGCTCCAACCACCACCGCCCGCGCCACCACCTATCGCGACGCGGGCGTGGACATCGACGCCGGCAACCGGGTGGTGGAGTTGATCCGCCAGGCGGTCGCCTCCACGCGCCGTCCCGGCGTGCTGGGCGGTATCGGCGGCTTCGGGGCCCTGTTCCGGCCCGATTGGCGTCAATACGCCGATCCGCTGCTGGTCTCCAGCACCGATGGGGTCGGCACCAAGCTCAAACTCGCCTTCCTGACCGGCAAGCACGACACCGTGGGCATCGATCTGGTGGCCATGTCGGTGAACGATCTGGTGGTGCAGGGTGCCGAACCGCTCTTTTTCCTCGACTACTTCGCCACCGGCGCCCTCAACCCCGAGGTGGCCGCCACGGTGATCCAGGGGATCGCCGAGGGGTGTCGTCAGGCCGGCTGCGCGTTAGTCGGCGGCGAAACCGCGGAGATGCCCTCCTTCTACCCCCCCGGCGAATACGACCTGGCCGGTTTCGCGGTGGGCATCGTCGATCGCCCGGCCCTCATCGACGGCTCGACCATCGTGCCGGATGACGTGGTGCTCGGCATCGCCTCCTCGGGGCCCCACTCCAACGGCTACTCCCTCATCCGCCATCTGGTGATGGGAGCGGACGGTCCCGGCCTGGACGCCCTGTTTCCAACGCCAACGGGTGAAAAGCCCCTGGGCGAGGTGCTTCTGACGCCGACGCGCATCTATGCCCGTTCCGTGCTCGAACTGGCCAAACGGATCACCATCAAGGGGCTGGTGCACATCACCGGCGGCGGCTTCACCGAAAACATCCCCCGCGTGTTGCCCGATGCCACCTCGGTGGTGTTGGAGAAACGGGCCTGGAGCCGCCCGCCGATCTTCGATCTGTTGCAGCGTCTTGGCAACATCGAGGAGGCGGAGATGAACCGCACCTTCAACTGTGGTCTGGGCATGGTGGCGGTGGTGGCCGAAGCCGATGTTCAGACCGCTTTGGAGTCCCTGCGCGCCTCGGGAGAGACGGTCTGGACCATCGGTCGGGTGATGGCGCGGGGTGCCGACTCCGAGCCAAGGGTGACGATCCATGACTGATTCCCCTGCATCGCGCCGTCCACCCCTGATGATCGGCGTTCTGATCTCCGGCGGTGGCAGCAATCTCCAGGCGCTCATCGACCGGGTGGGCGATGGGTTCATTCCGGCGCGCATCGGGCTGGTGATCAGCAACCGCGCCGACGCCTTCGGGCTGGAGCGGGCCCGGCAGGCGGGCATTCCCACGCTGGTGATCGATCACAAGGCCTATCCGGATCGTCCCGCCTTCGAGCAGGCGATGATCGACGCCCTGGTCGCGGCGCACGTGGAGCTGGTCTGTCTGGCCGGTTTCATGCGGGTGTTGACCCCCCTCTTCATTCGCGCCTTTGCCGGACGGCTCCTCAACATCCACCCGGCCCTCCTCCCAGCCTTTCCGGGATTGCATGTGCAGCAGCGCGCCATCGAGGCTGGCGCCCGTTTTTCCGGTGCCACGGTCCATTTCGTCACCGAGGAGGTGGATGCCGGCCCGATCATCGCCCAGGCGGTGGTCCCGATTCTCGATGTCGATGACCCCTCCTCCCTGGCCGCGCGCATCCTCAAGCGCGAGCATCGCATCTATCCCCTGGCGGTCAAGCTCTACGCCCAGGGGCGGTTGCGCATCGAGGGGCAGCGGGTACGGGTGGTGGATGGGGATGGGATCGATCCGGAGGGGTTCCTGATCGCCCCCGCCGGCTGAATCATGGATTCCGGATGCGATCGACGCACGCGCGGAAATCATTGGCTTGCTTTTTGCTGTTTTTTCTAGCGCGACGTTTTTTCTCATCCATCCGTTCGATCAGGGAAACCCTAAAGCGGTTGCACACTCTTGAACGTTGACACCCTGTTAGCCAATCCATCCATTCACGCCAGCGGGCTCTACGACCTCGACGAGAACGATTACGCCCAAACGCTGGCCACTTTGGCCGAGTGGGGCGATGCCAAGGCTCAGCACAATCTGGCGGCCATGTTTCTTGAAGGGATCGATCTCCCTCTGGACTATGTTCAGGCCGAGCAGTGGCACCGACTATCCGCCGAGCAGGGGTATGCCCCCGCGCAGTACGATCTGGGCACCATCTATCTGGAGGGTTTGGGGGTTGAGCCTGATCCTGCCCAGGCCGCGGCCTGGTTTCTGCTCGCCGCGCGGCAGCAGGATGCCAAGGCGTGCAACAATCTCGGCATTCTGTACGCGACCGGGGAGGGGGTGGAGCGGGACATGATTCAGGCGCGGGCCTGGTTTTTGTTGGCCGTGCGTGGGGGATTGATCGATGCCCTGGAGAATCTGGAGCTTTCCGCCGAGGAGATGAGTGCCGAGGAGATGGCGGATGCCGAGGCGTTGGTGGCGCGGTGGAGTCAGGAGGGGTGAGCGCATGACGGAATGGTGATTTCGGTCACTGTTGCTTCAACTTCCCGCGCATTCAAAAAAAACGCCGCCCGCGAGTCTCCCCACGAACGGCGCCATTTCATCAAACAAACAGACACATCAACCTATCCCACACATCCCTCCACCACACCCGCCAGACCCACACGGCATGGACGGCGGCGGCGCTACACTCCGCGACCCGGAAACCTGAATCCCTCCCGTGGAGAGAATCTTGCGCACCTTCTCGGCACCACACTCCGGACATACCTTCACCGGCGGAGCCGACATGGGATGATCCTGCTCAAAACGCAAACCACACCCATCGCACTTGTAATCATAAAGCGCCATCGTCTCACCTCGTCACATCAAACCATCAACGGTTAACCCGCCGCTCCACCCGCACCTTCACCTCGGGAATGATGTCCGGATGCAAACGAATCCGCACCACATGCTCACCCAACGTGCGAATCGGACGGGGCACGTCAATCGAACCACGCGGCGTCTCAATGCCACGCTCGGTGAAGAAACCGGCTATGTCCGAGTTGGTCACCGAACCAAACAACTTGTCACCCGAACCGGCAGGACGATCCAACACCACCTCAACCCCGGCAATCCGGGCCGCCAAAGCCTGAGCCCGCTCCAGGATCTCCTGCTGACGCGCCTCGAAAGCCACACGCTCAGCCTCGAACCGTTCGAGATTCCGCTTGGTGGCAGGCAATGCCTTGCCCTCCGGAATCAGGAAGTTGCGACCATAGCCCGGACGCACCTGAACCACGGAGCCCAAATCACCCAACTTGCCAATCTTTTCCAACAGTATCACTTCCATGGCTATTCACTCCCAGGGGAATCATCCCCCTCATGGCTGGTACGAAAGAAACGTTCGCGAAAATCAACCCAGATATCAAACAGGCCCACGGCGGCCACGAACAACACGACCTGATGCCAGAAAAACAGAGCCAAATAAAACAACGTGCGCCATACACCCGAAACGGCATGATGACGGAAACCAGCCTGAATGATCGCCATCCCCTGCAAAAAATAAAGGATGGTGAACAACAGAAAAAGATTGGCTCCCAACTGCCTGGAAAAGCCATGCGCGCCATAGGCGAGCATCCCCGAGGCGATCACCACCCAGACAAACTGGAACGGAGGACGCCACTCGGTGAGATCCTCACCGGAAAACAACCCATCCCCACCCCACTGACGAACCAGGAATCGGGCTGTCAACAGGTTGGCCACATGCATCAAAAACCAACCCGATACCACGAAAGCCGGCATGAGCAGGGCCAACATGTCAAGGATTGGAGTCAAAACCCCGCGCGCATCGGTCAAGACTACGGCATTGCCGCCCTCCTTGGCAATGGCGGCAAGAACCTTGTTCTTGAAGCCGTCCAGTTGCAAGGCGGTTTCAGCCTGAAGATCCAAACCCGTCACAAGCGACCAGACGAACAACAACAACAAGGCCCCAACACCCAGCAGAAAAGCCGCCGCCAGGCATTGGTTGACTCGCCAGCCGGCGCGAATCAAATGGGCCGCCAGCATGGGAAAGCCGAAGAACAGCAAAAATGCGGTCAGAGGAAACCGCAATCCCTCTCCAAGCAGAAAAGCGCCCACCACCGGAATGGTGGCGCCGATCCAGGCCGATTGCGATCCGCCCCAAAGCGCGGTCAAAAGCACCGGCAAGGGGGCGAAGATCTGCAGCGGCACGAGCACAGGCAGACCCATGGGCAGAATCATCAGCACCAGAGCCTGGGTACCGGCAAAAACCGGATTGGTCACCCAACTGAGCGGACGCATGGATCGGCCTCCGACCGGAGTGGCCGAAACCGGCTCACTTGACCAGATGCGGCAACAGGGCGATGTTGCGTCCGCGTTTGATCGCCTTGCTCAAGCGACGCTGATGGGGCGCGCACACGCCAGTGATCCGGCTGGGAACGATCTTGCCGCGCTCGGTGATGAAACGAAGCATCAGCTTGGGATCCTTGTAATCGATCTCCAACGCCTTGTCGGCACAGAAGACGCACACCTTGCGGCGACGGAAAAAGGGACGACGGAATCCCCCGGCAGCCGGAGCGCCAGCACCACCCGCGCCCGCCGGACGGGCGCCACCAGGAGCCGGACGACCTCCCGAACGGCCCATGCCGGGACGGAAACCACCACCGCCCGGACGGCCCGAAAAACGGGACGAACCACCGTCGTTGCCCGCGTTGCTCTCATTGGAATCGTTGTCTTGATCGGACATGTCAACTTCCTCATCAATCGATATGGTTGCCGCGCCATCCGGAAAACACCGGCCTGCGCGCGTGATCGTTATAGAACACCAGGAATGGCAAGGTTCGATATCGGGCGCTTTTCAGAGGTTCGCGCGTCGGTCACGGATCGACCCGTTGGATCTCCCTGGCCAGCAACTCCAGACGACCCCAGCGGATCCGATCATCGCGGATCCACCGTTTTTGGTTCAATCGTCCCTGGACCCGCAGCATCGAACCGACCGCGCAAGCGCGATACCGTTCCGCCAGCGCGCCCATGGCCACCACCACCATGCGCGCCTCCAGACGCAGACCGGGTTCCGGATCGTCGTGGATGGAGAGATGCTCCAACTCCAGCGTGGCCACCGACCGACCCGCGGGGGTGACCCGGAAATCGACCGGCTCGATCAACCGCCCCTCCAACTCCACGGAGTTGACGGCCCGAGTCGCTTCCGACACGGTGACCACAGGATTCGGTCGTGCTTCCCCGGCCATGCTCATCCGCCTGACTCGCCTGAAGGGGGAATCCCTCCCTTACCCGCCCGCCGTGATCGCTCTTGATGCAAGCGCCACGGTCACGGAGCGGCTGCGGGTGGCTCTTCCCATCCTGGGTCGGTTGCGTGACCCAGGGTGATCGCCCGAAATCTGATAAAAGATCAGACCTCCAGATCTTCCTCTTCCTCGTCTTCGCCGTACTCCTCATCCGGCTCGCCATACCCCTCGTCACCGGGCAGCAGACGCTCGGTCTCCTCGGCGGCACGCTCGGCGGACGGAGCCAGCGGCGACGGGTTGAGGTTGGCGCTCTTGACGCGAATGTTCTGGAATTTCAGCACATCCTCGTCGATCATCAAGCGGGCCTCGAGATTGGCGATCAGAGAACCGCCCCCATCGACCAGATTGAAGATATAATAGCCCTTGGTGTTCTTTTTGAGTGGTTAGGCCAGTTGACGGCGACCCCACATCTCGTGCAGCAGG
>JADGAY010000003.1 GCA_015231775.1 Magnetococcales bacterium | reverse complement strand
CCAGGGAGATACAGCCGAAAGTCAACCCGTCTGACTGACGGGGAGGAATGGACGCTTGCGACGAACCGCCATTCCAGACAACGATTCGTCCCCGTCCGACCCCGACCCCTCCAGGCGTGACCTGGAGGGGTGGTGCCCGCATGATCAGGCGGCAGACAAGGCCTTGTCAACGAACTGCTGGACATTCTTCTCAACAAACACCCGCATTTCATTCTGACTCTCGGTCAGGATGCTGATCACGCGCATGGCATGGTCTTTCACATCCTTGGCCACTTCCGTGGTGATCGCGGTTTGAGCGTCCAGGAGTTCGATGGGGGATTTGACGGCGCTCAACTCACCGAGTTGCCGCGTGGTGGCCACGTTGAATCCCTCGACTGCCGCGATCTGTTGTTTTGCAAGCTGCGAGATGATGTTCTCGTTGATGTTTTTCATCTCCGTGATGGAATCAATCACGAATTTGCTCATTTCCGCCATCTTCTCGATGATCTGTTGATTCTCCATGGTCGTTCTCCTGGGGCATGCGCCGGGTTGGATGTTAGTGTCTGCTTATGTTGCACTGCAATATGAAGTACCCCATCCACCCAACGATGTCAATAAAAAAAAGACCGCCAAACCCAGCAGGGCACCCCGGCCACCAGATGCACCTGCTTGAGGGCGCGGCTTCCGATCAGGGCGGTGCCGACCAGCGTGCCGCCGACCAGCGTGCCGCCGCGCATGCGGCGACGGTGGATCCAAGGGCGCCAACGCCTGACGCATGTCATATCTCACAGGGTTTCCAGAGCGGAGAGAACCTGCGGCGTGATCTGCTCAAACCGCAACATCTCCCGCCCGGCATGATCGCGGGTAAACTCCCGCGCCTCCTGTTCATTGGCCAGGGGGATCAATTCGTGTCCCATGGGACCGTGCACATCCGAACCCGTGACATACCAGGCCGAACGGGCCGGAATGCGCTTGAGGCCATAGTATTCGGTCACGTACAGTTCGCCGATGGTCGCCGGATCGCGTCCGGGGGCGAATCGTTCCGGCTGGGCCAGAAACCGGAACAGATCCTTGGCCCCATCGAAGTGATGGACCGTGCCATCCGCCCAGACCACCAAAGCCACCCATTCGGGATATTTGGCCACGAACATGCCGCACACCGGACATTTCGCCCCAGCCGGAACCGCCCTGTCGGCTGGGGACTCCCCGGAGAGGGCGTTCCACGCCCCGATCCAGAGGATCAGGGCGAGCCCGATCAGCCAACCGGAACGATGGTCCGTCCGTCGTCTCATCCGCCTTGACCCGCTTTCTGGCGTCGTTCCAGGCGGCGTTTGCGGATGGCCACGGTATCCTTGGCCATGTCGGCATGGGCGGCGGTCAATGCGGCCTCGAAATCCACCAACTCCCCGCCCTGCTCCGTGCGCATCCCCTCGGCCACCCCTTGATCGGCAAAACCGGGTTTGCCGCGGGTGGTCATGGCGGTTTTGATCGTCGAACCCAGAAGATAGACCGCCTTGCCGCTCTCGACCATTGGACGCGGTTCGGTTTTGCTGCCGAAGTCGGCGACATGAATCGCCTTGGGACCGCGATCCAGATTGATCGCCAGACTGATCGCGGCACAATGCAACGAACAGACCCCATCCACCAGGTCATCTTCGAAGTGGATCAGGTGGCGACTGGCATGGTGTTCGCGCCGATTCATGCCGCAATAGGGACAGGTGGGATATTTTTCCAGCTCACCTTCGAGAGGATTGGGATCCTTGGGTTTTTTTGGGGTGAACTGCTCCGGGGTGCCATCGGTGGGGCAGGGGGCGGCCACAGCCTCCGGCATCAACCCACCGACCACCGCCGCGCCCACCAGCAACGGCGTGCCCAGGATCCATTGACGACGACTCGTATTCATGAGGATGGTTCTCCACGTCAAGAAGGTTCAGAGTGAAATCGAAAAATATCAGGTTAATGATCCGCCAGATGCCGCATCACCTTGAAATAGGCCACCCCCTGCATCAGGGTTCCCGCGCCCAGCACGATCACCACCAAGGCCGCCGCCTTGAGCAGATGGCCGCGCACCGTGGCGCCCAACCGTCCGAACAGGGTGCTGACGAACAGCATGGCCGGCAGGGTGCCAAACCCGAAGGCCAACATCAGAGCGGCCCCGGCCAGTGCGCTTTCCGTGGCCGTGGCCTTCACCGCCACGGCCAGGGTGAGCGAGCAGGGCATCAGGCCGTTGATCATGCCGCCGATCCAGGCCCCCTTGACCGGTCCATGCTCCCCCGCCCGTGCAAAAAAGCGCTGCAGCCGGTTCATCGGCCAGAAATCATAATGGACCCGAAACCAGCTCAAACCGAGCAGATCCAGACCCAAGGCGATCACCACCACCCCGACGACGATCTGCAACACCCCCTGCATCTGGCCGATCATGCCCGTGGAGGTCAGCGCCATGCCCAGGGCGCCGGCCAGGAGTCCGACCAGCGTGTAGATGCCGATCCGTCCGCCATGATAGGCCAGAACCGCCCCGGTTCGGGCCTGGGGCGGCACGAAGCGGATGAAAAAGGCCGAAACCAGACTGCCGCACATCCCCAGACAGTGGCCGCTGCCCAAGAGTCCGGCGAGAAAGGCCATGAGCGCGTCGTCACGCATGGGTGTCCCCCTCGGGTGGCACATCTTGCAGCCGCAACCCGCTCAATACCACCGAACGGTCGCAGCAAAAGCGGAACAGCCGCCCGTCGTCCGCTCGCACGCTGGGCGGATCGGCGGGCAGGGACCATCCACACCGATGGCCAAGAGCGGATGCAACGGACATCGCACGTTTCTCCCCTGAACAAGCAGGTGGATTGGAATCCATGATGAACCGGATGAGCCTTCGGATCACGTCAACGCTCCTGGGCGGCGGAATCCATCAGTCGGTCCAACTGGCCGGCAAGGCTCTGTTCATCGGTCTCCCCGATGATCTTGTTGACGATCTTGCCGTCCGGTCCGATCAGATAGGTCATCGGCAACGCATTCACCCCGTAGCGACGCGCCACCTGGGAGGAGCCATCCAACAGCATGTCGTAGGTGAGGGCGAATTCGTCGGCAAAGCGTTGCGCCGTGGCGCGCTCCTGTCCGACGTTGACCGCGACCACCCGCAACCCCATTTTCTTGCGCTGCTGATACTGCTTTTCCAGCACCGCCATCTCGGAACGGCAGGAGGGGCACCAGTCGGCCCAGAAACGAACCACCACCGGGTATCCGGTCACGCCATCGGGAATCGAGAGTGCCGGGCCGCGCAACGTCTCAAGCTGGAAGGGGGGCGCGGGGTCGCCCTTGGCCAGCACCGGGGCCTTTTCGCATCCGGTCAGCGCGCCGGCCAGCAAGAGCCCGGTCACCAGCCGCATCAGGCGTCGCCTTTCAACGTTCATCCGTTACTCCATCAAGCGCAGATGTGACCGTTGCACCACCCAAACCAGCACGAGGGCCAGCACCCCGGACAGCCGGAGCACGACGTGCGCCAGGCGTCGCGCCAGGGGTCGGGCCGGATCCGGAATGTCGCGGGTGGGGTTCAATTGCGCGGCCAGACCCAGACCCAGGGACAAAGCCGTGGCCAGGAACAACGGCCCATGGATCCCGTAACCGATGGCCTGATAATCGACTTTGAGCATGCAGAACGGGCAGTGGTGGTTGGGGTGCTCGTAGACATATGACGACACGAACGACACCACGCCCGCCTCCATCACCAGCAGGTTGATGGCGGCCAGCAGGGCCAGAAGCCGGGCGCCGTTGCCGGAGAGGGCCACGCGAAGCGCCGCGGCGGTGACCGCCAGCCAGGAGATACCCACCGCCCACATGGCGGGCCGGACCGGCCAGCCGCTCAACTCGGCGGTGAAACTCGCCCCGCGCGCATCGAACAGTCCACCGCAACACGAGGTGATCACATCGCTTTTGAGGCCCAGAAAATAGAATCCCTGCCACCAGGCCGCCAGGATCGACATGGGCAGCCATCCCAACAGCAGGCCGAATTTGGCGCGGGTCAATGGATAATCGGGACACCGCCCATCCAGCAGGTGCACCACCAGCCAGGATGCTGCCAGGAAAAACAATCCGATGCGCAGATCCAGGGCGATGAATCCTCCAGGGGCGGCATTGAGCGTCCCCACCGCGCACATTGCCCCGGTGAACAGCTCCGACAGGGCATCCGCCGTGTGAACCAGCAGCAACAACGACAGCCCCTGGGTCAGACAGGCAAACGCGACCAGGGTCGCCGCCAGCACCGTCTGCCGCTCCAGCCGCACCTGCAACGCGGTGGATCGATGCAGGTCCCAATGGCGCACCACCCGATAGGCCAGCACCAGGGTCCAGCTCAACAGCAGGATGGCCACCAGATCGGCGAACAGCAACGCCAGGATCGCGGGTTGAAAGATCATTCAACCGCTCTCCACGATGCGACCGTCCCGCAGCATCACCACCCGTTCGACCACCGGCGCCCGCACCACCAGGGGGTCGTGACTCGAAATCAAAACCGTCTGCCCCTCGGCGCGCAAATCGGCGATAATCTGCAAAAATTCTCCGGCCAGTCGAGAGTCGAGGTTGGCCGTCGGTTCGTCGGCGATCAACACCCGGGGCCGGTTGATCAGCGCGCGCGCCATGGCCGTGCGTTGCGCCTCGCCTCCCGAGAGCCAGGCCACCGGGCTGTCGGCCTTGCGGGTCAGATCGAGCCGCTCCAGAATCTCCAGGGCCGAGCGTACCACCTGCTGCCTGGGGATTCCCAGGGGGGCTGCCGGCAGGATGACGTTTTCCAACACGCTCAGACCGTGGATCAGGTTGAAGCGCTGGAAGATGAACCCGAAGGTGGTGCGCCGCAATTCGGTGAGGAACCGTTCCGGCAAGCCGGAAACCGGCCTGCCATCGAGACGGATCCGCCCCTCGCTGGGCCTGGCCAGACAGCCGATCAACGTCAACAATGTGGTCTTGCCCGATCCCGAAGGCCCGGTGAACAGGGTCACCGCGCCGGAACGAATCGCCAGATCGATGCCATCGATCGCGGCAAAGGCGTTCGATCGCCCCTCGTTGAAGATCTTGCGCACCCCTTCGAGTTCGATCATCGCATGACCGCGTCCGGATCGGTCACCGCGGCCTTCCAGGCCGGAATCACCATGGCCGCGATGAAGGGGAATACCGTGAAAAAGAACAGGGTCAGCACCTGCACTCCGTCCACGCGCGGCGGCAGGACGAACGCTGGATAGAGGACCGCCCACCCCTTGAGCATGGCTTCCAAAAGCGGGGCCGGGGCCACGAAGATGTGCAGGTAGGCCAGCACGTACCCCACCAAAAAGGCGCTCAACGACAGGATCGCCCCTTCCCAGAGCTTCATGGCGAGCACCTCGCCCGTCTGCCAGCCGATCGCCTTGAGAATGCCGATCTCCCGACGCTCCTCGGCCCCAAGTCCACTGGCCTTGTCCCAAACCAGAATCACGAAGGCCAACAGCACCACGCTCAACAGCGTCAGCAGAATCCCCTCCCGCCAGTCGAACAGGGCGTGATAGGTGCGCAACAGCTCGGCACGCAGAATCGGACGCGCCTCCGGCAGGCGTTGCATCACCTTTTCCGCCACCTTGGCCACCTCGCGGGGTTGGGCCACCGTCAGGGCCAGATCGGTGTACCACCCTTCCGGGATGCTCAACAGGGGGCGAAGATCCGCCTCATGCATCAGGATCAGATCGCTGCTGATCAACTCCGAGGCCGAGGAGAAGGTTCCATGTACCGTCAGGGCATGGCTCTTTCCGTCCCCGCCCTTCAAGGAGAACAGATCCCCGACCGCCAAGCCGCGCACCCGCGCAATGCCGGCGCCGATGATCATCCGTCCGGGTGGTGGTGGATCGTCGTGCGGGGTCATCAAGGTGTAGTTGGCGCGGGAGATGGGATCATAATAATACCCCCAGAGCCGGGGAACGATCTGTCCAACCCCCCGGATGGCCCGCAGGCTCTCCAGATGGGCGGCGGAGAGCAGGGCGTGACGCCCCCCCTCCAGGCGTTGCACGACCAGTTCCGGTGCATCCCGCAGCAACAGACGGGCCTCGTGACGCAAGGCATGGGCGAACAGCATCACCGATGCGAGCAGAAACACCAGCAGGGTGTAGACGAGCCACAGACCGATCTGATGGGCCCGTCGTCTGCCCATGGCCCGCACCGCATGGTCGATGAAGGCCGCCTGACGCTCAATCCAGGGGGACATCAGCGACCCCGTTCGTCCCATCGTGGTTCGGAATCCGCGCCGGTGGCACCAGGGAACCGCTGGGAAAGTGCTCCAGGGCCACGGGATGATCCTGAAACGGGGTGTGACGATCCGCCTGGGTGATGTGGCGGGTGTAGCGGGCCTCGGTGAACAGGGCCAGATCGGTCAGAAGCAGCTTTTCGACCAGTTGTCCCGCTTCGGTGGTCTCGTGGGACATGCCGCGCCACCAGAAGCTGTCCAGCAGGGTCGCGCCAAAGGCGATCAGCCCGACGGCGCCGAGTCGGACCACCGTGCGTGCCGGTCTGCTGGAGGGGATTCTCACTCCTGCGTGTGGAGATGGGAAAAGGGTGCTCATACTTTTTGTGCCGCGCGGGTGGCCGCCACCCGCAAGGCGCCGGTCAATCCGGCACCGACTCCCCAGCGCCGAGCCATGGCCGGTATCCGGATGAGCGCGGTCAGGGTCTGCCCCGTACCCGGCAACAGCGATCCCAACGAAACCGGCCTGTGGCGCGAAACGGATGGCGAGGAGGACTTCATGGGTGACTCCCGGAGCGCGTGCAAGGGTTGGGTGGTATCCAGAGAAACTTTGCATAATGCCATCCAATTTTTATCCAATTGATTTCAAACAGTTCAATCTTTTCAAGTGTGTGGGTGCCGTGTCAATTGCAACAGATACCGTGTTGTTTGACACAGTGCGCACACGCTTTGGTCGTCTATACAAAGTCACACAGAGATCCTGTTGTTGCGGGCTGTGGTGCGTGGGTGCAAAAGGGCCGGTCAACCCAAACGCGCATGATACAGCGTGGCAAATATCCTCTTTGGGATCTTTTCAGCACCTGCGTGCAGCAAATGTGTGACCAACCACGCTCCCATTCTTCCCGATGCCCATCAGGCATCCAGAATTGCGATTCATCCAGGCTGATCTGACGGTCCATCCGGCGGAAGATATCCAATCATCTCCATGAATTCATAGGTGATTCATGATGGTGGTCTGGCACATGCACATGTATCTGAACCGGTTTATTCCTTGCAAGGAGGACTTTTTTCAGGGGACTCAATCATGGACTGGAAGGTGGTGTGATGAACCAGTTCTTCTAACGCATCCTCAATCTGTTCACATTTTGTGATATGTACAGTAACCCCAGCATCGGACAACACATAGGATAGTCCTTTCTCCCCCACATCACGACGTGTCAGGACGATATCCACCTTATGGTCGATCAACCACTTGCCGATTTGAATGCCACGTCCAGATTCATGTTTCAGCCAGGGGTTGTCGTGAAACACTCCTGCACCGAATTTTCCATTGGATATCGAGACAGAACATAGAAAAAATCGGTGCGCATGACAAAAACAGTCCTCAAGCAAGCTGCCACTTTCATCCACTGGCAGTACACAAAAAATGCCATCCATAACAGCATGCGTATTGCGGATCAGTACACGTTCTATGTAAGGTATTTCACGACGAATCATCTCTTCAATCCGGCGACAGGCTATTTCCGCCTTTTCTAGATTATTTGTTCTCAGATTCAATTCTGCTTCGACAAATCGATATCTTCCAGCATTCCGCCCCAAAATTGATTTGACTTCTACGGTTAAAGGATCCTGTTCCATGATTCTTTTTATGCGTTGTAAAGTTATTCCGTCCAAGCTGACATCCAACAAGGCTAAAATTGATGATCTGATCAACTCCCATCCCGTCATACCAATAAAAACAACCACAAGCAGACTGGCCCATCGATCCAGATTCCAACCGAAAAATTGTCCGATCACGCCCAACAGAACGGCGCCGGATGAAAAGGCGTGGGATCTGAACTCTTCAGCTGCAGCGATCAGGCTGGGGGAATTCGCCAATTTTCCGATTTTTAATTGATAAACACTGAACATAACAGGAATGACCAGAGACAGAACAACCCCTACCAAGACACTCCATGTCACTTCAATGTTTTTGGCAGGGGAGAAAATGGCCTCCTTGGCAATTTCATAACCTGTCAGGAAGATCAATAAACCAATGATCAATGCGATCAGATTTTCAATTTTGTACAGTCCATACGGAAAATCGACTGATTTGCGCCTTGACAACCGCAGACCAGCCACCACCCCGACCGAACCAATCAAATCTACACAGTTATGGACAGCCTCTGCCATCACAGCCGAACTGCCAGAAATCCATCCTGTAACAGCATTAAGAAAAATCAAGAGTATATTGACACCGATTGCCATCCAACCAACATGCTCTATCTCTTTGATATAGGCTAGATTGTCCACTTGTTTCAAGGGCTCGAACATTTTATGCTCCTCAGAATCTGTGCATCTGAAAGCCATGTATAATAAAAAATACATATTATTAAGTTAATTTTAAGCACCAGACGAATATAATTTAGTCAAGTCCAATAATTGCTGTAAATCTCTATCAGTCCGGTTGATGTTGTCGGACGTTCAACCGGCGAGGGCAGCAACGCGTGCAGGAACCCTCTCCGCGAATTCGTCCCTGTCCAACCATTTCCATCAGCGCCAGAATGAACGCCTGCTCGCTTCTCTGGTAGCCACTGAAAATAGCCGTCGAAACGTTGCCGTCTCACGTTTGGGGTATCAGCAATGTCACCGGGCCGACATGTGTGTAAAGCGATCGCATCCGCATGGCGCTGCGGTACGGTCTACCGTGCGGTTGTGTCGTCCAGCCCCAAGGCTTCTGTGACTTGCGCTTCCTGAATCTGGTTCAAAAGCGCCTCCACCAGTTTCGTCAGCCCGTCCTGCCTGTTCAGTAACCTGGTAATCAAGTCCCGTTCAACGTTCACGTCGTATCCAGCCATCGCCTCGGTTCCCGTTCTTCGGTTGCTCAATATTTCAATAACGCCATTCTAACGAACTATAGCACTGGTTGCTTAACCAAAAAGTGCAACAGTTTGCTGGCAAAATCTAATTATCCTTGTAAATACGCAAGTAAAGCCGCTTAATTTCTGATCTTAATTTGTAACGATCGTATGATGTTTTAAAGTGAAACATAACAAACAATGCTAATATTACTAGAATTAATATTGGCGTCATGCGAAGTAGTACAAGTAGAAAAAATCCAAAGACGATCATCGGAAACCATGATTTGGTCAATAATCGATAGATGGTTTCCATGTCAATACTCCTAAAGTTATTAATCGTCAGCATGCCAGACATTTCGACTTGTTTTTAGATGTTCTTACTGTATTGTTTTCTAATTTTTCAAAAAATGCAAGCAATATTTCAAAAAAACCAATTCAGTTCAACTTGCTGTTCCTATAATTTAGGCCAATTTTTCTCTGACTTTGGCTGTGTACTTCATTGTAACCTCACCAATATTTGAGTCCCCCGAAAGAAGGCCGTCAACTCCGTGATCACAGGGCCGAATCTGGCGTTTCCAAGACAGTTTGAACGGTTTGTGGATGTGGAAAAGGAGGCGTTGATGGTGCTGGCCCATGGTCTGGAGGCCTGCGGGGATCCCTTTTCGATCCTGAACTTCACCTCCCGCAAACGCGACTGGGTGCGGCTTGAGAGGGTCAAATCGTTCGAGGAGTCGTTGGACGAATGGGTGGCGCGTCGCATCGGCGCCTTGCGACCGGGTTGCTACACCCGCCTCGGCGCGGCCTTGCGTCATGCGACCCACATGTTCGAACGGCGTCCCGAGCGACATCGCCTGCTGTTGTTGCTCTCGGACGGAAAACCCAACGATATCCGATCACTATGAAGGTCGGTACGGCGTGGAGGATACCCGCAAGGCGGTACACGAGGCACGCGCCAGAGGGGTAGGGGGCTTTGGCGTGACGATCGATCGCGAGGCGCAGGCCTATTTCCCGCGCATGTTCGGTCCTGGCGGTTTTGCCGTGGTCCGGCATTTGCGACCGCTCTCGCTGGCTCTGCCGTGTATTGATCGTCAGTTGATCCAGGCTTGAGGTGGACCGAATCCGGTCCGGGAGATGCGTTCGCCAGACGCTTGCGTGCGAAACGCCAGGAGCGCGGATTGGATGGAACGTGGTCTGATCGACGCTTTCCGTTCACCCCTGGGCATCGAGCAGGGGGACCAGGTGCAATTGGCCATGCCGCACGCCAGGTTCGGTGATGATGGATTGTGCAAGCCGTTCCAGCCGACCAACATCCCCGCGCAGCACCACGCTTTCCAGACAGCGGTCATGGTCCAGATGGACATGCAGCGTCGCCTGGATCAGATCATGTCCGTCGTGCTGTTTGCGGGTCAGACGGCGGGAGAGATCGCGGGCTTCATGATCATAGACGTAGACCAGCACCCCGACCCCCTCGGCCTCTTCCGGGCTGGAGAGTCGCTCCTCGGCCAACTCCCGATGCAACAGATCCCGTATCGCCTCCGAACGGTTGCGATAGCCCCGCTCTTGAATCAAGGCGTCGAATCGCCGCGCCAGTTCCGGTTCCAGCGAAATGGTGAAGCGCTCCACATTTCGGCTCATGCCGCATCTCTCCTTTGACACGCGAAACGTTGATCTTTAAACTCGGATCGATGTTATGATCATTTTTGAAATCTTCATACCATGCTCCGGGAGCCCTGTCATGCACATGTCCGATGCCCTGTTGTCCGCGCAGGTGGGTGCTGTTTTCTGGGTGGTGGCCGGCGGGGCGGTGACCCTGGCCGCGCGCCGGGTTCGGGCGACCTCCGCCAGCGCGACCCCCATGGCCGGGGTGATGGGGGCCTTTGTCTTCGCGGCGCAGATGGTCAACTTCACCATCCCCGGCACCGGTTCCAGCGGTCATCTGGCCGGAGGCATGCTGTTGGCCATCCTGTTGGGACCCTATCCGGCCCTGCTGGCCATGACCTCGGTGCTGACCATCCAGGCGCTCTTTTTCGCCGATGGCGGTCTGCTGGCCCTGGGGGCCAACATCCTCAACATGGGGGTGATCCCCTGTCTGGTGCTCCACCCAATGGTGTTTCGTCCGTTGGCCGGCGCGCAACCGGTGGCGGGACGACGGTTGCGGATCGCCGTGTTCGTGTCGGCATGGCTCGCCTTGCTGGTCGGCGCGTTGGGCGTGGTGGTGGAAACCTGGCTCTCCGGCATTTCCGGGCTGCCGTTCACGCCGTTTCTTCTGACCATGGGAACGATCCATCTGGCCATCGGTCTGGTCGAGGGGGCCATCACCGTGGCGGTGGTGGCGTTGCTGCTCAAGGCGCGTCCCGACTGGCCGTTGAGCCGTGAAGCCCTGGTCCCGGCCCCTCACCACTGGGGCAGGGTGCCGGTGGTGGTGGGTGTCGCGGCCCTGCTGACCGGTGGCGTGCTCTCCTGGTTCGCCTCGGCCTCGCCCGACGGCCTGGAGTGGTCGGTCTCCCGGTTGACCGGCACGGGGGAATCCCTCGAAGGCAACAGTACGCTGCATCAGGCGACGGCGCGACTGCAAGCCTTCATCGCCCCCATGCCGGATTACGCCTTCCGGTCCGCATCCGACGCACCGGAGGAGAGCGTGGAGAAGCGTTGGGGCGCCCCGGATGGCGCCTCCTCCCTGGCGGGCATCGCGGGGGGAGTTCTGACCGTGCTGATTCTAGGGTTGCTCGCCGGTATTCCGCAACGGCGGAAAACCACGAACGACCCGCCATCGGTCTGAAACGTTCATGTCCGGCGCGATACACCCCCTGGCGACGCTCGGGCGGATGGACGAACTGGCCCAGGGGTGCTCCCCGGTCCATGGCCTGGACCCGCGCGCCAAACTCGGAACCACCCTGCTGTTTGTGCTGTGCGTGACCTCGTTCGACGCGCATGTCGTGGCCGCTCTGCTCCCTTTTGCCTGCTTTCCCCTGTTCGTGTCGAGGATTTCCAGGATTCCACCCGCACGCATCGCCCAGGCGCTCAAGCCCGCGCTGCCGTTCGTGCTGGCGATGGGATGTCTCAATCCGCTCCTGGACCGTACACCCGTGGTGCTGATTCCGGGTATCGAGATCGCCGGAGGCTGGTTTTCGTTGACCTCGATTGTGCTGCGGTTCGGGTTGGCCTTGAGCGCTTTGTTTTTGTTGACCGCCACCACCGGCATGCCGGCCCTGGGCGCGGCGGCCCGGCGTCTCGGCGTGCCGGCTGGGGTGATTGCCGCGCTCCTGCTGACCTGGCGCGCCATTTTCCTGATCGCGGAGGAGGGTGAACGCATGCGGCGCGCCCACGATCTGCGGGCCTTCGGGGTCAAACGTCCCCCCTGGCCTGTCGCGGCCCGCCTGGTGGGACATCTGCTGCTCCGCTCCCTGGAGCGGGCGCAACGGTTGCATCTGGCCATGCTGGCCAGGGGATTCGACGGCACGTTGCCCACGATGCGGGCCTTGCGCTTTCAGCCACGGGACGGGCTGTTTTTCGTGAGTTGGTCCGCGTTGTTTCTGCTGTTGCGCTTCGAGGATCCGGTCCCGCGCCTGGGAGGCTGGATGATGGGATTCATCCCGTGAGCGCGCCGCTTCTCGAAGCCATCCAACTGGCGTTCACCCACGACGATGGAACCCGTGCGCTCGCCGGGGTCTCTCTGCGGCTGGAGCCGGGGGAGCGGATCGCCCTGATCGGGGCCAATGGCGCGGGCAAGTCCACCTTGTTGCAGATTCTGGCCGGGGTCCGGACCGAGCGGAGCGGTACGCTTCTGCTGGACGGGGCGGAGATCCCGGCCTCCGCTCCGGAAGGTTTGCGACACCGCATCGGATTGGTTTTTCAGGATCCGGACGACATGCTGTTCATGCCGACCGTGCTGGAGGATGTGGCGTTTGGTCCGATGAATCTGGGCCTGCCCGTCGAATGGCGGGAGCGGCAGGTGCGGGAGGCTATGGAGCGCCTGGAGGTGTGGGAACTGCGTCACCGGCCTTCGTACCGTCTCTCGGGCGGTGAGAAACGCCGCGCGGCCATCGCCGCGCTCTTGTCGCTCCGTCCGGATCTGCTGCTTCTGGACGAGCCGACCGCCGGACTGGATCCCAAGGGGCGGCACGCCCTGGAGCGGATCCTGGCGGGGCTTCCCTGTGGCTGGATCGTGGCCACCCACGATCTGGGCTGGATTCTGCCACGGTGCCAGCGGGTCATCGTGTTGCACGAGGGAAGGGTGTTCGCGGATCGCCCTGTCGCGGCGTTGCGGGATGACCCCGAAGTGCTGATCCGCTGCGGTTTGCAGGTTTCAGGGGCGGATCGGACCTGCCCCTGGTGTGGTGCGGCGGGGTGAGGGTTTGGGGATGGGCGGTTGGATGCGAATTCGGCAGGTCGAACCAGACCGAGGCGATCTGACCCAGCGTGAAGAGGCCGGGCGCACGGTGCCGAAAGCGGAGGGGAGCGCAAGGCTCACCGTCCGGACAACGCCGTGGAGAGCGTTCGCACATTGTGCCGGAACATCTGGACATAGGTCGGGGCCGGTCCCTTTTCATCCGAGAGCGCCTCGACATGGAGCGTGCCGCCCGCCTTGGCCCCGGTCGCCTGGCCGATCTGTTGGACAACCCGCGGATCGTTGGAGCTTTCCAGGAAGAAGACGCGAATCCCTTCCGCGCGAATCTGGCGGATCAGGTTGGCGATGTCACCCGCCGAGGCCTCCGACTCGGTGGAGAGCCCCAGGGGGGCGATGAAGGTCAGGCCATAGGCGTCGGCAAAGTAACCAAACGCGTCATGACCGATCAGCACCTTGCGATGCGCCGCCGGAACGGCTCCCATGAGGCGCCGGGTTTCGGCATCGAGGGTTTCGAGTTCTTCGATCAGACGGGCGCCGTTCTCCTGATAGCGCTGCAACCGCTTCGGGTCCGCCGCGCCGAAGGCCTGGATGATGTTGTGGACGTAGATCATCCCGTTGGCGGCGTTGTTCCAGGCGTGGGGATCGGTGATCCGCTGGCCATCCTCCTCCATCTGTCTGGCGGCAACCCCGGTCGTGGCCACCACCGGCACCCCCTTGAAACCGGAAGCCTTGATCAGACGATCCATCCACCCTTCCAGCCCCAGACCGTTCATGATCACCACCTGGGCGTTCTTGATGCGGCGCACGTCCGCCGGGGTGGGTTCGTAGGTGTGGGGGTCACGATCCGGACTCACCAGGGTGGTCACCTGGACGTGGGATCCGCCCACCTGACGCGCCAGATCCCCGAGAATCGAATGGGTGGCCACCACCGCCATGGGATCGGCCTGAAGTTTTCCCGGCGTGAGCCACGACAGGCCCAACAGCACCAAGGCCACCACGGAATTTCTGTTCATGATGATTCCTCCAGTTTAAAGAAACAAGGCCCGCCTCATTGGGCCAAATGCGGGCGTTTGAGCAGCCGAAGCACCACGCCGCCAGGGGCCAACACCAGCGACAACAGGAACTGCACGCTGGCGGTCAGCACGATCGTCGGTCCCGAGGCCAGTTGGGCATGAAACGAGATCAACAGCCCCAGATAACCGGAACTCCAGGCAACCCCCATGGCCACCAGCACCATGCCGGTAAGGGTGCGTGTCCACAGGCGGGCCACCGCTGCCGGGATCATCATCAGACCCACGGCCATCAAGGTGCCCAGGGTCTGGAATCCGGCCACGAGATTGATCACCACCAGCGCCAGGAACAGCAGATGCGGACCGCGCCCGCGCCCCCCGACCATCCGCAGGAACTCCGGATCGAAACACTCGGCCACCAGCGGTCGCCAAACCAGCGCCAGGGTCATCCAGGTGAGCGTCGCGATCAGCCCCACCAGCAGGATCGCCGCGTCGTCGATGGCCAGGATGGTGCCAAAGAGCACATGCAACAGATCCACATTCGAGCCGCGCAGCGAGACGATCAACACCCCGGCAGCCAGCGAGGTGAGATAAAAGGTGGCGAAGGTGGCATCCTCCTTGAGCACCGTTTCCCGACTCACCTGACCGGCGAGCAGCGCCACGACCAGACCGGCCACCAGTCCGCCCGCCCCCATGGCCGGATAGGAGAGCCCGGCGAGCAGAAAACCGATGGCCGCGCCCGGCAAGACCGCGTGGCTCAAGGCATCCCCCACCAGACTCATGCGGCGCAGCATCAACAGCACGCCGACCGGTCCCGCGCCCAACCCCAACGCCAGGCAGGCCATCAACGCCCGACGCATGAAACCGAATTCGTCGAACGGCGCGATCAACAGTTCATGGGGCGTCATGACGACTCCTGTCGAGATCCGGATCCGATGCGCACGGTGCGGCCTGATCGTTCCACGCCTCGGCCATGGTGCGGGCCTGGCGCAGATTCTCGGCGGTCAACACCGTCTCCGTGGTACCCCAGGCGATCCGGTGTCGCGCCAAAAGCAGGGTTTGCGAGAAATGGGCACGAATCTGCTCCAGATCATGCAGGATCGCGATCACCGTGCGACCCTCCCGCCGCCAACGATGGAGCAGTTCCAACAACTCCTCGGTGGAGCGGGCATCGAGGGCGGCAAACGGCTCATCCAGGAGAATCACCCGGGCATCGAGCAGCATCAGCCGCGCAAACAGCACCCGCTGGAACTGTCCCGCCGACAAGGCATCGATGCCGCGCCCCTCGAACCCGCGCATGCGCACGATCTCCAGGGAGCGGCGCGCCCGCTCGGCCAGGTCGCGGGTCACCCGACCCAGGGCGCCGGTCTGCCGCCACCCCCCCATCAGCACGGTATCGGCCACGCTCATGGGAAAGGTGCGATCCAGTCGGCTCGTTTGGGGCAACCAGGCAACCTGCGCGCGGGTCAGACCGTGCCAGTCGATCGATCCGTTGGACAGGGGAATCTCCCCCATCACCGCCTTGAAAAGGGTGGTTTTCCCGGCGCCGTTGGGACCGGTGATGGCGGTGAGTTCGCCGGCGGCAAAGCGACCGGTCAGATGATGCACCGCCGGGTGACGGTGGTACGTGACCGTGAGATCCTGGATCCCGATCATGGCTGCGCCACCGACCAGAGAATCCCCAGCCACAAGAGGGCGATGGGGATGGTGGCGACCAGGCAACGCTGTACGGCGCTCATGGCCAGGAGCGAATGCAACCAGGGATCGACCTGGGTTCCGACCTGTGACGCGGGCGGTTGGATCGGATGTTCGACTGGGATGTGCCGCATGCATGCGCCTTTGTACCGAACGATATATTATATCAATTTCTTGCGAGATTAATCGATACGGTATATCGTTGTCAACGGCTTTTTTGCCGCGCCGGTTTGTCCCCCGCACCGGCGTGGGGCTTGTTGGATTCAACCCGAACCCATGGATGATGAAGATGGCTGTCACCACCACTGCCCAGGTCGCGCCATTTCCCAAGAGCGGCCATGATCATGCCCGCTGCCGCGACTGGATGATCAAACGCGCCGAGAGCCTCTGTCTGGATCAGGGGTTGCGTTTCACGCCGCAACGCCGAGAGGTGTTGGAAATACTCTCCACCGCCCACCAGTGTCTGGGAGCCTACGACATTCTCGAACGCATGGGGCATCGGGATCGCCGTCCGCCGCCCGCGGCGGTCTACCGTTCCCTGGATTTTCTCATGGAATTGAATCTGGTCCATCGCATGACCAGTCGCAACGCCTTTTTCGCCTGCACGCGCGCCGAACACGCGGCGCCGATCCAGTTCTGGATCTGTCGTCACTGCGGTGTGGTCGGGGAGAGCGAATCGACGCTGATCACCGATGAGGTGGCACGTCTGGCAGGAGAACTCGCCTTTCGTCCGGAGACGATCAACGTGGAGATCGAAGGAGCTTGTCAGACATGTCGCACCCCGTGAACCCGCACCCCGACACCACCCCGGTCTCCCATGAAAAGTGGATCGGCTCGCTCATCCTGCTGATTTTCGTGCTGGTGGCCTTTCTGCCCCTGGTGGGCCAGAACACCAACAGCCTGATCCCCTTTCTGGATCGGGTCAACGCCATGCCCGGCAGTGGGTGGCGCGAGAATTTCGCCACCTATTTCGTGGCCATCGTGCTGGAAGGGGCTCCCTACATGATTCTTTCGGCATGCGCCGGGGCCATCATCGAACTGCTGGTTCCCCCCCAGTGGTTGCCACGCACGGTGAAACGTCTGGGTGGGTGGGGTCTGCCTGCCGTCGTGGCGCTCTCGCCGCTCTTCCCGATCTGCGAATGCGGCATCGGCTTCGTGGCGCGGCGACTGCTGCGCATGGGGCTGCCTCTGCCGCACACCCTGTCCTTTCTGCTCGCCGCCCCCATTCTCAATCCCCTGGTACTGGCCGGCACCTGGATGGCTTATGGCCAGAACTGGATCTATCCGCTGCTGCGCGCCCTGGGGGCCATTCTGGTCTCACTGGCGGTCGGCTTCTGGTTTTACCGTCTCAACGCGTCGGTACTGGCGTTCCGACCCGATGATCCTGGCCTGTCCGCCTGCTCCCACGCCGGATGCGATCATGCCCACCCCAAACCGACCCTCGGCGCCCGCATGCATCACGTCCTCACCCACACCCGCGAGGATTTTCTGGATACCGGGCTCTATTTTCTGTTCGGGGTGTTCGTGGCCAGCCTGCTGAAAACCTTCGTGGATCCGAGCCAACTCGATATCGTGGGACGGGAACCCCTCCTGGGACCGGCAATCATGATGCTCATGGCCTTCACCCTCTCGTTGTGCGCGGGTGCCGATGCCTTTGTCGCTGCCAGTTTTTCGGGATTCCTGATCCCCTCCCACACCGCTTTTCTGGTGTTGGGACCGATGCTCGACATCAAGCTGTTGTTCATGTATCGCACCCTGTTTCAAACCGGGTTCATCGTGCGACTCTCCCTGGCCATCCTGCTGGCGGTGAGCGGTTATGTGGCCGTGTTGCAGCTTTTGCCCACCGGCTGGCTGGATCACCTGGCATTCACGTTTCTCGGCTAACCACACCGATCGGGAGTAGGCGGCATGCGCATGCCACACGGTTTTTGGAAAGAGGCACAACTGCATGGCTGGATGATCTTTCTGGCCTACATGATCCTGACCGGCAAGGATGTGAGCTATCTGGCCCCGTTGCAACATCAGATCCTGCTGGCAGGGGGCGGGGTGCTGTTTCTGGCGCTTTTGGCCGGATTTTTCAATAAAAGCCCGCACCCCGCACCCGTTGACGCACCCAGGCAATGGCTGGCCTTTTTCGAGACCACGGGCCATTGGGTTCCGTTTCTGATCGTCATGCTGGTGGGCGTGACCACGCTCAACATGGATCTGGCGAGTCTGCGCAACGGCATCCAGATGCGCATCATGGATCCCAACAGCGTACCGGAGGATCCCAGGGCCCGTCTGATGCACCTGAAACCCGGAGAGTACCTGGAGACCACCCACATTCAGCTTTATGCACACGGTTTTCTGGCCAGCGATGCGCCGGTGACGCTGATCGGTCGGGTGGCGCATCTGAACGACGAACAGTTCGCCAAGGCATTCCCCACCCTGCCGCCCCGTTCGGAGCGTTATCTGCTGTATCGGTTCGCCATCGCCTGCTGCGCGGCGGATGCCACTCCCCTGACCATTCTGCTGGAGCAGGTGCCATCCCCGCAATCGTTGAGTCAGGAGGGGTGGTATCGGCTGCACGGGGTGACCCACACCACCGACGAGAACGGCCCCATCGTGGTTCGGGTCGATCGGCTGGAGTCGATTCCAACGCCGAACAAACCGTTCCTGAGTTGGCTGGATGTCTATTGAACCGCTGCCGTTGCCCAGCCCCTTGCCGGGCCTGGGGCAGGGGGCGGGTTGAGTCCGCTTCACTTTTTTTCAACGGGGGTATACGGATCGGAGCCGGTGCTGACAGAGGAGCATCCAGAGATCGTGCTGGAAGCTCCCGCCGGCTGTCGCTGGCTCGAAATCTGTTGCAAATACGAATAGCTTCTATTTGCGTTTTTTCAAGGGTTTGTATGGACTCCTTGCGTCCGTAGCAGAGCATACCGTTTTCGAGACGATTTTTGTCAATAGAAGTAAATGATTCTTATTCAATAAATACGGGTCAGGAGGTCGCCATGGCTTCCGGGGACGGGCGGTCCGCGCTGAAGAACGGTTCGAACGCGCCCTGTTTGAGACCTTTGACCGGGTTGATCCTCAAGCATACGTTGTTGCGCGGCGAATCCACCCCGTTTGTCATGTAACTTTCGTTGTATCATCTGCCAACTATGGTCAGTATCTTGCATCATGCATTCGGGCGCTGGCGCGGCTTGGTCAACCCGCGCCAGCCGGGTGCTTCGCTGGATGCGCTCTACAGCCAGATGGATGGCCAGGAAAAGAGCAAGCAGGAAGAGGCGCCGTTCGGTCTTCTGGGCAAGGTGCAAGAGGCGTTCGCCTCGATCGGCGAGAAATTCGGCGCGTTGGGTCAAACCCTGTCGGATCTGCTTAAACAGCACCTGGAGAGCTTCGAGAGCGCCGAGGATGCGGCCAGGCCAGCAAGGTGACCACCGGCACGCTGGCCTGTTCGACGGGACCGCCGGTGCCGTGGCCTGTCTGTCGTTCGTGCTGCTCCATTTTCCGTGGGTGGCGGCCACGGCGGCGATTCAACAGGAGGTTGGGCTGCTCTGGACGCTGTTTGCCGCCCTCTGGACCACGGTGGTGGCCTGGTCGGTGGCGACCGGATTCTATCCGGCGGCCACAATTGCGAACCATCCGGGCCCGTCTTTCGTTTGGCTGGCCGGGTCTCCTGCCGGGCTTTTTTTGCGTGTTGATTCGATGATCCGGCAGTTTCGGGCAAGCGACTGTGACAACCTGTTGATCCGTCTGTCAAATCGAAAGAGAGCCTCATGAACGGTCAGGTGGCTTCGGTTTTTTGCCATGCACGATGGGAACCCATCTGTGGGTCCATGCAATCACCCGCAACTGCCGGATCTGGGATGATGGATCCTCGGGTACGACGAAAGGCCCGTCGTACCCGAGAAGGGTGTCAGGAGGCGGCGAGGTCGAAGCGGTCCGCGTTCATCACCTTGGTCCAGGCGTGCACGAACGCCTCCACGAACTTTGTCTGGTTGTCGTCCTGGGCGTAGACCTCGGCATAGGCGCGCAGGATCGCGTTGGAGCCGAAGACCAGATCCACCCGGGTGGCGGTCCAACGGAGCGATCCGGTCTTCCGGTCGCGGAGTTCGTAGAGGTTCCGGCCAGCCGGCTTCCAGGTGTAGCTCATGTCGGTCAGGTTGACGAAGAAGTCGGTGGTCAAGGCCCCCACGCGATCCGTGAACACCCCATGCCGGCTGTCGCCGTGGTTGGTGCCGACCATCCGCAGACCGCCGATCAGCACGGTCATCTCCTGGGCCGTCAACCCCATCAATTGGGCGCGGTCGAGCAGAAGCTCCTCGGGGGTGACCAGATAGTCCTGCTTCAACCAGTTGCGGAATCCATCCGCCAGC
Source organism: Magnetococcales bacterium (assembly GCA_015231775.1). Taxonomy (GTDB): domain Bacteria; phylum Pseudomonadota; class Magnetococcia; order Magnetococcales; family Magnetaquicoccaceae; genus Magnetaquiglobus. The sequence goes on along the minus strand of JADGAY010000003.1, from coordinate 30,660 downwards.
GGCTCCAGCACCGCGAACGAGGCCTCATCCGTCTGCTCTTGCGAGGCGTCGCCCCGGCCCGGCGCAAACGGCACGGTCACAGCGCGTCCGGCGGCCTTGGCGGCCTGCTCGATTCCCAGGTTGCCGGCCAGCACGATCACATCCGCCACGCTGGCGCCGGTCGCGGCGGCGATCGGTTCCAGCGCCGCCAGCACCTTCTCCAGGCGCGCCGGTTCATTGCCCTCCCAGCTCCGTTGCGGCGCAAGGCGGATTCTCGCACCGTTGGCCCCGCCGCGCTTGTCCGAACCCCGGAATGTGCGGGCGCTGTCCCAGGCCGTGGCCACCATCTCGGCGATGGTCAGACCGCAGGCGGCGATCTGCGCCTTCACGGCAGCCACATCGTACCCCGTGGCCCCCGCCGGAATGGGATCCTGCCAGAGCAACGGCTCCTTGGGTACGTCCGGGCCGATGTGACGGGCGGTCGGTCCCATGTCACGGTGGGTCAGCTTGAACCACGCCCGCGCGAACACCTCGGAAAAATAGGCCGGATCCTTGTGGAACCGCTCCGCGATCTTGCGGTAGGCCGGATCGAACTTCATCGCCATGTCGGCATCGGTCATGATCGGGTTGCGTCGAATCGTCGCATCCTCCACATCGACCGGCCTGTCCTCTTCCCGGATGTTGACCGGCTCCCACTGCCAGGCCCCTGCCGGGGATTTCTGCAACCACCAGTCATACCCCAACAGCAGATCGAAATAGCCGTTGTCCCACCGGGTGGGATGGGTGGTCCAGGCCCCCTCCAGGCCACTGGTCACCGTGTCCCGGCCAATCCCACGACCGGCATGGTTCATCCAGCCCAAACCCTGCTCCTGAATGTCGGCACCCTCCGGCGCGGCGCCGAGATTGGCCGCATTGCCGTTGCCATGCGCCTTGCCCACGGTGTGTCCCCCGGCGGTCAGGGCCACGGTCTCCTCGTCGTTCATGGCCATGCGCTCGAAGGTGATGCGAACATCCCGCGCGGTCTTCAAGGGGTCGGGTTTGCCATCCACTCCTTCCGGATTGACGTAGATCAGCCCCATCATCACGGCGGCCAGGGGGTTTTCCAGGTCGCGCTCTCCGGAGTAGCGGCTCCCCTCGCCACCGCTCGGAGCCAGCCACGCCTTCTCGGACCCCCAGTAGATATCCTTTTCCGGATGCCAGATATCCGCACGGCCAAAGGAGAAGCCGAAGGTCTTGAGCCCCATCGATTCGTAGGCCAGGGTGCCGGCCAGGATGATCAGGTCGGCCCAACTGATCGCGTTGCCGTACTTCTTCTTGATCGGCCACAACAGACGCCGCGCCTTGTCCAGGTTGGCGTTGTCCGGCCAGGAGTTCAGCGGGGCGAACCGCTGGTTGCCCGTTCCCGCGCCTCCCCGGCCATCGGCAATCCGGTAGGTGCCCGCGGCATGCCAGGCCATGCGGATCATCAGGCCGCCATAGTGGCCCCAATCCGCCGGCCACCAGGGTTGGCTGTCGGTCATCAGGGCGAGAACATCACGCTTGAGCCCCGCGATATCCAGGCTTTTGAGCGCTTCGCGATAGTTGAAATCATGCCCCATCGGGTTGGTTTTCGTGTCGTGCTGATGCAGAATGTCAAGATTCAGCGCTTTCGGCCACCAGGCCTGGTGCGCCATGCTGGCTTGGGTGTTGCCCCCGTGCATCACGGGACATCTTCCGGCGGTTGGGTTGTCGTTTCCAGACATGGGATCTCCGCATTGTTGGGTAGGGTGTTGGGAAACTGGGGATGGATCCGCGGCGCCCAGTGCATAGGCAACGTTGAAGATCCGAACGGGTGGATGCTCTGTCTGACCTTGATGCCAGCATACGTTACGTGCTAACAAATAGTAAAATACTATTTATCAATCGATACGATAGAAAATTGATATCGATTGAGCGCTTGCCGAACCATCCCAATCGGGTTACCGTCTGATGTGGAGTCCAGCCCTGTTGGCCTCGCCGACCGGGTGCCGTCGAGGAAGCAAGCAGGGGAGAATCGTCTGACCATCCAGGGAGGAAACATGCACAACCCGTCACGCTTGATCACGCTGATGCTTTTGACCATGCTGGCGACACCGGCTGTGGCCGATTCGCTCAAATGTCCGGACAATATCAAGAAATTGCCAAGATTGGTGGCTGAGCAGGGCGAGGTGGAGCCGTCGGGCGTCGCCTGGGATCCGGGGAGTCAATGGGCGATCGGGGTTTCGGACGAGGCATCCATCCAGGCCTTGTTCGCCTTTGATCCCAAGGCGGTCCGCCCGGACAACACGATTCGCGCCATTCCACTGCTCACGCCCGCCCAGGTCAAGCAGTTCAATCCGGCGGATCTGGAGGGGATCACCCGACTGCCGGGTGGCGAGTTCGTGGCCTCGGCCTCGTTGGGGCTGAACAAAGGCAAACCGAGGGATACGATTTTAAGGTTTGCTCTCAAGCCGAATGCGTCCCAGCCCCCGGTGATCGACGCGTTGCGGAAGGTCTCGCCTGCCGGAGGGATGCATGCCTGGCTGACGACGACCGCCAATCCGCCCTGGGATAAGAAGTTCTCCGCCATGGATGGTGAGAGTGGCATCAATGTCGAAGGATTGGCCGCCTCCCGGGATGGTCATCTGCTGTTCGGATTTCGCCACCCGGAACTGTCGGGCAAACCCCTCGTGCTGGTTGCCAAGGAGGAGGCGAACGGCGCGCTGTCGGCGGTCCAATGGCGGAAGCTGAAACTCCAGGCCCGTTTCGAGGAGGGAGGGATTCTCGGAATCGGCAAGGAGCCTTTGGGGGTGCGGGACATGGCCCCGATTCCGGGTGCTGCCGGCAATGGCTATCTGGTGTTGTTGGGCGCTTCCGGCTCGGGAAGCGATCTGCCGTTTCAAGTGGGGATCTGGAACGACGATCAGGACGAAATCCGCCATGTCGGCACCCTGCCGCCCGGATTCCGGGCCGAAGGGATCACGGTGCTCGACCGGAAGCAAGAGACGCTGCGGCTGTTGCTGGTCAGTGACAAAAAGGGGTTGGTGATGACGTGTGAGGCGGTTCTGACGAAACGGTGAGGCGGGTGTCGAGCCACCGTGCCTTATTGAAGTTGATCGCATCGGCAAACACCCGCAACCGCCGGATCTGGGTTGCGCCATTTCCGGTGAACCGCACAGGGTCACACTTGACAGCCATGCAGCGCATGGTTTAATTTTGCCAAGTCTCAAGGGGAGTAGTCGCCTTCCCGCAAGGGGAAGGGCATGCGTCAACATGCTTGAGTCGGGTTGAATCCCGGCCATGGCGCATGCGGTTGCCATTCACGCGATCGTTGTCGTGGCTGGTCAACATGGCGAGACCTTGGATGTGGCGATACGTCTGGCTGGGGGCTGGGCGAGTCTCGCCCCATTCCAAGGTTCGTCCATCGCCCGCCCCCCGGTTTCCATCCCATGCATCCATCCCGTGATTCACCATGCCCGCCCTCGGCGCGCCCCTTTTCGCGCGCGCGTCCGACGGGTGATCCCGGCTCCGTGGCCAGGACCACCCCAGGGGGGAGCGCCTCCCCTCGTCGCACAAATCCTGAAAAAACCCTCTTTAAGGAGCATGGATTATGTCTGAGGTTGAAACCGCATCCCAGATGGGGATGCTTACCACCATCTTCACGTCGTTCGGATTGATCTTTCTGGCCGAACTGGGGGACAAAACCCAGTTGGTCTGCATGACCCTGGCGGCCAGGCACCGCCCGAAACCCGTGCTGTTCGGGGCCATTGCCGCCTTCATCGTGTTGAATGTGCTGGCGGTGGTCTTTGGTGCCGGTCTGGCCAAGATCGTGCCGGAGCGGATTCTGGCCGGTCTGGTCGGGGCGTTGTTCGCCATTTTCGGCATCCTGTCCCTGCGGGCCACGAGCGACGAGGGCGCGGATGAGGAGGTGGCGGAGAAATCCGGGCACGGCATCTTCGTCACCACCTTCCTGATGATCTTTCTGGCGGAGATGGGCGACAAGACCCAGTTGTCGGTGGCGGGACTGGCCAGCACCCTGCCGCTGGTCCCGGTCTGGATCGGCTCGACCCTGGCCCTGTCCGCCTCGTCGCTGATGGGCGTGGTGGCCGGGCGCACCCTGCTGACACGCATTCCCATGCATCGGTTGCATCAGATCAGCGGTGCGTTCTTCCTGATCCTGGCCGCCGTGGCGTTTTATGAGGCGTTGGGGTGAGTCGGAGGGTGCCGAGTGGTGCGACGCCCGGCAGGCGGGGTAGGGGATGAGACCGGATCCGGCGTGGGATGAGGCCGGATCCGGGTTGAACGGGCTTTGGTTACGGCTCTTTCACCGAATCGTGGAACGCATGGTCGGGCAGCCAACGGGTCAAGACCCCGGCCAGATCGCTGTTGCGCACCGGCTTGCTCAAGAAGTCATCCATCCCGGCATCCAGACACGACTGGCGATCCTCGGGCATGGCAAAGGCTGTCATGGCCATCACCTTGAGGGGTTGGCCACGGCTCTCCCGCTCCCGTTGACGCAGGAGTTTCACGGCGGTCAGTCCATCCATCTCCGGCATCTGGACATCCATCAGCACCAGGCCATACCGCTTGGCCGCGATCATCTCCAGCGCCTCGCGCCCATTGCCGGCCAGATCGGGCGTGACCCCGAGTTTCCTGAGCATCTTGAGAATCACCAGTTGATTGAGCGCATCATCCTCCACCACCAGCACCGGCGGATTCATGCTTCCCTTCTGGCGCTCCGCGGGGGCTGCGCGGGGCAAACAGGATCGGGTATCCGTCGGGAGGGGGAACGTCTGGAGCGGCGGCTCCTCGTGCCGCGACAGGGGCGCACGCTCCGCGTGGATCGGAATGGTGAAATAAAAGATACTCCCCTCACCCGGGGAACTCTCGGCCCAGATGCTGCCGCGCATGATCTCCACCAGACGTTTGCTGATGGCCAGACCCAGGCCGGTTCCCCCGTATTTCTGATAGATGCCGTGATCCGCCTGCACGAAGAGACCGAAGATCTCCCCGAGTTTTTCTGCCGGAATGCCGATGCCCGTGTCGGTGACCGAAAAGCGCAACCAGGATCCCTGGTGGTTGATGTCATGCGCCACGGCGATGCGCACCCCCCCCCGATCCGTGAACTTGATGGCGTTGCCCACCAGATTGATCAGCACCTGCCGGATGCGCCGATAGTCCCCTTTCACGGCCTTTTGCACCGAGTCCGCGATTTCGCAGGTGAGGCGCAGCCCTTTCTGCCGCTCCGCGGGCACATGCATGATGCTGCGCACGCTCGCCAGGAGATCCCGCGGGGAGAACTCATCCTCCTCCATCCGCATCTCGCCCGATTCGATCTTGGCCAGGTCGAGGATGTCGTTGATCAAGGTCAACAAGGCATGGCCGGAGTCCTTGATGATCGACATCGCCTCGCTAAGCTCTTCGGTGAGCCGTTCCATGCTCATCAGATCCGCCATGCCGATGATGGCGTTCATGGGGGTGCGGATTTCGTGGCTCATCATGGCCAGAAAACGGCTCTTGGCCTGATTGGCCTGTTCCGCGGTCAGCTTGGCGCGGCGCAGCTCCTCTTCGACCCGTTTGCGTTGGGTGATGTCTCGCAGCGAGGCCAACAGACACTTCTCCCCCTCCCAGACAATCGGGGCCACCCGCACCTCCACCACCCGTCGTTCCAACTGGCCCATGGGCACCAGATCCAGTTCGGTGGTTAGGCCATTCATGACGACAAAGCCGAACTCATCGCCGATGCGTGGAGTCCGTTTGCCGAACAGCTCCTCCACCGCCCGATTCAGAAAACGGACGATCCCCCGTTGATCCACGATCAGGATCCCGTCGGCCACGCACTCCACCAGATGGAGGAAATTCGATTGACTCTCCTCCAGTCGGACATGGGTGTGTTGGCGCGCCATGGCATACTCCAGGGAGCGGGACAAGAAATCGCCGGGCGCCAGTTGGAGCGCGCTCTTGACCAGATAATCCTGGGCCCCGCGCCGCACCCCCTCCAGGGCGAACGCCTTGTCATCCAGATTGGTCAGGATGACGATCGGTACCCGGTGATGGACGGTCCGGATGGTCTCGAAGGTCTCCAATCCCTGGCTGTCCGGCAGATTCAGATCCAGCAGCACCAGATCGAAGCGGGTCCGATCGAGTGCCGACAGTCCTTCCGTCAGGGAGTTGGCCACGACGACCCGATACGACGTGGCGTGGATTTGATGGAGCAGTTCCTGGATCAGGCGCGCTTCCGCCGGATGATCCTCGATGAGCAGAATGGCATGGACAGGACTTTCCATGATCATCACGCCTCCATTGTTCTCTTTTTGGCCATTTTGACCCGATACATTTCGGCATCCGCCTCGCGGATCCGTTGTTCCAGGTCGCAACCGGCCTGGCAGCTCACTTCCACATGACCGATGCTCAACGACAGGGCATAGGCGCGTCCGGGCAGGCCATTCTGACGGGCGATCTCCGCTTCGAGGCGGGCGGTGATGTAGTGAGCCGGGGCGTTGTCCTTCTCCATGCGCAGCGAGAAGGCCAGGAACTCATCCCCTCCCAGGCGTGCCAGGATATCCGATTTGCGAAAGGTGCGTCGCATGATTCCCGCGGTCTCGATCAGCGCCTGATCGCCGAACTTGTGTCCCAGACGGTCATTGATGCTTTTCATGCCGTCCAGATCGATGAAGAACAACAGAAAACGGGCCTGGCTGCGCTCCGAGGCGGAAAGCTCCTGGGATGCCAGCATAAAGAATCCGCGCCGGTTGTTGAGTCCCGTCAATGCGTCTTCCATGGAGAGTTGGCGCAGTTGATCCCGCAACTGGATGGTTTCGGTCACGTCGCGCAGGGAGATCAGCAGGGCATCCCGTTCCTGCCAACGGGTCTGCATCGTCCGCATTTCGACGATCCCCATCGTCCCGTTCGGGCGCACCACATCCAGTTCGGAGACGCTGCCGGCCATCACGGGGAAACCGAACGGCATGCCGATCATGGCCGTCAGTTCACGGCCCAGCATCTCGGTGGCGGTCTGATTGGCAAATCCCACCTGTCCATCATCCTCGAGAATCAGAATGCCATCGACGCTCTTCTCGACGATGGACTGGAACCCCACCATGCTGGCGCGGAGCGCCTCTTGAACGCGCAGGGTGTTGGAGAGATCCCGCGCCGCGCAGACATATCCCGCGCATTTTCCATCCTGGGTGCGCAGCGCCGAGACGGAGAGTTGCACCGGGATCTTGCGGCCATCGTTGGCCAACAGCCAGCTCTCCTGATCGCGGATCGAGCCTTGATGATCGATGGTCAGCATGCAGGCCTCGACCCAGGGTTCCCCTTCCGCGATAAAGCGGGCCATCTCCATGCCGAGCAGGGTGTCACGGGGCAGGCCCAAGAGGGTGCAGGCCGCCTGATTGGCCTTGCTGATGGTCCCTTCCGGCGTGCTGACGATGACCGGATTGGCCATCACCTCCAGGATCTCCAGCAACTCATCCCGTGTGGCGACGGCATCGGCCATGGTGGTCACGAGTCCGTGCAACTGTTCGACAGCGATGGCTGTCCATTCATCCCCTGTTTCGGTTCTCATCGGATGTCGGCGTGCTTGGGGTTGCCCGAAGTTGTCGGGCTGTTGTCGGGAATGGCGAAAAAATGGCGCAGATGCGCGCTATCGGAGAGATCGCCGATGATCTTGAAGGCGGGTGACGGCGCGACCCGCACCAAGGTCGGTACCGCGATGATCCGATCCATCTCCGCCCGTTCGGGATGCTCCAAGACATCCACCACCTCCAGCCGTACTTCATCCGGATGCAGATACTCCTGGATCTTTTTGAAGTTGTCCCTGGCCTTCTGGCCGGACGGGGTGTCGCCCACGATGTAGAGCCGGAACTGGTACAACTCCGCGTCGTTCATGCCGACCGCTCACGCCTTGGGCGTGCTCCTTCGCAAAAAAGCCAAAGATCATCGGACCCACCAGGCGCCGATCCCTCGCTACCGGCATGCCAGGCCAAATCCTCGAGGATGAAAGGGCGCGAGCCCCCTTCGTTCTTCCTGGTCGCGCGGCGTCAATCGTTGAACATGCCGGCGATGCGATCGGCGTTCTCCGTGTTCAGGTAGACCGGCTTGCCGGTCAGAATCCCCACGATGTTGCGGAACGGCTTGCCGATATGCATCCCCTGGTGGTCGATGGTGAATTCGCGAATATCCTTTTCATGCTTGGAGCCGCGCATCTTGAGCACCGTCACCCCGCGCCGCATCTCGCCGAGCATCTCCACATAGCGCAGCAGGATGATGGTATCCGTGATCGAGGAGAAGTGGGACTCCGTGACCGATGGTCCGCCCATGAGGGTGGCGGTGGTGGCGGTGAACAATCCCGGAATCTCCCGGTGTTTGACGAACGAGGCCAGGCTGATCATGAACTCCCGGAAACCCCGGTTGCTGCCCACCCGTTCCAGGGCCGACACGCTGTCCACCGCCACGCGATCCGGCTTGAAGCTGTCGATCTCCCGTTTGATGGAGATCAGGTGGTCTTCGAGTCCCGCGCTCTCCGGATAGGCGCACACCACCCGCAGTTGATTGTTGCGTTCCAAGGCCACGAAATCGATTCCCCAGCCATTGGCATTGCGCAGCAGTTGCTCCCGGCTCTCCTCGTAGGCGAACAGCAGACATTTTTCGCCCTGCCTGGCCCCGCCATGGATGAACTCGGCGGTCATCAGCGTCTTGCCGCAACCGGTGGCCCCGGAGACCAGGATCAACGAATCCCGGAAAAAGCCCCCTCCGCACATCCGGTCCATCTCCGGGCTGCCGGAGACCACCCGCATGTCCGAGGAGCGCTGTTTGAGCTCGATGGCCAACAACGGGATGATCACGATGCCCAGATCGGGCAAGACCGTGAAGGGATACTCTCCCTTTTGATGGGTGGTGCCGCGGAACTTGAGGATCTCGATGGTGCGACGCCGTTTCTCCCCCTCCAGCACGTTGCGCAGAATGATCACGTTGTCGGCCACGAACTCCTCGACACCGAACCGGGCGATCTCTCCGAACTCCTGGGTGCGCTCGGCGGTCATCACCGTGGTCACCCCCATGCTCTTGAGGGCCGCGCTCAAGCGGCGCAGTTCGGACCGGACCACGGAGGCGTTGTTGAACATCGTGAACACCGCCCCCAGGGAGTCGATCGAGATCCGTTTGGCGCCGATGGTGCGCACCGCGTATTCGATGCGGGCCAACAGCGCTCCGAGATCGAACTCGCCGGCTTCGATGGCCTCGTGACCCGGTTGGGGGGAGGCATCCACGAAACGCCATAGATTCTGCTCCTCCCAGGCCTGGATGTCCCAGTCCAGGGAGAGGAGATTCTGACGGATCTCGGAGGGATGCTCCTCGAAGGTCACGAAGACGCCGGGTTCGGACGACTTGAGAATCCCCTCGGCGAGGAACTGGGCGGCAAAGACCGTTTTGGCGCTGCCGGCGGTCCCGGTGATCAGGGTGGTGCGCCCTTTCGGCAGACCGCCCTGGGAGATCAGGTCAAATCCTTCGATGCCGGTGCAGAGTTTCTCGACCGGGGTCTTGGTAGGTTCGTTGGACATGTTCATTTGCCTTGAAGAGATGGATGAGACTGGACCAGCAGATCCAACCCCAACAGGACCTTTTCCGAATCCGACAGATCACCGATGATGCGACGCAACGGCGGTGGCAGGGCCTTGATCAGGGTCGGAGTGGCCAGGATTTTTTCGTCTTCGGCGAGTTGTGGCTGTTCCAGGATGTCGATGACACGCATTTCGTAATGTCCGGACAGATCCTCCTCGCAGATGCGGCGCAGATTCTTGATGGCCCGTTCCGAGCGGGGGGTGTGGCCGGTGATGTACAGTTTCAGCAAATATTTTTCGTGGTCATTCATCCCCAGCCTCCATCATATGCGATAACGTCGTATTCTGTCCGGCGGTTCATCCATCACCTCCCATGGCATAGGGTCGGTAATAGGATACCAGGCGTCCCATCAGCTCGAAGGCCAGGTAGCGGCACTCCTCGTGAATGGCTTCGTTTTTCAGCGGCACTCCGGGAACTTCCCGTTTTTCCAGAATGGCCTGATACAGATCCACCACATCCCTGGGGCCGCAGCGCAGATAGCCGAGTTCCGCGGCCACCTGCTTGAGTTCGTCGGAGATGTTGTAGACCACCTTGTGGGTGCGCATGTGAATCTGCTGGTCGAGCACCGTGCCGAACCGCGCAACCAACAGTTGAAACCGCTCCTGGTGGTCCCGTTTCAACTCCTGGATGCCGAGAAATTCCGAGGCGACCCGGCTCAGATTCCGATCCGAGAGCCGTTCCAGGGAGCGGTTTTCCCGTTCGCGACGTTCCGCCTCGCGCATCTGTTCCAGGGCCACCTTCAGGGCATGGCGCTCCATGGCGTGCCAGATGGAACGGAACAGCAGATTGCCATCGGTGTGGTTTTTGACCAGATAGTCCTGGGCCCCGCTGCGCACCGCCTGAATGGCCAGGGATTCGTCGTCCAGGCCGGAGAGCACGATCACCGGGTAGGTGGCGGCATGGTGGCGGATCCGTTCGAAGGTCTCCAGACCCATCGAGTCGGGGAGGTTCAGGTCGATGAGCAGGATGTCGAAGGCGTTGTTTTCCAGCGTTTCGAGCGCGTGACTGAGATGGGAAACCTGGGTGAGGAGGATGCGGGACGGCAGGATGGTCGAATGGGTGCGGCCCCGCTCCGCCAGCCACTCCTCCAGGAGGGAGGCAAAGCCTGGGTCGTCCTCGATCAGCAGCACCCGAATCGATTGTTCCGTCATGAAACCGCTCCCGTCAGTAGGTGCCATCGGGTTTGGGGGGCAGTTTCACCACCGAGAACCAGAAGCTCTCGACCGACTTGACCACCGCGAAGAACTGGTTCAGATCGACGGGCTTGGTGATGTAGCAGTTGGCGTGGAGTTCGTAGGTGCGCAGGATATCCTCGTCGGCGCGGGAGGTGGTGAGCACCACCACCGGGATGGCTTTCAGATCGGCGTCCGCCTTGATCTCCTCGAGCACCTCGCGACCATCCTTGCGGGGCAGGTTGAGATCCAGCAGCACCACGTCCGGGCGGATGGCATTGGCGAATCGGCCTTGCCGGCGCAGGAAGGCCATGGCCTCTTCGCCATCCTCGACGACGTGCAGCCGGTTGATCATCTTGGAGTCGGCCAGCGCCTCGCGGGTGAGTTCCACATCGCCGGGGCTGTCTTCGACCAAAAGAATTTCAACGGGTTGGACTGTCAATGGATCCATGGAACCTCTCCGTGCTGATTTTGGTTGGCCGTGACGGTGTTCATCGCCACGGCATGGCGGTGCGCGTGTCGGCTCATAATGACCGTGGAACTCCCAATTGGAGGACCATGGTCGGGGTGAGGGGATTCGTCCGCATCATGCGAGTTTATGAACGATATATCAATGATAGCGCGCTGTCTATCCATATATCTTGAAATCTAAATCGGGCAATCGTGGAAAAATGTATGAAAATTTAATTCCATCAATTTGTTGTCTCTGTTTGAAGCGCATCCGTGGCGTTACGGGCGCGTGGATCGGCATCCGGGATGGAAAAGCGGAAGATGCTCCCCGTTCCCGGCGCGGACTCCACCCAGAGGCGACCGCCATGACGATCCACGATCCGCTTGCACAAGGCCAGTCCGATGCCGGTCCCCTCATGTTGAGCTCTGGAGTGGAGTTTCTGGAAGATCAGAAAGATCCGCTCGAAATGTCGGGCTTCGATGCCAATGCCGTTGTCGGCGATGGAGATCACCCAGCCGTTCTTTTCCCGCGTCGCGCCCAGATGGATGCGCAGGGGTTCGATACCGTGGAACTTCATGGCATTGCCGAGCAGATTCTGCAACAGTTGACCCATCATCACCGGGTTGGCCCAGAGCGTGGGCAGGGGATCGTGGGTGATGAGGGCGCCCGTTTCGCGCATGAGCGGTTCCAGATGGCTGGCTGTGCGCGCCAACAGGGTCTCGAGATCGACATTCTCCCGTTTCCCGTCGCTGTGGCCCACGCGGGCGTAACCGAGCAGATTCTGGATCAGGCTCTGCATATAATTCACGTTTTCGATGGCACTGGCGATATACTTGTCCGCCTGCTCGTCCAGTCGGCCCCGGTAGCGCTTTTCCAGAAGTTGCACATAACCGGTGATCAGCCGCAACGGTTCTTGCAGGTCATGGCTGGCCACATAGGCGAACTGCTGCAAATCCTGATTGGAGCGGTGCAGCTCCTGGGTGCGCTCCACGACCCGCCGTTCCAGTTCCTGGTTCATGCCCTGGAGCCGCTCTTCCAGGCCTCTGCGTTCGGTCACATCCCGGAAGATGCCCAGAATCACCTTTTGGTCACCCAGATCGGTCACCGCGGCGCGAATCTCCACCGGCACCTCCGTCCCATCCTGGCGCATCACGGTGGTTCCGGTCAACAGACCGTTCCCCAGGCGCACATGTTTCTGGAACAGCTCCTGATAGCGTGCCTGCTCCCCTGGCGGGTGCAGTTGGGTTTGATGCATGCCGATCAGCTCCCTGGTGGGTCGTCCCACCAGCGTACCGGCCATGGGGTTGGCATCCAGGATGATGCCCGAGGTGGCATCGGCGATGAGAATGGCATCGTTGGCCGACTCGATGAGCAGGCGATAGCGACGCTCGGAACGAATCAGGGCATCCAGGGCGATTTTGGTCTCCGTGACATCCCTGGCCAGGAACAGAAATCCGCTCAACTCCCCGGTTGGCGTGGTGATCCCGGAGAGAACCCCTTCCAGGCGTCGCTCCCGGTCCGCGATCAAGACGTCGAACTCGAAGGGGTACTCCTGGCGTTCCAGCACCTCCCGGATGGCCTGTTCCAGCTTCTCTCCGGTCAGGGCGGCATGCAGGGTGCTCAAGGGTTGCGACAGGGTGCGCGTGGCCGAGCGACCGAACAGTTGTTCCGCCTCCGGATTGAAATAGAGGATGCTTTGGCTCAAGTCGGTGGCCACGATGGCCAGATCCGCGGCCCTGAGGATGCTGTCCAACTGCGCGGAGGTCTCCTGCATGGCGGCCTGGACCTTGAGCAGGGCCTGACGACTCTCGCGCAGGGCCTGGTTCTCCGAGATCTGCCGGATCATGGGGCGTCCGATCCGGTAGAACAGCAGACTGCCCGCGATGATCACCACCAGTCCGATGGCACCCACCTGCCAGGCGGCGCGAATGAACGGTCGGCGGATCTCGGCCATGTCGATCTTGGCCACGACGCCCATGTTGAGGATTGCCACTGGTTCGTGGGCGGCCAACACCGTCACGCCCCGGTAATCCAGACCGACCATGATCCCCGCCTGTCCCAGCAGCGCCAGGCGCATCGGCTCGGCCAACTCCGAACGCATGGGCACCGGCAAGGATTCGTCCTGTTTGGTATGACGGTGACGCAACTCGAAGATGATCTGGTCACCCTCCTGCCGCCCCATGGTGAATTCGCCGGTCTCTCCAAATCCCTTGAAGCGTTGGTGGGCCTGGCGCACCTGATCCATGACCACCGTTTGCAGGGTGGCCGAGGTCCACGGCACATCATGGTCGTTGAAATGGGTGGTTTCGTTGCGGGCGATCGCCTCGATCAGACGGGCATGACTCTCGACCGTCTGTTTCAGGCGTTGACCGGTTTCGGTGAAGGCGATGTCGTGGAGGAGGAGGATGGCGACGCCGCTCATGATCAGGCCCACCGCGGCCATGATGAACATCATCCAGAGCATGCGCGCGGTTTCAGGATTGTTTGCCGGATGGTTCATGGCGGGATCCCGAGGGTCGATTCCGGCAGCGCGAGACAGAGCGTTGTCCCCGGTTCTTCTCTGGATTCCACCCAGATGCGTCCACCATGACGCTCCACGATGCGTCGGGTCACCGCCAGGCCGATGCCGATGCCGGGATATTTGCCATGGGGATGGAGCTTCTGGAAGACGATGAACACCCGTTCGGCGAACTTCGCCGGGATGCCGATGCCGTTGTCCGTCACCTGGATGAGCCAGGCGTGATCCTGTTTTTCGGCGCGGATCTGGATGAGGGGGGATTGGTCGCCCCGGAAACGCAGGGCATTGCCGATGAGATGATGGAACAACGTCACCATCTGCGTCGGGTCAGCCGGGATGGTGGGGAGTGGCGCGCGGAGAATGCGGGCGCCGGTGTGCTCGATTTCGCTCCGCAGAACGAGCAACGCCAGATCCAGGGGCTCATCCAGGGGGGTGGAGACGAACGGAATAGCGCGACTTTCGACACGGGAGAACTCGGTGAGCCCCTGGATCATCGCCTGCATGCGTTTGATTTCGTTGCTGATGACATCGATGAAGCTGTCCGCCTTGGGGTCCAGGGCCCCGTGGTAGCGGGTTTGCAGCAGTTGGGCAAATCCGGAAATCAGGCGCAACGGCTCGAAAAGATCGTGGGAGGCGGCATGGGCGAACTGCTGCAGATCGCGGCGCACCCGGTCCAGCTCGCGGCTCTGCCGGTCGAGGCGCAGTCGCAGTTCATCCCTCTCCTCAAGGAGGTGTTCCCATGACTCCGGTGCAACGATCGGAATCACGGCGCGGGCTTCGGACTCCGGCATTTCTTCCTTTACGTACCTTGGCAGTGGCATGGATGTGAGCTTGGATCCATTCTCTGCCCTTTCGGAAGGCATGACAAGCGCATTCGTGCGTGCGAAGATACGCCCCCGTTTTTATCGCATCCGCCGGGTGGGCGAGGGGGCAGGCCCATCGCAGGTACCACGTTTCGGGATCTAAGGTGGGGATGCGGGAGATCCTGAATTCGCCGCACAGACCCCGCGCGCGGCCAGATACGCGATGATCGCGTCCAACCCCTGACCGGTCATCATGTTGGTGAAGACAAAGGGACGTTCACCGCGCATGCGCCGCGCATCCCGTTCCATCACCTCCAGCGACGCGCCCACCAGGGGGGCCAGATCGATCTTGTTGATCACCAGCAGATCCGATCGGGTGATCCCCGGCCCGCCCTTGCGGGGAATCTTCTCCCCGGCGGCCACGTCGATCACGTAGAGGGTGAGGTCGGCCAGTTCCGGACTGAAGGTCGCGGCCAGATTGTCCCCCCCCGACTCCACCAGCACCGCGTCCAGATCCGGAAACCGTCGGATCAGCCGATCCACCGCCTCCAGGTTGATCGAGGCATCCTCGCGGATCGCGGTATGGGGACAGCCGCCGGTCTCGACCCCCAGGATCCGTTCCGGGGGCAGGGCCTGGTGTCGCACCAGGAACTGGGCATCCTCGGCGGTATAGATGTCGTTGGTGACCACCGCCAGACTCATGGAATCCCGCAAGCGGCGGCACAACGCCAGTGTCAGGGCGGTCTTGCCCGACCCCACCGGTCCACCGATGCCGATGCGCCATACCGGATCCTTCATCCCACGCCTCCCTCCATGCTCGGGCTCTCCGAACTCACGATCGGAACAAACGGGTGTATTGGGACTCGTGACCGCAGGAGGCCAGTGCCAGACCTGGCGCGAAACCCTGCCAGTGGCGCTCTTCGAGCCCGATGGCCGCTTCGGCGATGGCGGGGATGAGCCCCGCCAGACCGACGAGCAGCCGTTGTCCGGCGGTCTGGCCCAACGGCACCAGCTTGACCGCCGCCATCACCTGGTTTTCGCACCAGCTCCACAGATAGCCGGTCACCGAGGGGGCCACCCCGATCCCCCAGCGCACCGACAGCCAGGCCCAGGCCGTCGGGAAGGCGCACGTTTCCGCGTTGACGCCTGGAACAGGAGGCTCACCCAACGACTGCGCCAGTTTGGCCAGGGAGTACCCCATCTGCAAGGTTTCGGCCCGCAATTCGCCGCTCTCCCGGCTGACCCGATACCAGTCGTTCAACTCGGTCACCCGCGCCTCGTCTCCGAGCCGGAGTGCCGCGTGCAGCCCCGCCAGCAGCGGCGCCTCGAAACCGGCCATGGGGTGGCGCAACAGGGCCTCGATCCAGGCCCGGGCCGTTGCTTCGTCGCGAACCCGGCCCGCCTCCACCGCCCACTCCAACCCCTGGGAGTAGGTATACGCCCCCACCGGCAGGGTTGGGCTGGTCAACTGCAACAGGCGCGTCAGGCCGGGATCGATCATGCGAAGGCGTGGATGCGCGGACCGTGGTCGTGGCCATGGTCGTGATCATGTTCATGCGCCGCATCCCTCCCGTGGTCCACCGGGTGGGCATGGGCATAGGCGCCCCGTTCCGGCTCGAAGGGGAGCCGGACCCGCGTGACCAGGCACCCCAGGCCGGCGAGCATCGCCTCCAGGATCGGATCCTCGGGCAGAAGGAGCCCCTCCCCCTGAAGCTGGATCATGGCGTGGCGGTTGCCCAGGTGATAGGCCGCCCGTGTCAGGGCCAGCGGCGAGAGGGCAATCACCCGCAGCAGCGGTTCCGGGGCCGCCTCGATGCCGATCACCCGGCCATCGTCGTCTTGCAGCCGGTCCCCATGTCGCAACTGGGTGCCGTGGGGCAGGGCGATCGTCACCGCCGTGCCATCCGGCAGGTGGGCCTGCAGGCGGCTGTGGCACCGCTGCGTCCAGGTCAGGGGGAGCAGCCCGTGTACCGGTCTGGAGTCGAGGTCGGCAAAGGCGCGCAGGCGCATGCGTCGGGCTCCTAAAAGAGAAAATAGCGTTGGGTCATGGGCAGTGTCGCCATGGGCTCGCATACCAGCCATTGGCCATCGGCGCGCACCTGATAGGTCTCCGGATCCACCTCCATGCGTGGGGTATATCCGTTGTGGATCATGTCGCGCTTGCGCACCCCGCGACACCCCCGCACCGCCTCCAACGGTTTCCTGAGTCCCAGGGCCCGCACCTCGGGATTGTCGAGGGCGGCCTGGGAGACGAAGGTGACCGCCGTGCGCAACGCCAGGCCATGGGCTCCGAACATGGGGCGGAAATAGACTGGTTGCGGGGTTGGGATCGAGGCGTTCGGATCCCCCATGGGGGCTGCCGCGATCATCCCACCCTTGATCACCATGGCCGGCTTCACGCCGAAGAAGGCCGGTCGCCACAGCACCAGATCCGCCAGCTTGCCCGCCTCCACCGATCCCACCAGATGGGCGATGCCGTGGGAGAGGGCCGGATTGATGGTGTATTTGGCCACATAGCGTTTTGCCCGGAAGTTGTCGTGACCGGCTCCGCCATCCTCGGGCAGGGCGCCGCGCTGCACCTTCATCTTGTGGGCGGTCTGCCAGGTGCGCAGGATCACCTCGCCGACCCGACCCATGGCCTGGGAGTCGGAGGAGAACATGGAGATCGCCCCCAGATCGTGCAGAATATCCTCGGCGGCGATGGTTTCGCGGCGGATGCGCGATTCGGCGAAGGCCACATCCTCGGCGATGGCGGCATCCAGATGGTGGCAGACCATCAGCATGTCCAGATGCTCATCCACGGTGTTGACCGTGTAGGGGCGGGTGGGATTGGTGGAGGAGGGGAGCACATGACCCTCGCCCACGGCCCGCAGGATGTCCGGGGCGTGTCCGCCTCCTGCTCCCTCGGTGTGGTAGGTGTGGATGGTGCGTCCCTTGAAGGCCGCCAGGGTGGTCTCCACGAACCCCGATTCGTTGAGGGTGTCGGTATGGATCGCCACCTGCACGTCCATCTCCTCGGCCACCCCCAGACAGCAGTCGATGGCCGCCGGGGTGGTGCCCCAATCCTCGTGGAGCTTCAACCCCATGGCCCCGGCCCGCACCTGTTCCCGCAACCCGTCCGGCAGGCTGGCGTTGCCCTTGCCCAGAAAACCCAGATTCATCGGAAAGGCCTCGGCAGCCTCGAGCATGCGGTGCATGTGCCACGGACCCGGCGTGCAGGTGGTGGCGCAGGTGCCCGCCGCCGGACCCGTTCCGCCGCCGATCATGGTGGTGATGCCGGAGTAGAGCGCCTCTTCCACCTGTTGCGGACAGATGAAGTGGATATGGCTGTCGATGCCGCCGGCGGTGACGATCATCCCCTCCCCGGCGATGATCTCCGTGGCCGGACCGATCACCAGGGTCACGCCGGGTTGAATATCCGGATTGCCCGCCTTGCCGATTCCCGCGATCCGTCCCTGGCGCAATCCGATGTCGGCCTTCACGATCCCGGCGTGGTCGAGGATCACCGCGTTGGTGATCACCGTGTCCATCACCGTCGCCCCCACCCGTTGCGACTGTCCCATGCCGTCGCGGATCACCTTGCCGCCGCCGAATTTCACCTCTTCCCCATAAACGGTGTGATCCGCCTCCACCTCGATCCACAACTCGGTATCCGCCAGGCGGATCCGATCCCCGGTGGTGGGACCATACATTTCGGAATAGGCCTTGCGGGAGATGGTCGCCATGTCACACCTCCCCCATCACGCGGGCGTTGAAACCATACACCTTGCGCTCCCCGGCCAGGGCCACCAGTCGCACCGAGCGGCTCTGTCCCGGTTCGAAGCGCACCGCCGTGCCCGCCGGCAGATCCAGACGAAACCCTCGGCTCTGCTCCCGGTCGAACGCCAGGGCGGCGTTGACCTCATAAAAATGAAAGTGCGACCCCACCTGAACCGGTCGGTCGCCGCGATTGGCCACCACCACGGTGCGTGTTTCGCGACCCGCGTTCAACAGGATCTCTCCCGGTTGGATCGACATCTCGCCTGGAATCATCGTGGCGGCTCCTCAAACGATGGGGTGGTGGACGGTGACGAGTTTGGTGCCATCGGGAAAGGTGGCCTCAACCTGGATCTCCGGGATCATCTCCGCCACCCCCTCCATCACGTCGTCGCGGGTGAGCAGGGTGGCGCCGTATCCCATCATATCGGCGACACCCCGGCCATCCCGAGCCCCTTCCAGGATGGCGGCGGTGATGAAGGCCACGGCTTCGGGATGGTTGAGTTTCAGGCCGCGTGCCCGGCGTCGTTCCGCCAGCAGGGCGGCGGTGAAGATGAGCAGTTTGTCCCGTTCGCGAGGGGTCAGATCCATGGTCGTTCCTCATGTGTAATGGTGGCAATAGATGAATCAATCGGAAGCATGCGTCCGTCACGTCCGCCAGATGCGCGGCTCCTCCGCCTCCCGACCCAACACAAGCGGCCTCAACACCCCCCACACACCACGCAACCAACCGCGCGCCGCCTCACTCTCATCCGCCAGAACCCGCGCGACCAAAACCCCCGGCAGACGGGTGACCCCAACCCGCATCCCAACCCCAGGCACCGGAATGGCCCGACACGCCGCCACCCACGCCGCCTCGACCTCCGCCCCGGCGGCGAGCAACGTGCCGATCACCCGTGCCCCGTCCAAACCCGGCCCCGCCTCCAGCCACTCCGAACCGCCAACCAGCGCGCCCTGCTCCCGCCATAACGGGCCATCCACCCCTTCAAGGCGGCTCTGAAACCGCACCCGGCCCCGCTCGAACCCCTCGCCCGAGGCCATCCGCCCCAGACAGTGCATCTCCAACCCCAAAAACCGCGCCCCGGAGGCCAAGGTCACCCCCATCCCCAGACGGCTGTCACACCCATCGAAAAAGATGTTCTCCTGCGGCAGCCACTCCAGCACCGCCCCTGGCCCGAGACGGATCTCCACCCGCTGCTGGGAACGACTCCCCGGCGCGCAACGATACCATTTGCCCGCGCCGGGGGTGGTCAACAACAGATGGGCCCCCTCGGCCAGATCGAGATGGATCCGCAACGCATCCCCACCCACCACCCCGCCCGGCGGGTGCAGCAACAGCAGATGACAGACCGTCTCCCCCTCGGGATAGAGCGCCTTTTGCACCAACAACGGGCCCCGATGCTCCCGACGACGCAACACGGTGCGCGCGCCGCTCCGCTCCAGCCGCAATGCCAACGAGGCGCGCCAGCCTCCCGGCTCCTCCTCCTCACACCACCAGTCGTTCACGGGCGCCATCGGCATCCATCCGCTCTCCCAGACCGCGCAACACGAATTCACCCCGCTCCATCACCAGATAGTGGTCTGCCAGGGAACGGGCGAAATCATAATATTGCTCCACCAGCAGAATCGCCATCTCCCCCGAATCGGCCAGGGCGCGAATCGCCCGCTCGATCTCCTTGATGATCGAGGGCTGGATCCCCTCGGTCGGCTCATCCAGGATCAACAGCCGGGGCGCGGAGGCCAAGGCCCGGCCAATGGCCAGTTGTTGCTGCTGCCCGCCGGAGAGATCCCCGCCGCGCCGGCGGCGCATCTCCCAGAGCACCGGAAAGGTCTCGAAGATCCGTTGCGGAATCGGCGTGCCCGCCGGTCGCGAGGCCAGCCCCATCACCAGGTTCTCCTCCACGGTCAATCGGGGAAAGATCTCCCGCCCCTGGGGCACGTACCCCATCCCGGCCCGCACCCGTTGATGGGGCGCGGCCTGGGTGATCTCCGTGTCGAAGAGGTGGATCGAACCGCTTCGGATCCGGTTGACCCCCATCAGACAACGCATCAGGGTGCTCTTGCCCACGCCGTTGCGACCCAGAAGCGTGGTCACCTGGCCCATGGGTACCGAAAACGACAGATCACGCAGGATGTGACTGCCGCCGTAGAACTGATTCAGTCGTGTCACGTTGAGCATGTTCTAGCGCCCCAGATAGACCTCGATGACCCGCGGATGCTCCCGCACCTCCTCCATGCGCCCCTCGGCCAGCACCGAACCCTCGTGCAACACCGTCACGCGGCTGGCCAGCTTGGCGACAAAGGCCATGTCGTGCTCCACCACCACCAGGGAGCGACGCCCGGCCAGGGACAAAAACAGCTCCGCCGTGTGTTCGGTCTCCTCATCGGTCATGCCGGCCACGGGTTCGTCCAACAGCAACAGCTTGGGATCCTGCACCAGCAGCATGCCGATCTCCAGCCACTGCTTTTGACCGTGGGAGAGCAGACCGGCCTCCACATGGGCATGGGGGGTGAGACGCACGATGCGCAACGCCTCGTCGATCTGGTCCAGGGTCTCCCCATCCAGCCGGGAGCGCAGGGAGAACCGTACCCGCCGGTCGCATTTGGCGGCCAGCTCCAGATTCTCGAACACCGTGTGGTGCTCGAACACCGTGGGTTTCTGGAACTTGCGCCCGATTCCGGCGGCCACGATCGCCGGTTCGCTCATGCGGGTCAGATCCAACGTCTGGCCAAAGAAGACCGTGCCGGAATCGGGACGGGTCTTGCCGGTGATCACATCCATCATGGTGGTCTTGCCCGCGCCGTTGGGTCCGATGATGCAACGCAGTTCGCCGACGTCGATGGCCAGGTTGAGATCGTTCAACGCCTTGAAACCGTCGAAGGAGACGCTCACCTGGTCCAGATAGAGGATCACCTTGTGGGAGATGTCGAGGGCGCCGGGTACCAGGGGATGGCCGAGGCTGGGGAAACCCGGATTCTCGACGATGGGTTCGTCCATGAGACTCATCGGCGGGCTCCTCCGAACAGACGCGACCATAACGAGACGATGCCGCCCGGAAACCACAAGGTGACGGCGATGAACAGCACCCCCAGAAAGAAGAGCCAGTACTCGGGGAACGAGAAGGTGAACCAGCTTTTGGCCAGGTTGACCGCCGCGGCGCCGAGGATCGGTCCGACCAGGGTGCCGCGCCCGCCCACCGCGACCCAGATGGCGATTTCGATGGAGTTGGCCGGGGACATCTCGCCGGGATTGATGATCCCCACCTGGGGAACATAGAGCGCGCCGGCGATGGCGGCCATGAGCGCGGAGAGGGTCCAGGCGGTCAGCTTGTACCACAGGGGTTGATAGCCGATGAACATCACCCGCGATTCGGCGTCGCGGATGGCGGTGAGGATGCGACCGAACTTGCCGGCGATCAGGTGGCGGCAGAGCAGCAGGGCCCCGGTCAGGGCGGCGGCGGAGAGGGCGAACAGGGTGGCGCGCATCTCCGGGGTGGTGATGGATAATCCGAGAATCCGCTTGAAGTCGGTGAAGCCGTTGTTGCCGCCAAAGCCGGTCTCGTTGCGGAAGAAGAGCAGCATGAAGGCGTAGGTCAAAGCCTGGGTGATGATGGAGAAGTAGACCCCCTTGATGCGCGAGCGGAAGGCGAAAAAGCCGAACACGAAGGCCAGAAGGGCGGGGACGAGCAGAATCCAGAGCAGGGCGACGAGAAAATGGTCACTACCGATCCAGTACCAGGGAAGCTCTTTCCAGTTGAGAAAGACCATGAAATCGGGCAGATCGGCGTGATAGACCCCATCGCGCCCGATCGAGCGCATCAGGTACATGCCGAATGCGTAGCCGCCGAGGGCGAAGAAGAGCCCGTGTCCCAGGGAGAGGATCCCCGCGAAGCCCCAGATCAGGTCCAGGGCCACGGCCAGGATGGCGTAGCAGAGGATCTTGCCGCCCAGGGTGATGAGGTAGCTGGAGATGTACAGCGGATGGTTGGTCGGCACGAGCAGATGCAACGCCGGGATCACCACCACGAACAGCAGGGCAAAGAGGATCAACGCGCTCCAGCCGAGACGACCGAAGAGCACCCGACGCGGGGCCAGGGGGTGGGTGGTTGGGGTGGACATGGCTCAACCCTCCATCTGGCGGCCCTTGAGGACGAACAGTCCCTGGGGTCTTTTTTGGATGAAGACGATGATGAAGACCAGCATCAGGATCTTGGCGATCACCGCGCCGACCCACCCTTCGAGCAGTTTGCCGGCGATCCCGAGTCCCATGGCGGCCCAGACCGCGCCGGCCAGTTGTCCCACGCCGCCCAGCACCACCACCAAAAAGGAGTCCACGATGTAGCCCTGTCCCATGTCCGGTCCCACGTTGGCGATCTGGGAGATGGCCACCCCGCCCAATCCGGCGATGCCGGCCCCCAATCCGAACGCCAGGGTGTCGATCAGGCCGGTGGGCACCCCCACGCAGCCGGCCATGGCGCGATTCTGGGTCACGGCGCGCACGAAGAGTCCCAGGCGGGTGCGGTTGAGCATCCCCCAGGTGAGCCCCAGCACCAGCAGGGCCAGAAGGGTGATGATGATGCGATTCCACGGCAGCACCACGCCGGGCATCAGCGCCACCCCGCCGGACATCCAGCCGGGATTGGCCACCTCGACGTTCTGGGCGCCGAACAGCAGCCGCACCGCCTGGATGAGCATCAGCGAGATCCCCCAGGTGGCCAGCAACGTCTCCAACGGGCGACCGTACAACCAGCGGATCACGGTGCGTTCCATGAGCATGCCCACCAGGGCGGTGACCACGAAGGCCACCGGAATGGCGACGAAAAGATACCCTTCCAACAGGTTGGGCAGATGGTTCCGAAACAGCATCTGCACCGCGTAGGTGCTGTAGGCGCCGATCATCAACAGCTCGCCGTGGGCCATGTTGAGGATCCCCATCACCCCGTAGGTGATGGCCAGTCCCAGGGCGGTCAGAAGCAGGATCGAGCCCAGGGAGATGCCGGAGAAGAGCGCGCCCGCCGCCTCGCCCAGGGCCAGGCGCCGTTCGATGCGCTTGAGGGAGTCCCGCGCCTCGCGCCGTACCGTCTCGTCGGGTTCGGCGGCAGGCTCCAGCAGGCGCGACAAGGTGACCCGCACCGTGGTGCTGGCGCTCTCCCCCAGGGCCTTGACCGCCGCCAGCCGCTGGCCGGCATCCTTGCTCGACAGCCGCGCCAGGGCCAGACCCAGAAACAGATGATCGTGAATGGTGGCGTCCTGCTCCTGCCCGAGGGCCTTCTCCAGCGCCGGGATCATCTCCGGGGTGGCGCGACTCTGCAACGACGAGGCCGCCTCCAGCCGCACCTTGGGATCGGCGTCGAACAGACGCAACAGCGCCAGACCGGATTGCACCTCGCGTCGTACCCGGTTGTTGATGGAGAGGCTCTCCGGCGTGCCGGTCGGGGTCAGGGTCGCGCCGGATTCCAGGTCGATCCATTGGCCGTCGATCGGACGCGCCAGTCGGCCATCGGCCACGGCCAGGCCATCCTCGGCCAACGCCTTGAGCAGAACCGCGACCTTGGGATCCCCGCTGGTCACCAGTTGGCGGATGGCGGCGATGCGCGCCTCGGAGTCGCCATTGGCCAGGGTGGCGGCCAACCCCGCGTCCCATTCCGCCCGCAGGGGGGAGCAGGTGCAGAGGATCCAGAGAGCGATCCACCAGGCGAGCGACCGAACGGGTTGACGATGGGGCATGCGATCTTCCGTGAGCGGGAGGTGGTGAAATGCACAACAAACGATGCAATGATTTAAATTCTTTTCATGCGGGTGTCTCATCCGCCTTGAACAGGGCGGTCAAGCCGTGTTCAAGGCGGATGGCGCGATCACTTCTCCGGTTCGTCGGACTTCTTGTCGTTGCCGGGGATGTAGGGGCTCCAGGGGGCGGCACGCACCGGACCCGGCGTCTTCCACACCACGTTGAACTGCCCGTCGGCGCGCACCTCGCCGATGAAGACCGGCTTGTGCAGATGGTGGTTCTTCTCATCCATCTTGATCTCGAATCCGGACGGACCCTGCATGGCCTGACCGGCCATGGCGGCGATCACCGGATCCACGTCGGTGGTCTTGGCCTTCTCCACCGCCTGTTTCCACAGATGCAGGCCGATGTAGGTGGCCTCCATCGGATCGTTGGTCACCACCTTGTCGGCGCCGGGGAGTTTGTTTTTGGCGGCCCAATCCTTGTACATCTTGGTGAAGCCGTCGTTGACCGGGTTCTTCAAGGACATGAAGTAGTTCCACGAGGCCAGGTGACCCACCAGCGGCTTGGTGTCCACCCCGCGCAGCTCCTCCTCGCCCACCGAGAAGGCCACCACCGGCACCTCGGTGGCCTTGAGCCCGGCGTTGCCCAGCTCCTTGTAGAACGGCACGTTGGAGTCACCGTTGATGGTGGAGATCACCGCGGTCTTCTTGCCCTCGGAGGCGAACTTCTTGATCTTGGCGATGATGGTCTGGTAATCGGCGTGGCCGAAGGGGGTGTACTCTTCCAGGATGTCGGCATCCGCGATCTTCTTGGCGTTCAGGAAGGCGCGCAGGATTTTGTTGGTGGTGCGGGGATAGACATAATCGGTGCCCAGCAGCACGAACCGTTGCGCGCCGCCCCCATCCTCGCTCATCAGGTACTCCACCGCCGGGATGGCCTGTTGATTCGGGGCCGCGCCGGTGTAAAAGACGTTCTTTTCCAACTCCTCGCCCTCGTACTGCACCGGATAGAAGAGCAGGCCGTTGAGCTCCTTGAAGACCGGCAGCACCGATTTGCGTGACACCGAGGTCCAGCAGCCGAACACCACGGCCACTTTGTCCTGGCTGAGGAGTTGACGGGCCTTCTCCGCGAACAGCGGCCAGTTGGAGGCCGGATCCACCACCACCGGTTCGAGCTTCTTGCCGAGCACGCCACCCTTGGCATTGATCTCCTCGATGGTCATCAAGGCGGTCTCCTTGAGCGCGGTTTCGGAGATGGCCATGGTGCCGGAGAGGGAGTGGAGGATTCCCACCTTGATGGTATCGGCGGCCTGGGCGCCTTGGGGGAAGCTCATGGCGCCCAGGGATAGGGTGGCCGCGGCCAGGGAGAGAACCTTGAGAAAATGACGTCGTTGCATGGACACACTCCTGATGGGGGCAAGGGATTGTGATGATCTGATAAGCAAACCATATCTTCTTGCGCATAGTGTGTGCCAAAGCCGACAAAACCGGACACTCGGGCCAAGGGGCGCATTGGTCGGGGTGCAAGCCATGCCGAATGAATCGGAAATTCAGGGATTTATTGTTGAATTGACAGGTGAATTCATATCATGCGCCCGGCGCGTGTAGCGGTATGCTCACGGACCCGGAGCCGATCCAGACCCTGCCGCGCGCGGAATTCTTCTGAATGAGTGATCATATATTAGACAATTCTGACATCCTGATTGTCATGTTTGCGATCATGAAGATTAATAAATAATCAGACCTGCTGGAATGGGCATGCGGTGGCATCCGGCGCGGGGGGAGGGGCGGTCAACCGCTTCCACCGGCGCGGGCGGCAAGGCGGATCCGGAAGGGGCAGGGATCAAAAGGATTGGGTTTCGATGCCGTGGATCTTGATGCGGTAGGCGATCTGGCGCGGGGTCATGCCGAGCAGGCGGGCGGCCTTGGCCTTGACCCAGCCGCTTTTGCGCAGGGCGTGGAGCACCCGTTCCCGTTCGTCCGTCTCGCCGGGGGAGGTGTCTCCGATCTCCACCCCTTTTGGGGGGGTGAGCGGAAGCGCGCTCTCCCGTGCCAGGCCCGGAGGCGTGGTCAGGGAGAGATCGATCTGAATGAAATCCGGGGTCACGGTGGTGCCGGGACAGATCACCGCCGCCCGCTCCAGACAGTTCTCCAACTCGCGCACGTTGCCCGGCCAGTCGTGGCGCACCAGCAGCCGCAGGGCGGCATCGGTAAGGATCATGCGTCGTCCCTGGCGTTTGGAGATGCGCGCCATCAGAAATCGGGCGATGTCCGGGATATCCTCCCGCCGCGCCCGCAGCGGCGGCAGGACGATGGTCATGACATTCAACCGGTAGTAGAGATCGCGTCGGAAGGTGCCGCGCAGCACCGCCTCTTCCAGATGGCGATGGGTCGCCGCGATGATGCGCACATCCACCTTGATGGTATGTTCGCCGCCGACCCGTTCGAACTCCCCCTCCTGCATCACCCGCAACAGCTTGGCCTGAAACACCGCCGAGATCTCGCCGAGTTCGTCCAGAAAGAGCGTGCCGCCGTGGGCGAGTTCGAAACGCCCCTTGCGGGTGGAGAACGCGCCGGTGAAGGCCCCTTTTTCGTGGCCGAAGAGTTCGGATTCGAGCAGGTTGTCGGAGAGGGCGGCGCAGTTGAGCTTCACGAACGGTTGGCGCGCCCGGGGAGAGTGATAGTGGATGGCGTGGGCGATCAACTCCTTGCCGGTGCCGGACTCGCCACGGATCAGCACCGTGGTGTCCCAGCGCGAGACCAGGCGGGTCTGCTCGAAGATCTGCCGCATGGCGTCGGAACGCCCGATCATGTTGTCGAATCCGTAGCGGTTGCGCACCTCGCGCAGCAGTTGATCGCGATGATCGGCCAGCTCGCGTTTCTCCTCGGCCACCTTGCGCGCCAGAAGAATGCTCTGCACCAGCAGATGGGCGACCATCTCGAGAAAGGCGACATACTGCAACAGCCGGTCCCCATCCATCCAGCCCGGCTGGGCCGCGAGCACCCCCACCAGCTCGTGATCCCCAACCCGGATCGGCACGCCGATGAAGGGGAGTCGTCGGTCGAGGCGCCCGGATTTGTTGAGAAAAAGGGGTTCGTCGCCGGCGCGTGGGATCATTACCGTGCGTCCGGCGGTCAGGATCATGCCCAGCACCCCCTCGCCAGGGCGGTAACGCACCGTCTCGTCGCTCAAGGGGTCCATGCCGTCGGGATGGGCGGCATGGATCGCCAGGGCGCCGGTGACCGGATCGACCAGGGTGATGACCGCGCTGCGCAGATGGGCGTGACGATGCAGTTCCACCACCACGGCGCGCATGGTTCGTCCGGGATCCGGCGATTGATGCAGGGCCTGGCTGACATGGAACAGGGTGCGCATGAAGATGGTGTTCACCGGAGTGTCCGTCAGGATGCAATCCTCGGTCACGGGTTCCAACATTTTCATGTTGAGCTTCCTTGGCGTGTTGCGGATACCATGGGATCAGAAGCACGATCTGCGCAAAAGTTCGTCACGACAGGTGTGACCTTATCCTGGCTAGCAATGGCTGTGCCGCGATTTTTTTGCTTTTATTATCCGTTGGTTAACCGGGCTCTTCACGGATCTGGCTGCTGGACGGTCCAAATTTGCATAAAATTTATTCAATATTTTAACAATCCCGACCTCCGCTCCTTATATTTGACTAAAATTTATACTCATTCAGGCCAAACCCCCGCTGCGAACCGGGTAGGCAACAGGCCATCCATCGATCCGTGCATCATTGGGCAAAAACAGTCTTGACAGTGATCCACTCCATCGTGTATAAAACATTCTTTGTCTGCGTCAGCTTCAACCGTATCTCCTTTCGTCTGACCCTGCCGCACCATTCCATGCGAGCATCTCGCGTTTTACAACTCATAAAGGTCTTTTGTGTCCGAATTCAATCAGCTTAACCTTGTCTCCTCTCTGCGGACCGCCATCCAGCAAGCCGGTTTTCAAATACCCACCCCTATTCAATCTCAGGCCATACCCCATCTGCTGGACGGGCGTGACCTTCTGGGGATCGCCCAGACTGGAACCGGCAAGACTGCCGCTTTCGTTCTGCCCATCCTCAACCGTCTGGTCAGTCAACCCCGGCGTCCCCGAGCGGGCGAAGCCAGTGTGCTGATCCTTACTCCGACCCGCGAGCTGGCCTCTCAGATCGGAGCCTCCATTGAAGCCTTTGCCGGCACGCTGCCGATTCGCCATACGGTGATTTTCGGTGGTGTGGGTCAGTTTCCCCAGGCCAAGGCGATGTCCAGGGGGGTTCACATCCTGGTGGCCACGCCGGGTCGTCTGTTGGATCTGATCAATCAGGGGATCGTGCGTCTTTCCAGTTTGCAGGTGTTCGTGCTCGACGAGGCCGACCGCATGCTCGACATGGGCTTCATCCACGACATTCGGCGCATCATCGCCTTGTTGCCCGCGGAGCGGCAGACCCTGCTCTTTTCGGCCACCATGCCTGCCGAGGTGGAGGAGTTGACCAAGGGGATTCTGCGCGATCCGGTGCGTGTTGAAGTGACGCCCCAATCCACCACGGTTGAGAAGGTGGATCAGAAGGTGCTGTTCGTCAACAAGGAGAACAAGCGCGCGCTGTTGAAAAAGATTCTGGAGCAGCAGGACATCCACCGCGCTTTGGTTTTCACCCGCACCAAGCACGGCGCGGATCGGGTTACCGAGCATCTGGAGAAAAACGCCATCCCGGCCATGGCCATTCACGGCAACAAGTCTCAGAGTGCCCGTGAAAAGTCTCTGGAGCTGTTTCGCAACGGCGAGGTGCGTGTGTTGGTAGCCACCGACATTGCGGCCCGTGGCATTGACGTGGCCCACATCAGCCATGTGATCAATTTCGATCTGCCCAACGAACCGGAGAGTTACGTGCATCGTATTGGGCGCACGGCCCGTGCCGGCAACGATGGTCAGGCCATCTCCTTTTGCGATGCCACCGAGAGTCCCTATTTGCGGGATATCGAACGGATCATTCGTCAGAAGGTGCCGGTGGATCGCGATCACCGTTATCACTGCGACATCGCGGCGGGGATGATGCCGGAACCGCGTTCCGCCCCCCCGAAGCGTCAGGCGCCCACCCCGACCCGCAGCGGCGCCCCGGCCAGGGGTCGTCGTCCGCCGACGGTGGGGAGCAGCAGGCATGCCGAGCAGGCCGTCCGTCCCCAGGGCGTGCGCAACAAGGCCCCGAGGGCCTAAGCCCCCGGAACGGTTGCCTTAACTGTTGAAAAAAAAGAGAGAGTCTGGGAGATTCCTCTCCCAGGGTTTATCTTTTGAAGTTGCCTTTGCCTTTGCTTTTAGCGCGCTCTTAACAAAAAAGCGATTTTCACGTCTTTATGTGAAAATCGCTTGCGCGCAGCCTTGGAAGAGGGGTCGTTTTGCGCCGTTGGCAAAACGACCCCTCTTCGCCTTGCCTCAAACAGGCCGCCGAAGGCGGCTCTCCCCCCACGCGCCGTGCCCCGGCTGATCCAAATTTACCTCCAGTGACGCATACTTGCGACGCGGCCAGACAGAGCCGCATCTCCCCGCGCTCACCGTCCGCGCTTGAGGGACTGAATCACCTCTTCCAGGGCTTGCAGAAAGCGTGACCGGTCCTTGTTGCCAAACGGGGGGCCACCACCCCGGATCTCTCCGCTGTCACGGAGTTGGGCGTTGAGTTCGCGCATGGCCAGGGCCATGCCGATGCCGTCATCATCGAAGGGCTTGCCCGTGGGCCCGATCACCCGCGCCCCCTTGGCCAGACAGCGGGCCGCCAGGGGAATATCCGCCGTGATGGCGATATCCCCGGAGTCGATGCGGGCCACGATCCAGTCATCGGCCTTGTCCAGACCGCCGCTCACCACCTGGATGGTCAACAGGGGATGGGCGGGCAGGCGCATCCATTGGTTGGTGACCATGAGGACGCCCAACCCATGCCGCTCGGCAACCCGCATCACCTCAGCCTTCACCGGACAGGCATCGCCATCCACGTAGATTTTCATGCACGCATCCCTGGAAGTTGAAACGCAAAAAGCTTACGAAAGTCCGGGAACAGCAAACCGATTCAATTTATAGTCATCAGAGAAAGCGGTATGCTGTCCCGAAATGGATATACTGTCCCCGGATTACCGATTTTGCGGTCCCCCGATTTTGATTTAATTTATCGCATTGTTAGGCATCATGTATTATCGTATTTGTCATGAATAAGATATTTGTAGAAAAATAAAGTTTTAATTATATGGTGAAGGCTATGCATCTCCCGAAAGGAAATGAGCAACAGCCGCATAAACTCTAAAAAACTCATAGTCTCACACTTGCCTTGCTCAAGCCGACCACCATCGGGTGTGTAGGTGACAACTTGATCTACTACCGTGTAGTGCACATTGTTGTGCGCTATGGAATTCCGCAGGTCTAAATTGAAGGCATTCATATCCAATCTGTACCAACAATCATCCAGATACTTGAATTTATCTGAAAGCACCTTGCTGGAGAACTTGAGCAAGTCCCGAAGGGCTCCTCCGTCAATAGTTACAAAACTATCAGCATTCTTCCTATGTAGAAGATTGTTGATGCCTGCCACAAGGTAACCGTTCAGCCCAGTAAAGTGCTTCAGGCGATCAGAAATATCAAAACAG